>CAZHQV010000084.1:0-9846 GCA_964534285.1 uncultured Dehalococcoidales bacterium
CATAGCCAATAGCAGCAATCTGCCCCGCAGCACCAATTAACCTCCGCATCACCGCAGTACTTGACACTATCTGACCATAGTGCTGAACATGAAGAGACGTAGGCACAGTAGATATTAGATGGCTCAGGTAGGCAGCACCACCTATTTGCTCCAGCCTATCTTGCCGCATCAATTCATGGGCTACAGTGATCTGGTTAATGACTTCATTGCGTTGATACAGGGAGAAACACGCCTGATAGATCAATTGGTTCGTTTCACCAAAGAAGTCGTCGGGGTTGAGAGAAGAAGCAACCTCCAATATGGCGTCTGGATCGATAAGCAAAGAGCCAATTACTGCCTGCTCGGCTTCGATGTCGTGTGGCGGCAACTTGTCTTGTGCCACGTCTAACCTCACACTCACTCAACTACGACTTTTATCTTCGGAACTAGATCCTTAGCTAGTCTAATTGTAACCTCATGGCTGCCTTCTTGGCGCAGTGCTTTGTCTATTTCTACCCTCCTCTTATCTATAGGAGAGCCAATCACCTGGCTCAGCTCCTTAGCTATGTCGGCAGCAGTGATAGACCCAAATAGACGCCCGCCGGCACCTATTCTAGCTTGAAAGTGGACTTCTCTGCCTTCAATTTGCTGGGCTAGCTTCTCCAGCCTGGTTTCCTCAATATCTTGGTGCTGACTTTCTCTTCGGATTAGTCCTTCCGCTTGCTTGGCAACTGCAGGGGTCGCCAGCAAAGCCAAGCCACGAGGTACAAGGAAATTTCGAGCATACCCGTCAGCCACTTCCTTTATTTCCCCCTTCCTTCCTTCGCCTGTGATATCCCGCAAAAGTATGACTTTCATAAGATTATGATAGACACCCCCCTTCACAGAGTACAGGTTCCGCTGTGCGCCCCAACAATTCGCACTAACAGTACTCCGGTTTCCTCTAGTTCGCAGGCGATTGTCCGAGCCCCCGCGCTTACAGCTGGAATCTCCCCGTTGTGCCTCCTGTTGACCTCTAAGCCAACAGCGACAGAAACACCAAGTGATTTCCGTGTACATATTCTATCATCCTGTTTCCGCTTCGGTCTAGGGCACTTAGTTGCTCTACGGGCCTCAATTCCAATCGCCACCGTGTTCCACTCGAACCCCGCCCGGGTTCAGTCACAGGCCTGCCTCGAAGCATCTTGCTGGCCCAGAAACGGCTGCAGCAGTGGCCTCACCGGAAGGAAGAAGCAAACCTTGATAAATGAAGACCATCCGCGAAGGCACGCTGTGCCTCCCAGCACCAATATAGCTTCAGCCCTAGAGAAAGCAGGACGGTAAGGGAGCAGAGGTCCAGCTCGCCCATTGACCTCTCTTCCCCAGCAAACGCTGGCTCGCGAGATTACGGCCCACACACGGCAGTCACCGCTCTGGCTCCAAATCGGATTTCGTTAGTGGCAACTGGGTGTCATCCATTTGCAGAACTGTGACTTGCCCCGCTAGGGTATCAAGGCCAGCACTCACGGCGGTAGTCTCATTGCCAATAATGATTCCTGGATAGCTTCCTAGGTTTCAAGTTGTGGGTGCTCGTTCCCAAAGATCACATCTCCCTCCCCACATAGCCAGAACGTTGCCGTTGAGAGAAATCCGAGAGATCTCACATAGGTTGGGGCAGGCTTTACATATGAAGGACGAGGTGCGGAAATCTGCCTCACTTATGCCAAAGCCTTTGAACTTCGTCTCGCCACCTGTAGAATCCATCTCTTCGTGTGCCAGCAGGGCAGCCCCAATAGCACCCATCACTTCATGGTACCGAGGGACAATGATCTCGGTACCCAGTTCCTCCTCGAAAACCTTGGCAATCCCATCATTGAAAGCAACCCCTCCTTGAAACATTACCGGTGGCAAAATCTCCTTACCCAGGGCAACGTTGTTCAAGTAGTTGCGAACCAACGCTTGGCATAAGCCATAGAGTATATCATCAGTCGTGTGTCCCATTTGTTGCTTGTGGATCATGTCTGATTCGGCGAAAACAGTACACCTGCCCGCAATGCGCACAGGCGTTTTGCTGCGCAAAGCTCTCTCCCCAAACTCTTCAATGTTTATACATAACCGAGAGGCTTGATGGTCAAGAAAACTGCCTGTTCCGGCGGCACACACTGTGTTCATGCCAAAATCAACGACCACACCATCGCGAATTATGATGATTTTACTATCTTGTCCCCCAATTTCGATAACGGTTTGCACGCCGGGTATGTAGTGCATAGCGGCAATGGCCTGGCTAGTGATTTCATTTTTTATCAGGTCAGCGCCAACAACAACCCCAGCCAGATATCGAGCACTTCCCGTAGTAGCTACTCCACAAATCCCTGCACCAAGCGGCATTTGCTGCTCGATTCGCCTTAGCCCTTCTTGAATCGCAGTGATCGGCCTACCTTCTGTGCGCAAATATTCAAACCCTGTTAGTCTGTCATCGTCATCAAGCATGGCCAACTTGGTGGTAACCGAACCCACATCAACACCGAGGTAAGTCCTCATCTTCGACCCTTCCTTCTTCTTCTGAACTTCAATAGGTCAACAAAAGCCTCAAGCCTGGTTATCATCCCCGGCTTAGCCATTTGCTCATCGCAAAGCACAGCTAGCACGGGTATATCTTCCTTGGTCGCCGGCATGATGTTCTGCGCCACTATTTCAGGCATGCAAGTAAAAGGCGCCAGGTGAATCAATCCATCACTGTGTTCCCGCGCATGAATTACCTTCTCACCTACTGATTCCCAGCCGTCGCCGCCAACATCACGTTTGAGATAAGGCATGGCTGCTTTATGGACTTCTTTCCACTCGTCTACGCCCAATGGGTTGAGGAACAGGCTGTATTTGATCCATCGAGAGAGGCTCATAGTCCGCCTCACTTCGACTCCCAATTTGCCCAGTTCCACTTCTATATCCATGTTAGCAAAAGGTTCTAGAACGACATAAATCTCCCCAACTATGCCCACTTTGATTGGGTCAGAGGTTGGGTCTTGCGGTACCCGATGCAGCATTTCAATATATTGCTTAGTCAACTCCTTCACTTCCTTGCCTTTCCCAGCCGCATCAATAACCCTAATAGCGTCTCGATAAATCTGGTCAGCTTTGCCCTTCTCCAATTCCAGCGCTCTTACCTTTTGGACTACTTTTTCTATCTTATCCAAGGCAAAAAGCTTACCTATGCCAAAGCGGAAGATTGAGATGATCCGAGGCCAAGGCGAATCATCACACATGCGCTTTATAAGCTGCAGGATGCTGGCAAGTTTATGGTGAGATACATCAATAGTAACAAAGTGGACATCGTAGCCTAGATCACGGAGGATTTGCTCCTGATCTTTCGCATAGTAGCCTAGTCGGCAGATGCCGGTACCCCTTGCTTGAAGTAGAGTGTCCGCCCCTAGTTCGCAGGCTTCAATCAAGTTGCCCAGGGTAAGCTTGAAGGGCAAGCAAGCTTCCGGCGGTGAGTATTTGACGCCGAGATTCAACGTTCTTTGGCTGGTTGGCGGGGGAATTATCAACTCCTTATCACTGGCACCCAATCTCTGACCGATGGCTCTCACAGGAACATGCACGTTGCCGAAATGAGGTACGCCTACACGCATATCTTCTTCCTCCGCTCAACCATGTCGAGAAACGCCTCCAGACGCGTAACCAATCCCCCTTCACTGGTATGCTCGTCCAGACTGAGGTGTAGGAAGGGAGTTTTGAGCTGCCTTGCTCTGCGCTGCGCCATACTTATCATCATCGAATCGGGGCCGCAGCCGAAGACAGCGACGCTAATTATGCCATCAAGTCCTGCTTCTAAATAGCACTCCGCCGCCCCAACTATGTCAGCTTCAAAGCTCCAGTGTTCCCTGCCCACCAGTCTTGTCATAGCGATATGAAGCGCCTCTTCCCCCATCATTTCTGGAGTGAAGATCCGGCCTCCCATTGCCTGTAGCCGAGACATGAGGCGATGGTTAATATAATCGTCATAAATAACATAGGGATGCCCGACAATGCCAATTTCCAGCCTCGGAGGCACGCTGTCATGGGCTTCCATTTCCTCGTTGCTCTGACAGCTCCCTTCCAGCGCCTGTATAGGTGTAATTCCCTCATTGAACATCCTATTGTTGTAGGCCGAGTTGGCCTTCAGTGCCTCCTCGGCTGCCCTCTTGACCTTGCCTTTGTCAGAGGTAAAATGGCGTCCTAGCGTGTGGACAATCTGGCATAGCCTGCGCCGCCCTCGATTCAAATCTATCTCTGGGTCGAGGATAGGAGGACATTCCGGTATTACTGCTTTCGCCATGTCGGGCAAGCCAAGGAACTTGGAGCAATTATAAGCTTTTCTCCCCAGGCTGCGGATAGCCGGGATGAACACGCAATCGCACCTATCCGCCAAGAACTTAACGTGGCCAAAGAAGACCTTTACCGGCAGGCAAGTTTCGGCAACCGCCCTCGACGTGCCACAACTCAGTATGTCCTTATTAGTCGGCGGGGATACCACAGTTTCTGCGCCCAATGCCTCAAAGAAGGCCTTGCACATAGGATAGTATTGATAGTAATACAATGCGTGTGGGATCCCTACCTTAGTCATCAGAGCTCAAGAATTCTTGTTTAATCTCGTCTAGTACTTCAGGCTTTGTCAGAATATCAACCACAGTCGTTGCCATTGCCTTGGCCGCATCCAATAGTCCTTCATGTCCAGCTTCAGAGGCCGCTGCCTCAGCGAACTCGGGCGTGTGTATCACTACTTCGGGAGGAGCAATAGCTACTGAGGGATGTATGCTAGGCACTACTTGGCTGACATTTCCCATGTCCGTGCTGCCGAAGCCAAAACGAGGGTCAGGAACTTCTACATGTCGTCCCAGTGACTGAAGGTTTTCGTTGAACAATCCGGCCAAGGCTACATTGCTTTTCATTGGGAGGTAGCTTCTCTCTCCCCAGTGATGTATTAGCTTGGCCCCGGTAGCTACAGACCCTGCCCTAAAGCAATTGAGCACTTTCTCTTTCAGTTCATCCAGGTAGCCTTTGTCAAGCGCCCGTATCAGGAACCTAGCAGCGCTACGAGCAGGCACTATATTGGGGGCCTGGCCACCATCAGTGATTATACCATGGATTCGCGCCTCCCCTTTTATGTGCTGGCGGAGCGCATTCACAGAACTGAAGCCCATAATCAAAGCTTCGAGAGCGTTTACACCCTTGTACGGTTGAGCTGCAGCATGTGCTGCTTTGCCGATAAACTCCACATCCAAGGAAGTGCAGGCAAGCGTCTCCATGGTTACCGTGTTCCGCGTGTTGGGATGCACCATCATTGCCACGTCTATTTCCTCGAACACCCGTGCTTCGACCATGTCTATCTTGCCACCAAACACTTCCTCTCCAGGAGTGCCCAGGACTACAATTGTGCCTCCTACTTGATCAACAGCAAGCTTACTCGCTACACCCGCACCCACTGCTGAAGCGGCTATAACATTATGTCCGCAGCCATGCCCCATCTGAGGCAAGGCATCATATTCGGCAAGCAAAGCAATCCTGGGAGTCCCCCGACCATAGGTTGCTTCAAACGCTGTGGGTAAACCGACGAAATTCCTCCTCACGCGAAATCCGTTGTCGCGGAGGAATTCAATAAGCCAAGACGATGCTCTTCTCTCCTGGAAGCTAAGCTCGGGGTTATCGTGAATCTTAAGACTTAACTGAATAAGCTCCTGACGCAGTGCATCTACTTCGCTTCTTATCTTTGCCTTTAGTCCTTCTAGCTCCAATGCTTGAAACCTTTGCGGGCGACTATTATACTTTAGTGTCGACCTCGATTTCCAGCGGCTATGAAAGTGCAGAGAATGACAGGAAGCCATTTTGAGGGGCTAGTGAATGTGGCTCAGTTGCTGAAGGAGCCTGTCGGCTCCAGCCGCAAATACAACATCCATGAGATAATCAATGAGCAGGTCGAGAATTCTGTTGAAGGGGAGCTGACGCTGGTTCGGAGTGGTCAAGGGATTCTGGTTCAAGGCGAGTTAGCCGTTAAGGTACCTCTCGTATGCAGCCGCTGTCTGAATGCTTTCCCCGGTTGTATAGTCTTCGCTATCGAAGAGGAGTCCCTCCCTACTACTGATGTATTTAACGGTTTGCCTCTTGCTTTGTCCCAAGAATCCCCCAACTGCACTATTGATACTAATCATATGCTTGACGTGGGAGAGATTATTCGGCAATATACTCTGCTAAGTCTGCCCATGAAACCGTTATGCAGACCCGATTGTACTGGAATAAGGGAGATGGATTGATATGGCTCTACCTAAGAAAAAGTATGCCAAAGCACGCCAGGGAAAGAGGCGCAGCCACCTCAAGCTCGCTTTGCCTGCCCTAGCTGACTGCCCCCAGTGCCATAGTCCTAAGCTGGCTCACCATGTTTGCCCCATCTGCGGTAGCTACAGTGGCAGGCAAACAATTGAGATCAAAGCTCCAAAGAAAAAAGCAAGCTAAGAAGATGGCTGAAGGAGCTAAAGTCGCTTTTGTCTTCCCGGGACAGGGCGCACAGAGTGTAGGGATGGGGAGAGACCTGTACAGCAGCTATTCCGCAGCCAAGGAAGTTTTCGATGAAGCCGACGCTGCTATAGGCTTCCCTATCTCCCGTCTATGTTTTGAAGGTCCTGAAGAAGAACTGATAAAGACAAACAACGTGCAGCCGGCGGTCTTAGTGACTAGCCTGGCTTGCCTCAGAGCAGCTCACCAATGCGGTGACAATTTGCCATTGCCCAGCTTTGTTGCAGGACATAGCTTAGGTGAATACACTGCTCTAGTTGCTGCCAATGCACTTAGCTTGGTTGACGCTGTGCTCCTGGTTCGGGAGAGGGGAAGACTGATGTATGAAGCTGGGCTAAAGAACCCGGGCGGTATGCTAGCCATAATCGGGCTCGACAGAGAGACTATCGAGGACATCTGCTCTCAAAGCGAGACCGATATCTCCAACATCAACTGTCCTGGGCAGACTGTAATCAGCGGCAGCGTCGAAGCTTTGGCTAAGGGAAGAAGCTTGGCCAAGATGAAAGGCGCCCGAGGGCTAGTTCCCTTAAAGGTGACGGGGGCATTTCACTCATATTTGATGGAGCCGATCATAACGGAATTTCGTGAAATCATCTCGGAGTTCGCCTTCCACCCACCGTCAATTCCTATGATGGCTAACGTCAGCGCTCAGCCCCTCAACGACGTCGATTCCATAAGAGAAGAGCTTGTGCGACAGCTTCGCTCCTGTATTCAGTGGCAACGTTGCGTAGAATACATGACTGACCATGGGGTTACTGCCTTCTATGAGATAGGCCCCGGAGTGGTACTGAGCAATCTGATCAAGCGAATCAGTCCCGAGGCACAGACCCTCAACGTGTCCGGTGTTGATGGCATCGCCGAACTAGCGACTCTGGCAATATCAAACTGACTATGGGCTTCAGGCGAGAGGCAAGGATCGTTGCTCTCCAGACGCTTTATGAGCTTGATTGCACCCACCACAGTGCAGAGCAGGTTCTGCCTCGTATAGCAAATGAGAAGGCTTTGCTTCAGGAGGCTTTTGACTTCAGTCGGGGCCTTGTGCAAGGGGTGCTACAGCACAGACCGAGGCTTGACGAGGTGATCACGGAGTTCGCGCCAGCCTTCCCTCTAGAGCAAATGGCCGCTATAGATAGGAATATCCTACGTCTTGCCATCTTTGAAATCTTGTTCGATAGTAGCACTCCAATTAAGGTAATTATAAACGAAGCTGTAGAGCTTGCTAAGGCTTTCGGGAGCAATTCTTCACCACGGTTAATCAACGGGGTACTTGGTTCCATTGTGACCCGATATACTGCCAGAGATGAATCTGTGAACTAGTCCATGGAGGCAGGGTGTCAACCGTCTTTGAACGCCTAAAGAAGGTCATTGTAGAGCAGCTAGGGGTTGAAGAGAGCGAGGTGACTCCAGAGGCCTCTTTTGCGGAGGATCTTAATGCCGCCCCGTTAGATCTGGTTGAGCTTATCAGTGCCATGGAAGAGGAATTTGGCACCGCCGGGAGGAAGTTGGAAATAAGTGACCAGGATGCTGAGAGGATAGAAACGGTTCAGGATGCTATTGACTGCCTTTACGACCTCGGAATAGAAGACTAGCCTCAGCTAGCTGCTGTCGGTCGGTTCAGGACTGCTAAGCGTCGCTTGGGGGAGTGGCAGCCTCTTAAACCAAGGTTTCAGCATCGCCGGGGTTACCAATGTGGTTACTACGCTTACCGCTACTGCTGCCCCATATAAGCCCAAACTTATGGCTCCGGCTATGTAGCCTGCCGCGGCGACGATTAGCCCCACTTCACCTCTGGGCACCATGCCTGTTGCGACTATCATCCCACCAGCGTGAGAAAGCTTGCCCACCGGTCGTGCTGTGACATAACAGCCAATCATTTTCCCCAGTATGGCTACGATTATTAGGACTACTGACAATACTGCTGCTCCTGGCGCAGCAAACAGCCTTGGGTCAACCATCATCCCCAAATAAGCAAAGAAGAAGGGAGCGGCGAAAAGCATTATGGGACGCACCTTCTCCACTATTTCCTCTTTCTCTTCACAGGCGCTGAACATCAAGCCTGCAACGTAAGCCCCCACAACAGGATGCAAATCAACCAGTGTAACCAGATATGCTATGATGAAGCCCAGGATTAGAGCGACGATGGGCGCAGTCCCCGACTTCTTGAAAGGACCCAGCACATACTTAGAGATATACTTGTGGAGCTTGACTCCAATAAAGAGCAAGGCAAACCACACAGCAAAACCAATGGCGGCGACCTTTACAGCCTCAGCGATTGCAAGCTCCCCGGTAGTAGCCATCTTGATAACTACAGACAGAATGATTAGGCCGATTATGTCGTCCACCACAGCTCCTACTAGAATAGTAACCCCCTCCCGAGTGCCTAGCCTTCCCATGTCCATCAGTATCCTCACCGTAAGCCCAATACTGGTAGCCGTAAGCACAGCCCCCATGAATAGCCACCCGCCAACCCCAACATCAGGGGCAAGCAACTTGGTCACGAAGAAACCTCCAATGAAGGGGACGACAACGCCGCCAAACGCTACTGCGAAGCCTGTCGGGGCTTGCTTAAGAAAAGCGTGGGTATCAGTTTCCACCCCAGCTTGGAAGAGCAAGATGACCACAGCAATGGTCGCTATGACATACATTACGTCGAAGTCACCCAGCATCCCGAAGGGGTTGTGGACTGTGGCGAAGTTCAGAATTATGGGGTCGTCGAATATGAACCCACCTAAGAGGAAAGGACCAATAATGATTCCAGCCACCAATTCCCCCAAGACTGGTGGTTGCTTAAGGTAACGCTCGGTGAGTTCCCCAAATATCCTGGCGAATATCAGAACCAGGCCTATGCTTATTATGAACTTGAAATATGCAATCTCCATCTATCGCTCAAGATGTCCTGCCGAGCCAGTAACTACGCTGAAATAGCCTGTGTCCTCCCTCATTTTGTGAGGTCTCTGACTTTTCTCCATTCTACTAGGCCACGAAGCAGACCGAAGCAAAATCTATAGAGGATAACCCATTCCAAGCCTCAATGCAATACCTAGTCTCTTCCGAGTCTACATTCCTTAGCATGAAAAATCTATAGAGGATGCCCGCAACGGAGGTGATTATTCATTGAAAGGCACCCACTGGCTCCTGTAGCCTTAGTGATTCCAAGTTGATAACTTCAGGAGGAGAATGTTTCTCTCCAATAATGAAATAGCTGCTAGCACCAAGGTTTCAGGGGGTTTTCACGCTTATTGACGAAGTGCCTCTCTTCCAATACAAAGTGACCCCATAGGCCATGTTGTTGTCCAGTGAAAATGTCATCTTAACTGTTCAGTGAATTTGTCACCCCGT
>CAZHQV010000085.1:0-9773 GCA_964534285.1 uncultured Dehalococcoidales bacterium
CGTGGGCATCGAGGGGCAGCCAAGGCACTTCACCAGCCCTCTCGGGTCAACCGCCTTGGCAATGCTAGACAGGAGCGATACCTCGATGGCTTTTTTCAGTTTCTGGCATACATTCTTGCCAATTCCACCGAGGTCTCCTCAGGGAGTTCCTCCAACTTCACCTGTCCCGTTTTCTGCCTCAGTGCGCATTTTACCTTCATGACTTCTGCACAGCAAGGGAGGCGTATCAACCGCGACCGTAATGGAATGCACAGGCCAGGAGGACTTCGGTGACACGCTAGCACAAACGGAGGTAGAATCCCAGTACGATGCATGTCAAGGCTGTGCAGGTAAACTGCCGAATGCACAGCCGACCTCACGACACCTGACCCGCTGGTTCGTCAGGTAATGCCTATCACAATTCATTCAATAAAAAGGTACGACGTTAGCCCAAGAGTCGGTCTTTGCCAGGCTGCCCTTCGCCCTCAGCTAGAGTGCCGCGGGTTTCTCGAGCCGCTGTCCTGCATACACAGACCTGACACCGGTTATGAGCTGAGAGCTAGCCGCCCTCTTGGGAATAAAACCATAGGCTCCTACCTGCTCAGACATTACTATGTTCTCTTCGTCATCATACTGTGTCAGCATCAAAACCTTAGTCTCAGGGCGCTCCTTGCATATCTGCCTGGTTGCCTCCAGACCGTTCATCACAGGCATGACTATGTCCATTACTACCACGTCAGGCAAGAACTGGAGAGTCTTCTCCACCGCGTCCTTTCCATCCACAGCTTCACCTACGACCGTGATGTCTTTCTGCAGCGTAAGCACGGCACGAAGGCCATCCCTGATTACAGTGTGGTCATCTACTATGAGCACTTTTATCCGCTTAGCTGCTCTCTCCAGCAGTGCTTCGATCAAGGGTAGAAGAGTGGCCGCCTCAACTGGCTTGGTTAGATACTCTTGAGCCTCCATCTGCACTCCTTCGTCTATGCTCCATCCACTGGTGAGGCGTTTTTCAAGTGAAGCATCGATGACCACAAGAGGCAAGTTCTTAGTTCGGGGATTCTGCGTTAGCCATTTGTGCAGCGAGGATGCCTCTCCACGAGGACTCATCGTACCAAGGACAATGATATCGAGCTCTCCGAGCCTGATTCTTTCCTGTGCCTCCGCCTTGGTGCTGACAGCAGCAACTTCATACAGTTTGGCCTCGAAGGTCGTTTGCAGGCCTGACAAAAACTCAAGCTCATCATCTACGATCAAGATCTTCTTAGTTTTCATCTCTTGCTCCTCCTTTCCCTCAAGCGTATAGTAATTCGTCTTGGTCTGAAGCAAAAGAGGGACTTGCCCCATTATCATGCCCAGTTAACCCTTAAATTCTGTGGGGGCAAACCCCTATTTCTCCAGGGAAAAGGCCTGACCACGTCGCCCGAGTTACAGGGGCCGGATCCAGCCACGTCATCATTCAATCATGATGCGTCTGCGTGTGGCATACCTGGTGAGGTGGTCTCTTGGTGAACACCCGAGCTACCCACAGAACTAGGCTTGTGCCCCGGTGCAACTACACGGCTGACTGGCGGTGTGGAGTGTCACAAACGAACCTGATTAACCGATGGTATTGACCCACATGAAAAAAATGCTTCTCAGAGCCATTCCGGGCTCTGTCCAAAGCGCAGCTACATCTCGGGCAGGAAACTGGTATGCTCTCGATTTGCTCGGCTGCACGCCCTTCGGCAACGAGCGTGAAAACCGGACTCCTCCTCGCTGTCAACCGTTCACAAGGGCCTTCGTTTCCCCGCGGCGCTTCTTGCTGGCAGTACGCAGTAGAAGCTTTCACTGCCACAGGGTTAAGAGAGGGATAATCACAGCGGCCACAGCCGGCACCACAAACCGCGTGTGACGATGCTACGTCATACCGATGCAGCTTCGGCTAGCTCCCTACACGAGGGAGAAAACGTACTCCCTGTCATCATATTGAGTCAGTGCCAGTACCTTCGTTTGAGGGAATTCCCTATGTATTCTACGTGTCGCTTCCAGCCCATCCGCGGATCCCATCCCGCACGATGGTGTGATCATCCACTACCAGCACCCTTATCTTCTCCATCCGCTGTTCTCCTCACTATCGGAACCTGGGCGATAACTCTTGTCCCTTGGCCAGGCTGAGATTGACACGAGCATGTCCCACCTACCATGGTTACCCTCTCCTTCATCCCAAACAGACCAGCACCCCGACCCCCTTCGTCAATGCTTGTGATCTCGCTAACATCAAATCCCTTCCCATCATCCTCAACACGTAGAACACATTTGTCAGCATCACATTCAAGTCTGATAGCGGCATTTCTTGCCTCAGAATGCCTCACAATATTGCTTATGGCCTCCTGGGCAATGCGATAAAGCGACAGCTCAGTTTCCGGAGACAAACGTCGGTCCATCCCTTGGAACGCCGTGGAAACGTCTATGCCTTGAGAGCTCAGATTGCTCTCAGCAAGATTATGAACAGCAGCAGGTAGCCCCAATGTATCCAATAGAGTTGGCCGCAGTTCCCTTATGAGTCTGGTTACCTCAGCGCTTGCGTTAACCGCAATACTGTGAGCCTTCTTCAACATCGTCTTGATTTCCACCTCTTCAATGTTGCCCATTTCCACCATTTCAGTGACTGCCTGAAGGTTGAGCGCCAAGGCAGTGAGCTGTTGAGCGGTTTCATCATGTAGCTCCCTGGCAACTCTTCTTCGCTCTTGTTCCTGGATAGTAACTGCCTGTCTCAGCAGCGTCTGGTATCTTTCCCTAGCGTCGAGCAACCTCTTATACAACTCCGCCTCCTCAATGGCTATGCCAAGTTGGTCTCCAATCGAGTGCAGCAGATGCATATCTTCCTTGGTGAAGCGATGCGGCAGACGACTGGCAACATTCATCACTCCTAGGACATTGTCTTTTGCCCTGAGCGGAACGCTCATGAATGCCTTTAAGCCTTCCATAGATATCAGATCGGGGCGAGCGGCATTCGGTTCCAAGGATATGTCCTCCACTAGTATTGACCGCCCATTTTGCGCCACCTTTCCTGCGATTCCTTCACCAAGCCTCAAGCGCATCTCTTCAGCATATTTGGCAGACAGATCATGGTGGACTCGATAGGACAGCGTCTGGGCGTGCTGGTCTAGGAGCATGATTCCTCCCACACTCCCGTTCATAATGCGAAGCACATTGTCCAAGCCAATTCTCAAGATAGCATCCAGGTCTTGCAGACCGCTGATTGCCGCTGAGACCCGGCTCAAAGCCACAAGATTGCGGTAATACTTCTCGGCCTCGCCTTCTTCCTCATACTCACTTAAGTAAGCCACGACAACAAGCCTATCGGAAATCTTCATTTTTTGCAACCCTAAGATTATCATGTGGGAGCCAGCTATTGGTCGCTGAGAATCGCAGATGACAATCAACCTAGACCTCTACAATTTCATGAGCGGTTTCCCGGAGAACTTCACCCCAAGTGCAATCTCGGCGTGGCTCTGATTTGCAAGTCAGAAGAGGAGAGGAATCGGACCCTCACGCCGGCCCCGGTAGCTCACTATTCTTACCGGCACAGTTTCTTGCATCGTTTATTCCATAGTAAAGCTGAAGAGCACATACTTGCCATAGCAATGCCGGGCTGGACACCTTTCCCGACCAAGCAGCCATAGGACGAGCCGATGCCATCCGTGGGAGCGTACGCCACGAGGCAGAGGAGCGAATAGTCGATGCGGCTCCTCGCCTATGGTCTGGCGCCAACCGCGTCCCAACGAAGCCCTATGTTAGAGCTCATGTCCCCAACCCTCTAGAGGCATTCCCCGCTTGAGCAAGCACGGCATAGAGGACTAACGATTCACGCCTCAGGCGCATTACCTGTGATGCTAGCCTTTCAAGACACAAGTGATGAATGCTGCCGCACAAGGTCTTGCGAAGTTCCTCTCCCCCGACAGCCTGGCATCGTTGCGAGGCATAGCCGAAGAAGTCTCTTCCCCCTCAAAGGGAGAGGGTTGAGGTCGACTAGATTTCCCTCTTACCCCAACTCCTTCCCGTGGCAGGCTATAATAGGGAATCTGGCAATTCACCGGTGTCGGAATTCCCGAAACGTAAGAGTGAACAAACGATGACCTGGGTCAGTGCAGCCATATTGAGTTCAGCTACCATGGGAGTGGTAAGCATAATCGATAGCCATCTCATCTCTAAGCGAATGCCGAGCCTTGGCTCTTACCTCATCCCAGCAGGCGCAGTGACTTTGATCTATGGTCTTATCGTTTTCAAGCTTTTCCCCCTCCCTGCAAATGTAGCCACGCTTCCAATACTGTTGGCCCTGGCCTCAGGAATAATCCGTACAATCGGCATCACGATTGTGCTGTATACCTTGCAAAAGGAAGAGGTTTCCAAAGTCATTCCAGTTGTACATACCTACCCCATTTTCGTAGCTATCCTCGCCGCTCTCACCCTGGGCGAGGCTCTCGATTGGACGCAATGGCTGGCCATTGTGATCACAGTTGCGGGGGCAGTGTTGGTCTCCTTTAACAGAACGCCCAATACCTCGAAATTGAAAGTGGGGAAATCCCTTGGCTCCCTTTTCGGGGCCAGCGCCCTTCTCGGTATTGCCAACACAATCAGCAAATACACTCTGGATTACATTTCCGCCTGGAACCTGTATTCGCTCACTACGTTCTGCATGGTCGGGGTCTTCTTTGTGCTATTCTTGCGTCCCAAGGTCTTCCAGGAGCTTCGTGATATGAAAAACCCAAGGCCGGCTATGAGCCTCATCGTTGGCAATGAGACGTTGGTGCTCTTAAGCATGATCTTGTTCTTCTGGGCCATAGAAAAAGGGCCAGTGTCCTTGGTGTCGACAATCAACACCGCCCGACCGGTATTCGTCTTCTTCTATGCAGTTGCCTTAAGTCGGCTATCTCCAGTTCTACTGGAATGGCACTTGAGCAAACAAACCATAGCACTGAGAGGCATCTCGATAGCCATGATCGTCGCCGGAATCACGCTCGTTTCCCTCTATTAGTGAGAGAGCAATTTCTGACTTCAATTCCTTTGCTATTTAGGATAAGATTTCTGCAACTGGAGGGACAATGCCTATAGTCAATGTCAATGGGATTAATCTGTACTACGAAGTTACGGGGGCTGGTTTCAGCGTGGTCTTATGCCACGGTTACACCGGTAGCCATCAGGACTGGATGTTCCAGGTACCGCCGCTTTCTCGAGACTATCAGGTGGTGGCGACGGACTACCGAGGCCATGGAAGCTCCGAAGCTCCTTCCTCGGCTGGCTCCTATTCCATTCCTATCCTTGCAGAGGACGTCCGTACTTTGCTTAAGCACCTAGGCATAACGAAATGCTGCCTCGTTGGGCATTCCCTGGGAGGCTTCGTCGCCCTACAGCTTGCCGTAGATAGTCCGTCACTCATTCATTCTCTAGTTCTGGTAGATACTTCAAGCGAATGGATCGAGATGCCGGGGTACCCAGAACTCCAGATCAAGCTCAACCAGATAGCCCGGACGGAAGGAATGGAAGCTGTCTTTGAGTACAATGCTCAGCACAACCCGCTAAGCCAGAAGTCCTTCGCAAAATATCCCAGGCTGCGCGAATTATCAAAGCGGAGGATGGCGGAGACCTCGGTTAGTGGGTATGTGTATGTCGCAAGAGCTATTGGTCAGTGGCAACCTTTGACCCCGCGGCTCAAGGAGATATCCGCAGCTACCTTAGTCGTGGTAGGCGAGGAGGATACCCCCTTTCTCCAACCATCGGAACTTCTTGCCAAAAGCATCCCCAATTCCAGGTTGCATGTCATACCTGAAGCCACTCATTCTCCGCAAGTAGAAACGCCTGAGGTTTTCAATCAAATATTGCTGTCGTTCCTGGCCGAAGTAGCTTCGACGAGCACTTAGCCATTGCGAAGACTACCTTTCTTGTCCTTGCGAGCAGCGTCAGCGACGAAGCAATTCCGGCCGGGGGGTAGCCTTCACCTGAGATTGCCACGCCTTCGGCTCGCAATGACACTCTCTCACGTCATTGTCAGCCGCCCCTTCCCCACGTCATCGCTAGGATAGCCAACCACGAAACAAGCTCAGTGGGCATGACAGCAGAAGAGATTGCCACGCCTTCGGCTCGCAATGACAAGGAGGGGGATGCCCGATGACAAGCGGAAACGAGCAAGTCTCCATTGGTGAGTGCGTTCTTCATACTTATCTTTGCCGAGCATTCTGAAGCCCCTCTATTCTGCCCATAAGTCTTCCACTTCCTGAGACTGCTTGGCTTCGCTCACAATGGCAGAAAGGTCCGCCTGGCCAAACTGCTTGTAGTCAGTCCCGTATTCCCTCACCTTAATGGGCACAGGCATGGGGACAGCGTGACCAAAGACGAGCGCTTGCTGCTTCGTCTCTAATCTGGAGAGAACGGTCTTCAGCTCGCTTCTTCCCGATGCTCCAGAGAGAACGCTATCGACGTCCTGCTCGTTGTCGAGGAGGCAGGTTATCTTGGTCCCCAACTGCGACATCACCTCGGCGTCGATGCCACTGGGGCGTTGGTCCACAGTGAGCAGCGTAACGTTGTACTTCCTCATTTCGCGGGCGATGATTCCGAATATGGTCTGATTTGATAGCTGCGGGTTGAGGAAACGGTGCGCTTCCTCAATGGTGATAACCAGGGGCCGTGGAGGCGCAGTGTCTTCACCAAGCGCCGTCTCCTTCCTCTCCCGATACTGTGCATGAATACGGCGGGTTAGCAGGTTGGCCACCAGGATATAGGCAGTGAAATCATCATATCTGCCAAATTCCAGTATGACGTTTATTCCTCGATCGAGGTACTCCAATATGCGTCTTACAGCATTGTCCGGGCTCTGGGACACCAGGAAAGGAAGCCGCCTCAGGGCTTCCAACCCGCGGCGCAGGTTGCGATAGGTGCTCTCATGGATATTGAGACGAGCGAGGAGCTCTCTTGTTTCCTCCTTGTCCTTGATGCTGAGCGCTCTCTCCAACCACTGTCTGTCGCCGAACTCATGGGCTAGCTGGTAGGCAGCTTGAACCGAGGCATCGGTTAAATTCAGTGTTTGGCACAGCAACTGGATATCCTCAGGCTCGATGTCATCATAGCCTATTCTGACTACGAAATCCGTGTTCACTCTCCTTCGTTTGGCCCCTTCTTCGTCGAGGGAGAAAATGGCTACCTGTGAGGGGAAGAGCTGTTTTAACCCTTTCACTTTGTATCCTTTCTCACTGCTGCCCTCCCAGCCATATTCATTGTGCATATCAAAAACGAGGCTGACCGCCTGTCGCTTTTGTAGAATGCCAATGAGTAACAGCCTAGTGAGGAAGGTCTTACCTGTGCCGCTCTTGCCAAAAACGCCATTGGAACGCTTAACAAACTCAGCGAGGTCGAGGCATATCTTCGTCTCCATATCCAAGGGTGTGCCCACCCAGAACTGCTTCTCATCCTCCTTGCCGAAAACGAGTTCTATGTCTCTGGGCGAAGCTTGCTTCACAGACGAGAAATGACGAGGCAGGCTCTTTACCGGCTGCGGGCCCTCCAATATCTCAGCCGCCCCACCTCCAATAGTTAGCGTGGGCAATATGTGGAGCTTCCCATAAGTGGCGGTGCCAGCGATTACCTCGGCAATAAGCGGGTTGGATATGTCAGGAGGGCTGGCTACCATTTGATTATCGGTTGCTTCGAGGGCTATATCGGTGATCATGCCGAAGAAGCGGCGTTTTCCCCCTTCGATAGTCACATAGCTGCCCACAGATATGTCTTCCACCGAAGTTCCGGCATCAAGTTTTGCCTCGAGTCCCTTATTTAAGGAGCCGGAGATGACTACTCCCAGGGTTCTTTCCTGTTCCATTGGACCTCTTGTGTTTCAACTGTCGCCCTGAGCAATAGCGAAGGGTCTCGAACCGCCGTCGTGATTGTAGAGATTCTTCGCCTTCGGCTCAGAATGACAGAAGGCCGACTCAGAATGACAGGTGCGTTGCTAATCGATTTCATTAGAGTTTTCTCAAGATTGAGCTTAACCTCCTGGTATCACTGCTAAGCAATAGAGCCAATTCTTTGCCAGCTTTAACAAGGAAGGCGTGAGGGTCAGGATAGGCCTGGCTAGAATATCGGAGGCAACCGGCAATGACTTCATCCACCGGGGTGCGTAGGTTAGCAGCTATAAGCAGGCTGAGGAAATCGAGCGACTGGGTGAAATCTCTTACCTCATCGCTGGAGCAAATATATACAAAGTTGTGGATATAAGCCGGTTTTGGTGGCAGCCAGTGAGCAATATCGTTTTCTTGCCTATGCCCCAGCACCAAAGCATTGAAATCGGTGCATAGAAGCTTGCTGAGCTGAGGGTTTGCCTGGAATATCCCTTCCTCCGTCTCCTCATGCTCACCTCTGGCGATGGGGCGGCGACCTACGTCCAGACTATGATTCTCGATGTTATACACTACAGCGTAAATCTCTAATGGCTTGCTCCTTACCTTCACCACGCTGCCCAGAGGAGGAGCTTGATTAAGTTGATAACATTGAGCGCTGAATTCACCCGTGCTCCCCTCAATCACCTCGCCTATCTTGGTCGCTCCCGCAGTTAAATCCATCTACTCCTCTTGCTTCTGCTCTTGGCCGAGCTTCTCAGGACGATATTTCGTTCCAGTAGCTGCCAGAATTGCTCCCTGTCGGAGGCGGTGACCACTGCTTTCTCATGAGCTTCGCTCAAGGCAACCGGGTAGCCTTGCCCCTGTCGGCACTGCTGCCAGACGACGGCGTGAACGAGCCGCATAAGCTCTCTATTCTGGGCAACCCATAAAGGGATTTCCACCCGAGCTACTTCTTCATCATCGATCTTGATGTAGAAGAACTGTGCCCTATGTACGCCATAGCGCTGTTCTACTATGGAAGAGCGACTACCGAATATACCTGACCTTTCGCCCGGGGAGAGAAGCCGGCTAAAGATAGCGCGATCGAGCACACCTGCTACAGAATCGCATTGGCGCTCGGCATCCTTTCCCCGACAGTAGCGGTCACAATCCGCCGGTTCATGGGGACAGACAGCTAGCCTCAATACATTAGCCACCTCGGTACTGCGAGGGAAGCTAACATATGCAGCAATGGCTAGCTGCTTGACCAAGCTCAACTCCCTCATATCCTCCAGATATCTCAGAAACCCTTCGTTGACAAGAGCCTGACTAACGTATTCGGGATAGTTGTTCTGTCCCACGAGCGTCCAGAGGACTAGAGAGCCGTCAAGCAGCGCCAGGGTGGGCAGGCTGTCTTCCAAACTGCTGGCGGCATCAGCCAGCGAGTGGCATTCTTCAACGCTGCGTTTTACACCCAATAGCGCTCCCTCTATCGGCTCGTAGCTATTCCCGCTGGGCGAGGAGATTACCAAATCCTCACCTTGAGAATAGAGGAAAGGCGAGCTGGAAAGCTGGGCATCAGGGTTCTTGCCATACCTTAACCCGACTGTGCCAATGTTTATGAGAAAGCAGTGGGCAGAGCGGTGACGGTCTACGTCAATATGGGAGCCATCGCTGGCAAGAACGACGAAATCCTGGGGGCAGGGTGGGGGAGGTTCATGAATATCCAGCCTATCCGAAATTTCGGCTACAAGCCAAGTGGTTCTGCTGGACTGGATCTTCTGGCGCAGCTGGTCAAGCTGACCTGCCTGCTTATGCAGCGTTTCTAGAGCAAAGTTGATTCTCTGCCCTCTTTCTGCCTCCTCTGCCTTGAGGCCGGCAGCCATTTCTTCGATTTGCTCAGCTACCTGCGCCAAATCTAGTGACACTTGCCTACTACCTCCA
>CAZHQV010000086.1:0-9614 GCA_964534285.1 uncultured Dehalococcoidales bacterium
TATGGAGCAGAACCCGCTCTTAGCTACCTGTCCAAATTTCGGGGACCACCTCAGTAATGCTGTCTCACGACTGTCTAAGCTGCTACAAAGAATCAAGTCAGAGAAAGAGAGACCAGAGTTTTTGAGAGAGTTCCGAAGATCAGTAGAAAAGCACAGTGACGTTGTGACAGACGTCAGGAATACCGTCGAACACATGGATGAACGAATTCAGAAAGGTGAGATAGCTGCGGGCAAACCAATAATGTTGACTTGTAGTCAAGAAGGCGACAAGATACTGGTATCTAACTGCGAGATGAAGTTTGAGGACCTAGCTATGCTTCTAGAAAGGATGCACGAACTAGCGCAAGACATTTTGACAATCAAGAAAACATGAGCCTAAGGAACACTGGTGTAGATTGGAAGGTCCATAGCGGCGGTTGGGTTTGAACAAACGGATTGTGTGGCGAGGTAGAAATTCTGCCATTATGTTAGGTTGCACAGTCTGGCGCCGTGTTCACTACCGCAAGGGCGGCACTTGCCGTTCCCCTCACTCTGACTCTTGATATGCCTGGACCATGCGCGGTCAGCTTGAAAACCACAGTACAGGGTGCTAGAGTTTGACAGGTGGAATAGACTAGGCCAAAGACCTTAGTATTGAATCACTCGCCAAGTGGCTTGCCATCGATGCGCTGAAAGGGAGAACCACAATGGGAAGGGAACAGTTCATAGGTACTTGGAAACTGGTGTCGTCTGAAATCAGACTGTCCGATGGTCAGTTGAGCTACCCGCTGGGCAGGCATGCAGTTGGTAGGATCACATATGAGACCGCGGGGCATATGTCATGTCAGCTCGTGCGTCTCGACCGTCCCGCCTTTGCCTCAGGTGACCAGTGGGGTGGTACTCCAGAAGAGACAAAGGCCGCCTTCCAAGGGTGCATCGCTTACTTCGGCACATACGAAGTGAACGAGCAGGAAGGTACCGTCACCCATCATGTTGAAGGTAGTCTATTTCCAAACTGGGTGGGTACTGATCAGAAACGGTTCTTTGAGTTCTCCGGTAAACAGTTGACGCTCACCACTCCGCCGATACCAGCGGGCGGCCAACAGGCGACTGCGCGCTTGGCGTATGAGCGCCTGGGGTGAAGTCAAAGACCATAAGCCCTCTCTGGACCTGAGCGTGCCCGAGCAGCTGGCTCCACGGCACCTCGGCGGCGTTATGATTGCCCCCGTGGACTGGTCTGCCCCCAGCCTGCGCCAATGCCTTTACTCTCCTAGCCATCTCCTTCACGGTACCCTCCACAATACAGGACCCGCTCTTAACAACCTGTCTGAACCTCGGGGACCACCCCATCATGTTTTTCTAAGCTCGTCGCATGGTATCATTTCAGCTTGTGGGCTAGGTGTGGCGGACAAACTGAAGCAGAAAGTATCAACAAATGGAGAGTTCACCTATTGGGAGGGGACAAATGGGGTGGACTACACGGACTATTAGATGAGGAGAAGCGTGCTGGGGGCAGACAATGACTGAAGGAGACCTGGTATGAGAGAGTGTACCGTTGAGCAGAACAAGACGAAATGTAACTGCACCTATGAGCCATGCGACAAGAAGGGCATCTGCTGCGAATGTATGAGATATCATTGGGCGATGGGTGAGCTACCAGGGTGCTTTTTCCCTGATGATGTGGAGATGACCTATGATCGTTCTATCGAAAGGTTTATCGAGACCTACAAACAGAGAGGGCGATGGTGGTGAGTAACAACTGCTGGCGATTCAACAAGCCGCTACATTGTCCAGCGCCAGGCCCGACAAGGGGGGATCAGGTCACTCACACTGTCCGTTGCTAAGTTGCGCCTGCGTTGCCCGCAGCGCGGAATTCAGTACTTGAATAGACTCATGCTTAGATATCTTTCCCCTCTATCGGCTAGAACCGTAACAACCTTGTCATGATTCTTAGCTACTTCTAATGCCACAAGCATGTTGGCGCCGGAGCTTATTCCAACTAGTAATCCATACCTCTTAAACAGCTTTCTTGCCATGTCCACAGCTTCCTCACTCCCAACTGTAACAACTTGATCAACCTTAGTCATATCCATTAGTTGGGGGATGAAACCATCGCCGATTCCCTGAATCTTGTGCTCCGTGATCCTGACCTCGCTTCCTCCAAACATGACAGCGGCTTCTTCAGGTTCTACAGCAATTACTCGAAGTTTTGGATTGACTTCTTTCATCACATTTGAAATACCCATTAGCGTTCCACCGGTACCCACACCGGCAACAACCGCATCAACCGGTCCAATTTCTCCTACAATCTCTCTACCGGTTTTCTCCTGTGCTTTTATATTACTGGGATTACTGAACTGCCTCGCTATGAATGTCTTTGGCCTCTTGGCAATCTCTTCTGCTTTTTCTATGGCCTCTTTCAGACTCCCGCTTTTTGAAGTCAGCACCAGTTCGGCTCCAAATGCCCGCATCATCTGCTGCCTCTCTTCACTCATGTTCTCAGGCATTACCACAATCATCTTGTAGCCTTTGACAGCTGCAATCATGGCCAAAGATATTCCCGTGTTTCCACTGCTGGCCTCGACTACGGTAAAGCCTTTTCCTAGTTTCCCTTCGCTTTCCGCAGCGTCGATTATCTCCAGGGCAACTCTATCCTTTATGCTGCCACTGGGATTGACGCTCTCCAACTTGGCGTAGACATTATCTATTTTGATAAGCGGAGTATTTCCAATAGCATCCAGTACACTAAATCTCTTATTCTCCATACTTACCCTTTGAACAGAATGACTATATTTGCAGCTTCAACTCTAAAGACTCAGTATTTATCTCACCTGAGAACCATATGTGCCAACCCTGAATTCAGCAGTTCCAGCATTAGACCCGCAATTGTAGCATCTACGACAACGACTATCAAACCTCATGCGGTAGCTCATTGTCTATCAAGGGCACGAACTTATGGACCTACTAAAGCCCGTATCAATCCTGCGTGTGTGGCGCTCTAAACCAAGCATCAGATCGAACGTCCGCGGACTCTGCCATCCACCAGATGGCAACAGGGACACATGCCTCCCATCACAATCCACTTGGGCTACGAAGGCCAACACAAAGAAAGCGCCCCCAACACAAGATAAGTCTCACCCTGCCGAGACACTGCACAGTACAATTCTGGCATGGAGTTCTTGTTGCGGTTAAAAACCAGTAAGTAGTGTCCGGATTCAGAACAAGACAGTGGCTTTTTCAGACCCGTTATGAACTCGTCAACGGTCATGGCGACCATGGTCACAGTCCAAACAGCAACCCTAGAACCCACCTCTATAGATGATGCCCCAGCCCCGGTCGCCTGCGCTTTGCTCACCTATCAAGAGGACGCTGAACGCCATTATCTCTGCCCATGCCACATTGCATGGAGTAGGCTGAAATTCGATTGTTCGCCCGTTCCTAGAATTCCCAGCGTGACATTGGGTCTAGCCCACCTTGATAATAGTAGCGTCAGACTGTCCGAGACCTCCACATATAGCGCCTAGGGCATATCCGCCGCCCCTCCTCCTCAGTTCATACATAAGGTTCATAATTATCCTTGCCCCGCTTGCAGTGTTTGGATGTCCAATGGCTATGGCACCTCCATTGATATTTGTCCTGGCCCTTATCTCCTTGAGCTTCCCTTCGTCATCGCCAACAAATAGCTTCGTTGATACCAGTGGCACGGCTGCAAAAGCCTCATTTATCTCCATGACTGCCATGTCATCTATGGTCAGACCTGCTTCCTTCAGAATCTTCATCCAGGCATAACCCGGCGCTTCAGCAATGCGGCCCGGATCAACAGCAATTGATACCTGCGAGACTATAGTAGCCAAGCACTCAAGGCCAAGTTCCTCTGCCTTTCTGCGCCTCATCATCAGGATTGCTGTAGCTCCGTCATTCATACCAGGCGCATTGCCAGGAGTAATCGCCCTCGTACCATATACTGTTTTTAGCTTAGAGAGCCTTTCCAGACTGGTGTCCGGTCGGTACTGCTCATCTATGTCCAGTACTTTGGGCTCCCCTTTGTCCTGCGGTATGGTGAGAGTCATTATTTCATCCTTGAACTTTCCCGCGTTCCAAGCGTTGCCATAGTTCACATGAGTCCTCACCGCCCACTCATCCTGTTCCAGCCTGCCTATTCCGTATTCGAAAGCTACATCGTCACCGTCGACAGCGACTGGATTGAAGTCCTTATAGCCAAGCTCAAATAGAGGATCTTCCATTTTCACATCACCCAGCCGGTAGCCACCGAATCTGAGCCCCCTCAGAACGAGCGGTTCTTGGCTGAAAGAGGTAGCACCACCAGCTATCGCAGCATCTATTTCACCCAGTTTTATGGACATAGCTCCCAGCTTAACTGCGTGCATCCCTGACACACATGCCATGTCGAAGGAAATAGACGGCGTCTCATGGGAAAGACCTGCCTTGAGAAGTGACTGTCTGGCAGCAACCGGTGTATAAGGGTCCTTACATGGGGATGTATCGCCTACTCCCCAAAAAACCTCATCTACTACGTCTGGACTCAAATTGACTTTTCTGAGCACTTCCCTCATGGGGATCGCGCCCAGCTCGTAGTAATCAATATCCTTAAGTGAACCCCCATATCTCCCAAACGGTGTCCTGCAAGCACTCACAATTACCACATCGTTTTCGTTAGGCATCATATTCTCCTTTCCAGCTTATTGCTTTTCTGGCCAACTATGCTTTCTCGGTATAATCATAGAAGCCGCGCCCTGTCTTACGACCAAGATCGCCAGCTCTAACCATGGACGTCAGCAGCGGAGCCGGGCGTAAGCGGTCACCAAATTCACCATGTAAGGTTTCTAAGCCGTGCAACACAATATCCAAACCGGCAAGGTCAGAAAGTTCTAACGGGCCCATAGGGAAATTGGTACATATCTTCATTGCCTTGTCCACCTCTTCAGGTTTGTTGCCATCCATCACACAGTAGAATGCCTCGTTCAGCATCGCGTCTAGAATTCGCGACACCATGAACCCGGCGTAATCCACTGCCTCACATGGCTCCTTACCCAGACTCTGTACAAAGGCTTTGCTCAGTTGAAAGGTTTCGTCAGAAGTATGCCGCCCTCGTATCATCTCGACGCCCTTCATTACGGGTACTGGGTTCATGAAGTGGATGCCAATGACTTTCAGCTGTCTCTTTGTGGCTGCTGCCAGCGCACTTATGGGGAGTGCTGAGGTGTTTGAAGCCAGAATGGCATGCTCTGGAGAGACCTTGTCCAGCTCTCTGAAGGTCTTCACTTTTAGTTCCAGGTCTTCAGGTACAGCTTCAATCACTAAATCGGCATCCCTAGCACCGTCCATGCTAGTCGTGGTGACGATCCTCGATTTTATGCCCGCCTTATCATCCTCACTTATGCTCCCCTTCTTCACTTTTCTACTCAGGCTTTTCTCGATGCTGTCCAGACCCCTGTTTATGAAGTCTTGGCCAATGTCCTCCATGGTCACTCTGTACCCAGCCTCAGCCGCCACCTGTGCTATTCCGCTGCCCATCACACCAGCACCCACTACGAACACATTCCTGATCTCCATATCATGTTACCTCCTGTTGAATTTAGTATCTCTCTCGCCCACACCTAAGGACGATCACCTAGGCCTCCCGATCCCCCCGTGACTACCGCCACCTTTTTTGCTAAGTCAAAACACTGACGAACATGGACAAACACACCTCCAATTAGCGCATATTCCTTGAACCAACAGTTCCTATCAAAGCAATCGCACATTGTACCATATCTTGTCAATCCAAGTTTCACAAGGCGCAAAAGGCCCTCTGTCGCAGCGAAAAGGTCGTTGCATACCACTTGAACATACTCCGGGATTTTTTTGCGTCATTATCTTTGGCTCCCCTATACTCCTGCGCAGTCTGTCCACCTGCTCCTCGCTCGCGAAAGAAGCATTGATCGGCCGCCGATACAGGCTATTTGCCGACCCTGCAGATTCCGCCACATTGTTGGTCAACTTGGACAAGGTTGTATCCCAGGAGCAAATGGTTCAGGCTAGCTGTCCTCACAAGGCCTAGGCACAAAGGTCCGGCGATTGGAAGCGACACCTTGCTTTGCGGGTAAGCAACGAGCAAGCGTTCAATGCCAAGCCTCCCGCCCCGGACCGTTGACCAGGAAAGTCAAGTTCCCGCCCCCGTGATATCTTCATTACATGTGAGACTCCTTACAATCTCTTAGTCCCCCAACTTGATGTACTGTGCTACAATAAGGTATGGAAAAGGACATCGATGCCTTTCTCCATTATTTAGCTGAACAGAAAGGGTGCTCTCAGAATACCCTGGCCGCTTATCGCAATGATTTAGGCCAGCTACTGGCTTTCATCCAGGCAGAGAAGGCGAAGGGAATCGTTAGGTCGACCCAAGGCCTCATCAAGAGCTATTTGCTTAACCTCAGGGAAAAGGGCTACTCGACAGCTACGGTAGCTCGCAAGGTGGCCTCAGCTAAGTCACTTTTCAAATTCATGGTTGATTTCGGTAGACTGAGGGAGAATCCAACACAGAACCTGATCTCTCCTCAAGTTCGCAAGCATCCGCCGAAGCTTGTGTCATCATCAGAATATCAGCGTTTGTTGGAAGAGCCAGCAAAGTTGTCTACTCCAGAAGCCAGAAGAGACAGGGTAATGTTAGAACTACTTCATGGCACCGGTTTGCGTGTAAGCGAGCTAGTCTCATTGAATGTGCAGGATGTTGATTTCCAACATTCCTGTGTATGCTGTTGTGGGAGACGAATCCCTTTAGACCCAGATGTGGCCCAATCGGTCGCCGATTTTGTTAAGGGCGCAAGACTTGATCTGCTGTATGATGAAGCGGAAGATACGCTGTTTCTTAACCGACGTGGCAAGCGGCTTACACGGCAAGGATTTTGGCAGATCGTCACGAACTATGCTCGCAAAGCTGATTTGAAAGCTAGGATTACGCCACACTCTTTGCGTCATAGCTTCGCTGTGCATAAATTGCGAACTGGTGCTGACCTTCAATCCGTCCAACAGTTGTTAGGTCATGCATATGTTTCGAGTACCAGGATTTACAGGCAAGCCTGACTCTTAAGTTGGCCAAATATCATTCTCGGTGGGGGAAATGTCCAAGAAATCACATCGTAGTAGAGCGAAACGCCGTGCCAAGCCGGTAAGAGCAACGAAGGGAGAGCACTACGTTAGCCCTGAGCCAGCAATTGCAAGCTATCAATCGTCAACCCCAAGGTCTTCCGAGGCTCGAAACCCTATCGAGCGCTATTGGTACATAATGCCAGAATTGCGTCGCATTGGCATTATCGCTGGCTCGATGCTCCTGATTCTCATAGTGTTATCGTTCGGCCTTGGCTAACACCTTTCAGGTGACCAGCTGTGGTGGATATAGAAACAGCCCGCGCTCACTTGATTAGAGACCTTAGCCATGAGATCAGCGATAAGGCGGTACTGGAAGCTATAGCGCGTGTGCCACGCGAGGCGTTTGTGCCTCAAGAGTGTTACTACTCAGCTTACGAAGATAGACCGCTAAGCATTGGCTTCGGTCAAACCATTTCTCAACCCTTCATCGTGGCCCTTATGATACAAGCTTTGCAGCTCAAGGGTGACGAAAAAGTGCTGGAGCTAGGCACTGGAAGCGGCTATGAAGCGGCCATATTGGCTGAGCTGGTGAAACACGTGGTTACCGTAGAAATCGTACCTGAACTGGCCGAGTCAGCCGAGCGACTCTTACGGAAGCTAGGCTATTCCAGCATCGAAGTTCACATTGCTGGTAGGACTCTGGGGTGGCCGGCAGAAGCTCCGTACGATGCTATCATAGTCTCCGCAGGCGCTCCGTCCATTCCTCAAGTCCTCTTGGATCAGCTATCTTGGGGTGGGCGACTAGTGATCCCTGTGGGCTCCCACTGGGAACAACAATTGACCAAAGTCACCAAGCGTCGTAAGGGAAACAAGGTGGAGAGCTTAGGAGGCTGCTATTTCGTTCCTCTTATTGGCGAAGGCGCCTGGGACAAATAGTCAAGCCAACTCTGGCATGTCGTACCAAGTCGATATCACTATCGTCGGTGCCGGTATCATAGGTTTAGCAACAGCCTCGCAAGTAGCAAGTGAGGGCAGAGACGTCTACGTGTTGGAAAAGAACCAGACGTTTGGTCAGGAAGCAAGCAGCCGCAACAGCGAAGTTATTCACTCTGGTGTTTATTATCCCAAAGATTCTTTGAAAGCAAGAACTTGTGTGGAAGGCAATGCTCTTCTTTATGAACTCTGCCAGAGACAGGGGATAGGTCACAGGAGAATAGGCAAGCTCATAGTGGCAACCGATGATGCAGAGGTCAATGAATTGGAAAAGCTCTGGGAGAGAGGTAGAAGCAATGGTATCAAGAGTCTAAGGATGCTTACGCAGCAAGAGCTACGTGAACTAGAGCCGAACGTAAGGGGAATTGCCGCTATCTTTTCGCCCTCAACAGGCATCATAGATTCGTGGGGTCTAATGGGTCACTTTGTGGGAAAGGCTCGAGATAATGGCGCTCACCTGGCCTATAGAACAGAGGTCACTGGTATTGACAGAATACCCGGTGGCTACAAGGTCAGCGTGCAAGACACTGAAGGCCATTTCAGTTTCACGACCAAGGTCCTGATAAACTGTGCCGGCCTCCACAGCGACGAGGTTGCCCGCATGGTTGGAATAGATATAGCCCGAGCCGGCTATAGGTTGCACTATTGCCGGGGAGAGTATTTCAGCGTGAGCCGTGGCAAGAGCAAGCTAGTTGGCAGACTGATATACCCGGTGCCAAAAGCCGGGCAAGCAGGGCTTGGTATTCACGTTAACTTCGATCTCCGGGGAAGAATGCGCCTCGGTCCCGATGCTTGTTATGTCGATAGGATAGACTACAAGGTTAATGACTCACAGAAAAGAGCGTTTTACGACTCCGTAGCAAGATTTCTGCCATTCATAGAATACGACGATTTGGAGCCAGAGATGGTAGGGATAAGGGCAAAACTACAGGCGGAAGGAGAGGATTTCAGGGATTTTGTGATAAGCCGTGAGTGTGATAGAGGTCTGCCCCAGCTCATTAACCTGATCGGCATAGAATCTCCTGGACTGACTAGCGCTCCAGCAATAGCCAAATACGTTGGAAGGCTGGTAGAGGAGGTGCTGAACAATCACTGAGTGCCCTCAAGGGAATTCGAATCCCTGTTCCCAGCTTGAAAGGCTGGTGTCCTAGTCCACTAGACGATGAGGGCGACCACAAGATTCTACGGATAAATGGCTAAGGTTTCAAGGCCAGTTGTTTCAGGCAAATTGAGCATCAAGTTCATATTCTGGACAGCCTGTCCTGCCCCTCCCTTCACCAGATTGTCAATGCAGCTAATGATTATGAGATTCTCCGTCCTCAAATCGATAGTGGGGTAAACAATACAAAGGTTGTTCCCCCAGGTATGTTTAGTCTCGGGAGGCTCCTCTGATATACGGACAAAAGGCTCATCCCTATAGAAGTCCCGGTAGAGCTGCCGCAGTTCCTTCTTCGCTTTCGCCCCTTTAGCCAGTTTGCCCTTCTTCAATCTCGCGTAGCAGGAACTCAATATTCCGCGTGTCATAGGCACGAGGTGGGGCACGAAGGTAATTG
>CAZHQV010000087.1:0-9396 GCA_964534285.1 uncultured Dehalococcoidales bacterium
GTGACATTTTCATAGAACACTTACATGGTGACTAAATCATAGAACCTCAACACAGTGACCCCATAGGCCATTGACAAAACGCGCTTGCTGCGTTACAGTGACAATAAGGCGCTCGAGACACACAGCACAAGTATACGAGCGGTAGGTAAGCGGAGAACGAGGAGGTAAAATGAGGTGCATGGCAACGGCGGGCTGACAACAGCCCGCCGTTTCTGATTATCTGAAGTTGACCGATATGGTTAACTCTGTGCCGAGGTGCTATTTTCCTTGACCGCTAGGGGCCGGGCAAGCTCTATGCTTAGATAAATAAAGGAGGATATCTGGAATGAAGACAGAAAAGAAGCAGTATGCCGAGGCGGAGGGGCTGTTCACTTGGCCCGCCGATGAGCCCCATCTTATAGGCGGCCTATGCAAGGGGTGCAACACCTATTTCTTTCCCAAGTTCTCCGAATTTCACAAACCCGGCTGTCCCCAAGGGCCAGTAGAAGAGGTGCTGCTTAGCAGAAGGGGTAGACTGTCAAGCTATACCGTACAGTACTTTCCAGTGCCATCACCTTTCGTGAACGCCGATCCATTTGTTCCTTTTGCCATAGGGTTAGTGGCACTGCCTGAAGGCATAGAAGTCATCGGGCAGCTAACAGGCGTCAGCATAGAGGATGTAAAAACGGGCACAGACGTAGAGCTTGTGGTCGAGAAGCTCTGTGAAGACAAAGATGGAAACGAAGCCATGACCTGGAAATTCCGTCCAGTTTAGGGGCAAAGCAGGAATTCTATTGAAAGGAGGTAGTGAGATGACAGAGGTTGCAGTAATTGGGGTGGGTTTTCACCCGTGGGGGAAATTCCCCGACAAGACGTTTGTGGACCTCGGTGTTGTAGCTGCTATGAATGCGCTTAAGGATGCCAATATGGAGTGGAAGGACATACCGGCGGCGGTAGCTAGTGAGTATGTCTGGGGGGGGACAGACGGTTTCAATGCCGGGCCGGCACTGGCAGGGCGCCTGGGGGAGACTGGAATCCCCATTACCAATATCTTCAACATGTGTGCCAGCGCCACATCTGTTGTTAGGTCAGCTTACCACGTGGTGGCGAGCGGCGAGCGAGATATCTGCCTTGCTGTCGGCTTGGATGTCTCACCGAAGGGGTTTTTCGGATTCATGGGGACCCCGAACCCCCAAGACACTGACTACTTGCGCTGGAGGGTGATCGGCGCAACGAATCCCGGCTACTGGGCAATGGAGTGCAGGAAGCGTATGGAGAAATATGGAACCAACGCGCACCATCTGGCGATGGCAAAGGTAGCCTGTAGCAAGCATGGAGCGTTGAACCCTAATGCTTTATTTCGTAAGGAGTATACCGAAGAGGAAGTGCTGGCTTCAGCTATGGTCTGTGATCCGCTTCATCTTTATGAGATCTGCGCCACCAGGGACGGTGCTGCAGCAGCAGTCTTGTGCAGAGCGGACAAGGCAAAGAAATACAACGGCAACCCGATAATAATAGCCGGTGTTGGCCTGGGCAGCTCACTATATGGAGACCCCACACTGCGCCTTGGTTTGCTTTCCGCTCCTGCGGGGGAGATGGCTCCGCTCCTCAGCGAAAGCTACATGTCTGCCCGAATGGCTTATGAACTGGCAGGCATGGGGCCGGAGGATGTGGATTTTGTAGAGGTGCCTGACAACAGCTCATGGCATTATCTGCAATATCTTGAGACTATGGGTTTTTGTGGACCGGGTGAGGCAGATCGCTTGCTTGACGAAGGGCAAACGCTCATAGGGGGTAAGCTCCCTGTATGTCCCAGTGGAGGAGCCTCATCCTTCGGAGAGGCGCTTTCTGCTCAGGGCATACTCCAGATGTGTGGCATTGTCGAGCAGCTCAGAGGTCAAGCCGGCGCCAGACAAGTAGAGGGAGCGAAGGTAGGCATGGGACAAACCTATGGTCAGTTGGGGAACAGCGCTTCGATAATACTCAAGGTGTGAAGCAGCTCGTGTAGTGTAGCACACAACTGAACCGGAGAGGGGGTGGAAATGAATTAGGTAACAGAAGAGACGTCTCGGAAACAAATAAGGAAGGAGGTATAGAATGGGTTCACCTGTATGGTCACCACAAATAATTGTCAGGGCTCTGATGGAAGAGGGCCTGAATGTTAACTTCGGCATCACTGGTGGGCATATGAACTCCATTGATGACTATTACCGTATATATGGTAACAGGATGTACCATATGCGGCATGAGCAGGCAGCTGCCTATGCCGCTGAGGCCTACTCAAAGGTGACGGGCAAGATAGGGCTTTGCCAGGCAACTGTTGGGCCAGGGACATGCAACATGATCAGTGCTGTTAACCAAGCTTACTACAGCAATAGCCCTATAATAGCTATTCTGGGTCAGACCTTGCGTTCGGATTACGACAGGTATGCCTTCCAACCAGTCAAAGGGACCAAGATGTACGAAGCCTGTACCAAATGGTCACACTTCGTCGACGATAGTAATACCTTTAGCTGGTACATAAGAAAGGCAGCGCGAGACGCTATGGCATATCCACCAGCACCCATCGCCCTTGAAATCCCCTTGGACTTGATCGAATTTGCCCCCAACACAATAGTGGACCCAATGAACCAGATCGCTTTTGGCAACTATGTTCTAGACATGCGGGCTCCCAAGGTAGATGAGCTGCCTCTGCCCACGCCTAGCGATGAAGAGTGTGAGAGGATTGTGGAGTGGCTCTTTGAGGCGGAGAGGCCCATCATTGTGATAGGTCACGGCGGGCGCTGGCCGGATTGCGGACCGGAACTGAAGGAATTCGCTGAGCTTACCGATATTCCCTTCCACCAGAGGAGGGCCTGCCGTGGCTCGGTTCCTGAAGACGATCCTCTCCACATTGCTGGACCGGCCAGAGGAAGGGCTTTCAGATTTGCCGATCGCTTCCTCGTCATGGGACTTCGCTTCGATGTCCTGGAGCAGTGGGGAGCCTGGGGGCCGGGTAAGAGATTTGTTCAAGTCAGCCAGAGCCCATATGAAATCTGGCCTGAGATTGCCACCGATGTCGAAGCTATAGGCAATGTGAAAGCCACTCTGAAGAAGATGTCCAAGATAGTAAGAACGAAGTACGGCGCGAACATACCTAAGAAGACAGCATGGCGTGACGAGGTTGTTGCCATGAAGGAGAGGGGTGAAAAGCTGCGCAGGGAACGTGCCGAAGATCTACAATCCAAAATGACCCTGCCGGGACAATTGGGTGCCGTGCCTCTTGGTCACATCATCGCCGATTTCGTCAACGAAGAAATCCCCGATGCCACGACAATCCTAGATTCCTTTACCCTTTCTTCCTGGGTTAGCGATCTTATCAAGTCCCGTGTCACCGGCGGTGTCCTGGATGCCGGCATCCAAGGTGGCGTTGGTCACGGCGTCGGTATGGGGATAGGCGCCCAGGTGGGTAGGCCGGGCAAGCCCATCCTGGCAATAATGGGTGATGCTGGGATGGGGAACGGCGGTATGGACATTGAGACCGCTTACCGGGAAGACTTGCCCATAGTGTATGTTGTGTATAACAATGGTTGCTGGCTCGGTGGTTTTAACGCTTTCTTTGGCAGGGACTGGAATGGCGCTGTCAATCCCCATGTTCGGGACACTGACAAGGGACAAGGAACCCTAACGGGTCGTGTCCCCTACGGCGAGATGTTCAAGTTGATAGGTTGCTACGGCGAGGAGGTGACCACCTGGGACCAGGTGAGGCCGGCGCTCCGCAGGGCTTTCGAATCGGGCAAGACGTCAGTCATCGACTTCCATGGCGACCCGGATACCTGGCATGCCATCTGGGATACCAACATCTATGACACGTTCTTCTTTGTCATGAACCATCATCTTCCCGAGGACCTTTGGCAAGGAAGCGAGGAGGGGAAGGAAAGAACACGCACTGTATTCAAAGTTTTTGGTTATCCAGATTGGCCCAAGACGCCCAAGCTCTTCCCGCCTTTCGACGATAAGGAAGACTTCGAGTGGACTATCGGAGCGCCACCAAAGGATCTTCAGAAGGCCAAGGAGTGTACCGAGCAGCTCAAAAAATAAGCGCAATTCCAGAAACAAGGCAAGAGAAACGCTGAAGGAGGGAAAAGGATGGCAAAGTTTGTCTGCCCCAAGTGTGGCATAAAACAGGATGTTCCTCTTATAGGGTGGCATTACGAGGGGAAGAAAGCCGGGATTCAGCACTTTGACAACTGTGGCGAAGCAGTACCAGACCGCAATGACCCTCTAAAGCTCACCTGTAAGCATGGGCATGACCACAAGATGCTTTGGCCCATACACTGGGAGTGCGGCTGCCTCTTCGAATACCACCCTGAGCTGTGAAGTCCCCAGTTCGTAGCTGAAGTGCAAAAGGAGGCAAAAATGGCAAAGTTAAGATGTGCAGTTTGTGGGTATGAATGTCCGGTACCGAGTGCAGGAGGTCTGTCGCCTCTTCGTGCGCTGTCTGCCGGGATACATGGAGAGGCCATACCAGGGCCCGACCCCGCAATCCTTTACTGCCGCTGTGGTGATCCCGACCATGAGATACCCATGCCCAAGCACTGCAACAAATACATGGTGTATGAAGAGGGATAGTGCCCTTGTCTATTTGAAACATTTTCAGGAGGAAGAATAAGGAATAACAAATGAGGAGGTGACCAGTGTTTCAAGGACCGCCTTTTTTGGCCAGGATGAAGCAGCCCTGGCGAGGCCTAATCCAGTGGCCTATTATGGGCGTTGTCACCGTGCTGTTGATGTTGATTTTCGTCCACTGGTGGCAACCATGGGGCGCACCTGATGCAGCCGCTGGGGATTTTGGCTCCGTACTGACGTTCTCTCTGTGGCTGGTAGGTTGTTTCGGTTGGTTTGCTTGGTTTGCCTTCCACGCAGGCAACTGGCCATTTCACAAACTAGGCCAGCCATTGCAGGGAATCTGTGCCATCGCCGCCTCAACGGTGGGATTCACGGTGGCTTTTCTCTTTTTCCATAACTATCTAGGGTGGGGAGACCAGCTCTTCTCTCTGATGATTTGCTGGTATTTCTGGACTTTGGTTTTCACCACCCTAAGTGGAATGCCGCTATTGAACGCCTATAAAGGCAAACAGCCCCTAACGGCGATTGTCGGTTTCTGCCTTAGTTGGGCCGCTGCCCTCGTAACATGGTATGTACTCCCTGCGGCTGGCACTGGGGAGTTCTTTCAGGGCGCCGCCCATGGCTTTCCATTTCCCTGGTTCCTGATCGCAGTGATTACTTTCTGGATTATCCAGTTGTGGCCCATGGGGAACATAAAGCAGCCGTTGCATCTAATTATTCACTTAGGTCTGTGGACATTCTGGATGCTGGTGCTACTGGTTATCCTCAGAGCCTTTGGCCTGAACTACTGGGAGCCTGTGACTGGAGCCCACTACCTCGAGGCCGGGGTTTGGGTAGCCATCTCAATCAATGTTGGCATTTGGATAACGACCACTTTCCAGATGTGGCCATTCCATAGACTGCCCTTCGCGGGGCGCGCGGTCCTTTGGGTATTCCTTATCGTTGGCATAACCGAGCTGATTTTCTGGCTTGCCTTCCGTGGCGCACCTCCAGCGGCAACACTTGAGGCGAACCCAGCAGCATGGTTTGCCCACACTAACCACACCTTTTATGTTCTTGCCTGGTGTATGGCTGCGTTCTACGGATGGCTCGGTTGGAATTTCAACACGTACGCTTGCTTCCTGCCGCCGCCTGAAGGTAGCACCCCACCACCACCAATCCCACCAGAGGACTAACCTTTGTTGCTATTGCACTACGAGATAGAAGCTGGAAGCTCCCCAACCCATAAATTAGTTGGGGAGCTTCCAGCCCCAACACTAAAGTCGCATAAGGAGGCCCCTTATGGCTGCTGAGGAGAAGAAAGTCAGACCCATAAATCGGCTGGCCACTGTCAGGGACGTACGGCCAATAGTGGACAAGATGTATCAGGAGGGCATCGAAGCAACCAGCAGTGGTAAGCCCGTGGCCTGGGCCATGGTGAACTGGTGGCATGCCGACCCCATACTTAAGGCTATGGATTTCATTGTCATCTATCCCGAGAACTACGGCGCCGCTTGTGCCGCCGCTGGCGCTGCACCCGAGTACCTAAGCCGTTGCGAGGCGGAGGGATTTCCCACCCACCTATGCGGTTATGCCAGAAACTGCATAGGGTATACTCAGAAGATGGTCGAGTTAGGGGAAGTGCCGCCTGATGCCCCCATGGGGGGCATGGCCAAGCCCATGTTGCTGTTGAGTTCAGGCTTCTTCTGCGACGCCAGGTTCAAGTGGTTTCAGGCTTTGGAACGGTACTGGGAGGTACCGGTCTGGGTCATGGAGGTCCCACAACCCAAGGCCAAGGAAGGCCTTGCGGAAGGTGTGTTCGACTATAGCATCAAGTTCATGATTGAGGAATTGAAGGAGTTTGTTGCCTTCCTGGAGCGGCTTACCGGGAAAAAGATGAACTGGGATGTATTGAGCGAGGTGGTGGACACTCAGGAGAAAGTGCTCACTACATGGTATGAAATAAATGACCTGCGCAAAGCTGTCCCCTGCCCTATGCATTCCCGAGATTTTTGGACCATGATGGTGCCCGCCTTTTACAGGGCGGGCGAGAAGACATCTCTGGAGCTCTACGAGAAAGTGCTCCAAGAGGTCAAGGAGAGGGTTGCCAACAAGATAGGCGCTATAGGAACAGGCACTCTCGAGGAGGAGAAGTACCGGCTGGCTTTTGTTGAGCTCCCACCCTGGCATAGTCTACGATTCTTCGACCGCCTGGCTGAGAAGGGCTGGAACTTCGTCATAGAGACCTGGAACTATCATCCCCCTCCTCCCCTAAATCTGGAAGGAATTAGCGATCCCTTGGAGCGCATTGCCCGGCTGGTCTACTGGTATTACACGAACCTTGACACTAGCGCTGTGGCTGGGGGAAGGACTGCAGGAGCGATGGTAGAGGCTTATGTTCAATATGCCAGCGAGTACAAGTTGGACGGCGCACTTATCCATCCCTTGATCTCCTGCCGCTGTAACGCAGTCTATCCCTTGCATGTGCGTGATGTATTGGAGGGTCACGCCATGGTTCCATCGCTGGTAGCACCGGGAGATATTGTGGACTTGAGCGTCTTCGATGAGGCTCAGGTCTTCAGCCAGGCGGATGCCTTCGTAGAGAGCATGGAGCATTTCAGGAAGCTGAGAAAGGAGAAGGGGCTAAGCTATTGAGGACTTGGCGAGTGTATTAAGAAAGGAACTTGTGACGATGGAAACGAAACAACAGGTTGACAGACTGGTCAAAGCTCGAGATATTTTTGAGAATCGAGATAGAAGGGCCAGAGAATTGAAGACTGAAGGGAAGAAGATTATAGGGTATCTATGTGCCTACGTTCCCGTGGAGATGATCACCGCTCTGGATATGGTGCCCTATCGGGTCCTGGGAGCTGCCAGGGAGCCCATAACAGAAGCCGATGCCCATTTGCAGACTGTGTTATGTCCCTTTCTGAGAAGTTGCTTTGATCAATCATTGAAAGGCAAGTACGACTTCCTTGATGGGTTCGTTAGCGTCCATACATGTGATACCGTGTACAGTGCAGTCCAGTTCTGGACTTACTATGTGAAGCCGCCTTATGACCACTTCATCGATATGCCACACACAAGTCACAAGGCTTCCATTGAGTTCTTCAAGAATGAGCTTAGTCTATTCAAGAAGACCCTGGAGGAACTTGCGCGCGAAGAGATTTCGCCGGCGAGGCTCGAGGATGCTATTTCAGCCCATAATGAGCAGAGAGCATTGGTATGGAAACTTTATGAGCTAAGGAAGGAAGACCCACCCCCCGTCTCTGGGACGGAGACTCTACAAATACTAATCGCCTCGATGAGCATACCAGTGACAGAAGGCAATGCTCTGTTAAGGGAGTCGATCGAGGAGATCAAGGGCCGCAAAGACGGGCCCAAGAAACAGCCATTCAGGCTACTTGTCTGGGGCAGCCCTCTTGACGACGTGAGCATTATCGAAATGATCGAGGACTGCGGTGCAAACGTAGTCATCGATGATATCTGTACCGGCACCAGGTTCTATTGGCCCGAGGTGGAGGTCACACCAGATCTAGTAGGAGGGCTAGCACAGCGCTATCTGGATGCGGTGCGCTGTCCTCGCACCTTCAGGGAAACAGGGAACAACTATTGGGCTGACCTGGAAGACAGATTCGCTTACATTAAGGACCTTGCCAAGGACTGGAATGTGAACGGCGTGATCCTCCAGTCGATGAAGTATTGCGATACTCATGGATATGAGGTTCCTGCGCTCAAGGATTACTTGAAAAGCATTGGCTTACCAGCGCTTTACCTGGAGCATGAGTATACTATGATAGCTTTGGCTCCTTTGAGGACGAGGGTGCAGGCTTTCCTGGAGACAATGGCTTGAAGAACACGTGCTGCTGTGGCAACGTGATGACCACACAAGATGGCGCAAAACAGTCTTGGAGGTGTGACATGAAACCGCGTTGGTAGTACCGTTATGAAGCGCTGACACACGGATCACACAAGGAATCCTAAGGGAGGTTACAATGAAACTGGAAGGAAAGGTGGCGGTTGTTACCGGGGCTGGACTGGAAAATGGCTTTGGCCAGGCTATTGCCCTGGAGATGGCCAAGGAGGGCGCAAACGTTGTAGTTGTCGATATCTGCGCCAAGTACGACAAAGTCCCCGACTACAAGCTTGGAACGGTGGAAGACCTCAACAAGCGGGTGGCGGAGATTAAAGCTCTGGGGCGCGATGCCCTGGCGGTAGCCTGTGACGTAAGATCCAAGGCCTCAGTCCAAGCAATGGTCAAGGCAGCAGTGAAGAAATTTGGCAAGATAAATATCCTGGTAAACAACGCCGGCTTCGCACACCTCGACAAGTTTGTGGAGATAGACGAAGAGATCTGGGACCTGCACCAGGATGTCATGGTCAAAGGCAGCTTCCTTTGTTGCCAGGCGGTGATTCCTGAGATGCTTAAGACAGGTGAAAAGGGCAAGATCATCAACATCTCTTCCGTCGCCGGATTGGCAGGCTGGATGTTCTCTGAAGCGTACTGCACAGCCAAGTTTGGCCAGGTAGGTCTAACCAGGTCACTAGCGCACGAGCTTGCAGGCCAGAATATCAACGTGAATGCGATTTGCCCGGGACTGCAAACGCAGACATTTATCGGCTATGAATTTGCTGCTGGATTTGCTAGGTGCCTAAGCATTAGTACGGATGATGTGATCACGTCCCTGGTGGGGACCATGCCCCAGGGCAAAATGGGAAAACAAGAAGATATAGCCAAAGCGGCTGTCTTCCTGGCTTCCCCGGACTCAGACCACATTACCAGTGTGGCACTCGAGGTTTCCGGAGCACAGCGCTGGTAAAACGATTGTG
>CAZHQV010000088.1:0-9295 GCA_964534285.1 uncultured Dehalococcoidales bacterium
CTTCACAAGTATGTCAGCGTCTTCTTGGACTATGACCAGTTGGATGTTTGCGTCAGCCATGATGACTTCCATGACTCTGTGTAGAATGGAAGGCTGCCCATAGGCCTGGCTGATATCTACGGGATTGCGCACTATGCTGCCCACAGGGCCCAGGACATCGACTAACCCCTGCCTCGCTCTCTCGGAGAGAGCCGGGATATTCAATCCCTCCTCACTGCAGGCATCGCCTGCTGACACAGAGATGCCGCCACCACCTCCACACAATCCCCCAACAATGGCTACACTGATGCCCTGCCAGTTGCGCACCTCTTGGAACAGAAGCAACACATCAACCAACTCCTCAAGGCTACCTACCTCAATAGCGCCGGATTGCTTCAGCATCGTTGACCAGATAGCTGCTGAGCTGCTTAAAGACCCGGTATGCGACATGGCTGCTTCAGCCCCGACCCCAGTCTTCCCTCCCTTCCAGGCAACCAACGGCTTAACTTGGGCTATCTTTCTTATGCTGTCAAAGAGCCGGCGCCCATCTCTGCTCCCTTCAAAGTAGGCACCGATGATCCTGGTCTTGGGATCGGCACCGAGATATTGGAGGAAATCTGCGGCATCCAGATCAGCACCGTTACCGAAGCTAACTCCCTTGCTGAAGCCAATGCCTCGAGCTATGCCAAGTTCTACCAGTTTGTCAGAAAGTCCGCCGCTTTGAGAGATAAAGCCCACCGAGCCGTCCATGCCAATTCTTGGCTCCAGTGCTGGCCCGCTAGGAAACCTGCTCTCTGGACAGTAGACACCAATACAATTTGGCCCGATGATGCGAATGCCACTCTGTCTAGCTTTTGCTACTAAATCTCGTTCCAACTCATGTCCCTCAGCGTCACCTGTCTCGCTGAACCCAGCGGTAAAGAACTGGATGAATTTCACCTTCTTGAAGGCACAATCATCCAGGAGTGACAAGACTGACCGCCGTGGAATGCACACCACCACATAGTCTACCTCCCCCGGGATTGACCTCAGGCTGGTGAATATCTCGGAACCCGCGATGGTACCACCGCCAGCTCCTACCGCGTAAACATTCCCTTTGAAATCCGCGGAGAGCAATCCTCTGACCCAGGCAGACCCCACTTTTCTTTCGTCGCTGGAAACACCTACAACCGCAATAGACGTAGGGTGAAATAACGCCTCAAACTCCTCAAGCCTTTCCTCAAACAATGCCTTAGGTCTCCTCTCCTTCCTCATAATACGTAGCTCGACTTTGGCGAACCTTTGCCTTGGCACAGGGACGAGACCACGATGGCCGCCGTTGACGGGGTGGTGTTCCCAAAGTATACCTCAATCAGTATAATTGGCCAAGACAGTCTTGCATAAGTGTCGAAACCTTCCCAGCCAAACGGGCCGAGCTTGCAGGGCAATGCCCTACCTGGGTGCTTTTCAATGCGGACCATGACCATGCAGCCACAATCGGAGGCGTTTGCCTAATGGATGTTGTAACTCAGTTGAGAAAATTTGTGGAACCTGAATCCGTAGCTCTCTTTGGCATACCGCGGTACCCCAGAGAAGGTGGCTTCAATATCTTGCAGCACTTGCTCAGTTACGGTTATCAGGGCAGGATCTATCCCATACATCCTGAGGCTGACGAGATATTAGGCGTGAAGACATATCGCAGGGTGACGGAGGTGGCAGAAGACGTCGATTTGGCAGTAATCAACCTGCCTCGCTCTACGGTCCCGTGGGTAACCAGAGACTGCGTCGAAAAGGGCATTTCAGCCGTGATCATAACAACGCAGGGTTTTGCCGATGCCAATGACATGGAGGGCCACCAACTACAGAAAGAGATAGACGACATTGTTAGGGGCAAAACCAGAGTGCTCGGCCCAAACACCTTTGGCACCGCTAATGCCTTCATCAAATTCAGCTCATCTTTTGCCGAACTGAACATGGAGAGAGTGCCTGTCGGTCTGATTTGTCAAAGCGGAGTTCTCTACGTCGGTAGCCCAGAGCTGCGCTTAGTGGGCAAAGGGATCGATTTGGGCAATGCCTCTGACATTGATTTTGCCGATGCGCTGGAGTACTTCGAGCAGGATAGCGATGTCAGGGTGATCGCCCTACACACCGAGGGTATGCGGAATACCCGGAGGTTTTTGGATATAGCCGGGAGAGTGGCTCAGAAGAAGCCGATCGTTGCCCTAAAGACAGGGAGGAGTGGTATCGCTGCCCAGGCTGCCCAATCCCATACGGGTTCATTCGGAGGTAGAGATGAAATATGGGAAGTCGCACTGAAACAATGTGACATAATCAGGGTGAACGATATAGAGGAACTGAGTGATATGGTGAAGACATTTTCTGTGCTGCCCCTAATGAAGGGAAGGAAACTTGCTGTTCTCTCTTTTACAGGTGGGTTTGGCGTTGCTAGCATAGACGCCTCCGAGAAATTCGGCCTGGAGACTGCTGAGCTATCGCCCGCAACCGTGGAACGGCTTAAGGAGCTGTACCCACCTTGGTTGGCTGTCGCCAACCCCGTGGATATATGGCCAGCAATGATACTCTCCAGACAGCCATTGCTCAGAGTGTTTCGAGCAGCCCTAGAGGCTCTCTTCTCTGACCCCGCAGTAGACGCTGTCCTGTGCATATGCGGTATCTCGGAGAGTGCTGTCTGTGACAGGTTTTGCCACTACGCGGAGAGGCTTACTCGTGACTACCCTGACAAGCCCCTCGTGTGGTATATCTATGGTCCCTTAGCCAACGAAGCCAGGAGTGAACTGGAGAACACGGGCAAAACACAGGTCTTCTCCAGCCCTGATAGGGCTATCAGGGCCTTAGCTCATCTGGCGGACTACTCACAGTCCGTAGGAGAGTTCTAGGATGGTGCGCGGTTGATGAACATGAGAACACCGGCTCAAATGAAAAACTTTGTGGAACCCGAATCTGTAGCCCTTATTGGTGTATCGCGCTCCCCGGAGCCGATAAGCGGTCTAACGCTGGATATTCTGGGAAACCTACTGGATTACGGCTACAAAGGCAGGATTTATCCCGTGAATCCCCGCGCCAGTGAGATTCAAGGAATCAGGACCTATCCCACTATTGGACAAGTGCCAGAAGATGTTGATTTGGCGGTGATAAACCTGCCCCGGTCTTTGGTCCCCGGCGCGACCAGGGAATGTGTCGACAGGGGCATTTCGGCCATAACCATAGTGACACAGGGGTTTGCCGATGCTAATGATGCGGAGGGCCAGCGACTACAGACAGAGGTAGATGAGATCGTTAGAGGAAAGGCCAGGGTGCTCGGACCGAATACTTTTGGCACCGCCAATGCTTTCATCAATTTCAGTTCAGCATTCGTGAAAATGAAGATGAGCCCGGTGCCCATTGGACTCGTCTGCCAGAGTGGTGTTTTCATGTTGGGTTACCCCGGTTTGACATTAGTTGGCAAAGGCATTGATCTCGGCAACGGTTGTGATGTTGATTTCGCTGACGGATTGGAGTACTTCGAGCAGGACAACGACGTTAGGGTGGTCGCCCTGCACATCGAGGGCATGCGAGATGCTGGACGGTTCTTGAGGGTAGCCAATCGTGTAGCCCATAAGAAGCCTATCGTTGCCTTAAAGACGGGGAGGAGCGGTCTTGCCGCGGAGGCTGCCCAGTCTCACACAGGTTCCCTGGTAGGCAAAGATGAGGTATGGGAAGTGGCACTCAAGCAATCTGGGATAACCAGGGTGACCAACATAGATGAACTGGGCGACATGGTGAAGGTCTTCTGTACGCTGCCTCTACTTAAAGGAAGGAAGGTCGGTGTTGTCACCCACACCGGTGCATATGGCGTCATAAGCATAGATGCCTGTCAGCGGTCTGGCTTAGCCATAATCAAGCCATCCTCGACAGCCATGAAGCGGTTCAGCGCCATATCTCCTCCGTGGCTCGAGGTCAGCAATCCGGTGGATACGTGGCCGGCGATAATGGTATCAAAGCAACCCCCTACCGCAGCGATGGCAGAGGCTACCCGTGCTGTTATTGATGATGTGGATGCTGTTCTTTATGTTTGGCTTGCTACCTGCGAGCAATGGTGCCGTGAGCACGCTCAACTCATGACGGAGTTAGCCAGCAGTTACCCGCACAAGGCTTTCATTTCTCATCCCTATGGACACCTGGCTGATCAGGCGGCACAGGAACTAGAGAAAACGGGCAGAACAATGGCTTTCTCCAGCCCCGATAGGGCTGCCAGAGCTTTGAGCTATCTGGCAGACTACTCACACTTTCTCGGGTGTTTCTAGGATTACCCTCGCATCCACAGCTACGGCACTATCCCTGTAGGCAAATATGGGATTGAGGTCGAGCTCTTTTATCTCAGGGTTTTGCTCCACGAATTGCGATACTTTGACCATTAGCTCCTCAAGGGCGGAGATGTCCGCCGGATCTTGCCCCCTATAACCTTCGAGCAGAGGATACCCTTTTATCTCCCTGATCATCTCTGCGGCATCCCTCCTAGTTATAGGGACTATCCTGAAGGACACATCTTTCAATACTTCTACCAGTATGCCGCCAAGGCCAAACATAAGGACAGGGCCGAACTGCACATCCTTGCTCATGCCAACGATCACTTCCACCCCGGGCGGAGCCATCCGCTGTATAGCCAGACCGTGAATGGCAGCATCAGCAAATCTCTGCTTCATGGATGACATGATTTCTCTGTAAGCCTTACCTACTTGCGTAGCATTAGCCAGACCAAGTCTAACCCCACCAGAGTCGCTCTTGTGAACAATATCGGGGGAGGCTACTTTAAGCACTACGGGGAAGCCCAGTTCTTTGCTTATTGATATTGCTTCTTTTTTGCTCTTCGCTAGCCTTGTCTCAATGACTGGAATGCCTGCCCGTTTAAGAAGTCCCTTGGATTCAACCTCCGTCAGTACTGTTCTTCCCTCTATTCTAGCTAGGTCCAGCAGCTTGCTTTCTACGGCCATATTTCTTGTTCCTCCTATAGTTCAATTAGGGTGACTCCTATTTTAATCCATTCTGGAGTTTTTGCATAATCGCGCGACACCGCAGCATATGTTCTTGTTTCAGATTCATGGGCGGGGCTCTACAGCACGTCGTCTTGTATTTGGCTAGCGGATATGATAGAAAGACAGGACAGTACCATGAGTGGACATGAGCTGGACTGCATTTTTGACCCGCAGTCAGTGGCTGTTGTCGGAGTTTCATCCAGACCACAACGGCTGCAAGGAACGGGGACAATATTCTTGGAAGGTCTGGTCAGGAGCAATTTCAAGGGCAAGGTCTATCCTGTAAACCCCAAGGGCGGAGAGGTCTTTGGCCTGAAAGTCTATCCCAGCATCATGGATATCCCAGGGCCAGTTGATTATGCCATTTGCTGTATCTCGCGCCTCCAAGTAGTGCCGTTCGTTCAAGAGTGCACCATGAAGGGACTGAAGGCAATTCATGTATTCACCTCAGGTTTCTCCGAAATTGGCACCGAGGAGGGCAAGCGCCTGGAAGAAGAAATCTCCTCCTTGGCCCGCCAGAGCGCAATACGCATTATTGGCCCCAACTGTCTGGGGCCCTATAACCCCACATCAGGCCTGTCTTTTAGCAGTAATTTTCCCAGTGAAAGTGGCTCCGTCGCTTTTCTCTCCCAGAGCGGTGCATTCTGCAACTACCTGATTCCGGCAATGGCACAGCGAGGCGTTAGATTTAGCAAGGTGCTTTCTTATGGGAATGCCTGTGACGTTAATGAATGCGATCTACTGGAGTATTTCGCTACTGATGAGAACACAACGGTAATCGCGGCATATATAGAGGGGGTAAAGGACGGAGAGCGATTCAAGCGAGTGCTGAGGGAAACGGCTGAAGCTAAGCCGGTCATAGTGCTTAAGGTGGGTGTTGCTCAAGCTGGCGCCAGGGCAGTGACATCACATACAGGCGCCTTGGCCGGCCTGGATAGTGTATGGGATGCGTTTTTGCGTCAAGCCGGAGCAATAAGGGTTCATGGTCTGGAGGAACTGATAGACATGGTGGTAACGTTTAGTCGCCTGCGTTTGCCTTCAGGCAGAAGAACAAGCGTTGTCGGGATTGGTGGAGGAGGAGCAGTCAGAGCCGCTGATGACTGTACCGATGCCGGCCTCGTGGTTCCTCCCTTCCCAAAAGAGGTTCAGGACCAGTTGCGGCAACTCACTACCTCAGGTGGCATCGGCATGGGTCTGAGCAATCCTGTGGACCTGTCAGACCAGGGATGGGACATACTCTACGATTGTGTCAAGGTGATACTGGATTGTGATGGCATTGATCTGCTGATTGTTCAGTTACCTATCAGGGTTTTCCCATCGCCGTACCAAGATACGATGTTTCCCTATGTCAAAGAGCTTGCGTGCGCAGCGGCTAAGGCTTATAATGAGTCCAACAAATCGATGTCGGCGGTAGTAAGCAACTTCCTTAGCTCCACTCAGGACTGTGGAGTAGCTCTTGAGTGCGAGCAAGAATTTTGTGAAGCGGGCCTTCCCGTGTATCATTCCTTAAGCAATGCAGCCAGGGCCATAGCTCGCTTCCTTGATTACCACGACCACAAAGCAAGAGGAGGAAGACAAAGTGATTGACCAAGATTTAGACCACGTCTTTAACGCCAAGTCAGTAGCTATCTATGGAGTCTCCACCAAAGGGGTAATGCGATGGATAGGAGGGGAAGTGTATCTCAATTCCATACTTAATTGTGGATTCAAAGGCAGGATCTATCCTATTAACCCCAAGGGTGGAGAGATTTTTGGCTTGAAGGTGTACGCCAATGTCAAGGATGTTCCCGAGCCGGTGGACTACGTCATTTCCTGTGCACCGGTGTCTTCGGCAGTGCAACTGGTGAAGGATTGCATAGACAAGGAAGTGAAAGCAGTCCATTTCTTTACCTCCGGCTTTTCTGAAACCGGTAGCGCGGAAGGCAGGCAACTGGAGCAGGAGATCTCCTCACTCATCCGCGGAAATGGCATGCGCGTTATCGGGCCCAATTGCCTGGGAGTATATTGTCCCAGCGCAGGATTGGCTTTCGCCCCTGATTTTGTCAACGAAAGTGGCCCGGTAGCCCTCATGGGCCAGAGCGGCGGCAATTGCACCTATGTTGTTCGGCAAGGAATGAAGAAAGGTATCAGGTTCAGCAAAGTGATTTCCTACGGCAATGCTTGTGATGTTGATGAAAGTGACCTATTGGAGTATCTGGCTCATGATGAGGATACAAAGGTCATACTTGCTTACATTGAGGGTGTGAAGGATGGCAGAAGATTCGGCCAGCTGCTGAAGGAGACGAACAAGGTCAAGCCGGTTGTGGTGCTCAAGGGTGGGGTGGCTGAAGCTGGGGCAAGGGCGGTGGCTTCTCATACCGGTGCTTTGGCTGGCTCAGATGAGGTCTGGGACGGGCTCTTGCGCCAGGCCGGAGCTATAAGGGTTCACAGCCTGGAGGAGCTGATAGATATGGCGGTAACGTTTACCTATCTCCCTATGCCTTTGGGCAGAAGAGCCGCTGTTCTAGGGTTCGGCGGGGGAGTCACTGTCTTAGCCAGTGATGACTGCAACGAGGCCGGGCTGGAAATACCTGATTCACCTGCAGAAGTCAAGGATAAGCTTAAGAGCCATCTTAGAGGAGCTGTCATCGGTGTGAGCCTGAATAACCCCGTAGACCTATCTGCTGAGGGGTTACATCCGGATGTGCTCTACAATTGTGGCAAAACATTGATCGATTCCGATAATGTTGACCTGCTACTGGTTCACCTTTCCCTGGATACTATGTTGGTGCCTTTCTTTATGGCTGAGACTAAGATTCGCTTGCCCATTCAGGAACCAGAAGGCGGGCGCAACAATCCTCTCAACAGTATAACCAAAATTCATGAAGACTCAGCCAAACCGATGGCAATGGTGATGGGTTCTGTCGCTTTTGCAGAGAGCTATCAGATCATGCTTGAGTGCCAGCAATTGTTTTGTGAAGCTGGTCTTCCCGTTTATCAATCTCTAAGCAGCGCCGCCACGGCTATTGCCAGATTCATGGATTACCACAAGTACAGAGCAGAGGTTCTCGAAACCAGCTAGCTTGTCCTGCCAAACTCCCTTTCCAACTGACGTGAGCTCAGGTGAATCAGGGTTGGCCTACCGTGAGGGCAACTACGTGGCTGGTCGCATTGCTCTAGCTGCCTTATCAGTTCCCGTATTTCCTCGTTGCTCAACTGCTGCCCTGCCTTTATGGCACCGTGGCAGGCGAGGGACTTAGCCACTTTCTCCTCCCACGGAGCCGGAATATCTTTGCTGGCGAGACTCTCGAGCAACACCCTTATGGCCTCAACGAGATTCGTCCCGACTATCAATGCTGGCACAGCACGTATCAAATGGCTTCTTTGACCAAAAGACTCAAGGGAGAAGCCAAACTGGGTCAAAGCGACTTGGGTGTTTTTCAAGGTTTCTTCCTCTCTAGGGCTGAGCTCCATGGTCTCTGGCTCAAGCAGGCCTTGGACTTCAACCTCGCGTCTTGCCCATTGAGCCAGGATTCTCTCATACAGTATTCGCTCATGCGCGGCATGCTGGTCAATGAGGTAGAGACCTTCGTCGCCCTCGGCGACAATGTAGGTGTTGGCTAGCTGCCCTATCGGGCGCAAAATAGGCACGCCGAGAGCAGGTAACGGGGCAATGAGACTCGGCTCCTTTTCCTTTATCATGTGGAGGCTCTGCTGTTGCCATGAAGTAGCTGAAGCGGGCATGTGCTTGGCAGCTATGGGCGCTTTGGCTAGCGCTTGCTTGACGGTGTTCTTCACCTCAAGGAAAACATCCTGCTCGTGGCGAAACCTCACTTGAGCTTTGGCGGGATGGACATTAACGTCAATTTCTTGGGGCGGCAATGACACGTTAATGATGGCAATGGGATGCCTGCCATCCATAAGCAAGCCATGATAGCCTTCTTCTACCGCCCGAATTAATAACGGACTGCGTACCCACCTACGATTAGCAAAGAAGCTAAGATAGTTGCGGTTGGCGCGATTCAGGGAGGGCGGGCTTGTTAAGCCGCTACTCTCGACAAATGCATGGTTTCCCTGAACCTCCAACATCGCTCCAGCTACCTGTGAACCATAGAGTTGGTTCACCACACTGCGCAAATCGCCATCGCCCGGGGTGCTCAAGCTAAGCCTACCGTCAATGACCAGGCTGAACCTAAGCTCAGGGAAAGCCAGAGAACACTGGCTTAACATGTTAGCGATATGGCTATTCTCCGTAGCCGCCGATTTGAGAAACTTCAGCCGGGCGGGAAAGCCGTGGAACAGGTGGCACACGGTTACAGTAGTGC
>CAZHQV010000089.1:0-9123 GCA_964534285.1 uncultured Dehalococcoidales bacterium
GATATCAGGACAGTTCTGACACATGAAAGTATTCAGCCCGAACTTACGCCCGAGTGAACCCTCACGCAGAGCCGTACCATCATCGCCCACCTTCTCAGCGTTCACGAAATCTGCAACATTAAGAAGGGCACCCTCCATCGACGGAGGAATAACCAGATTACGACCCTGTGAAGGAACCTTATTAGCATTCATAAACTCACGAACACCAATGACAGTTGCCTTCGTCGGATCGGTGCCAAGCTTACCAGAACTATTTGCCATAAACTGGTAAAGCTGGCCAAGAACGATTTCATCAATACCCTGAGCAATCGACAGCAGCGCCGGCTCAAGATACTCGTCACGAAGCTCCTTGAAACTTTTAGACTCCTCCCCATCCTTAATCATGAAGGAGGTATGAGGATGCTGGTCAAGCGGAACAGGAACATTAACCGCTGACGCATTCTGAATGGTGACACTATCGGCATCCGTCTTACGCTTCATCACGAACTCGGCAGGCTGACGGGTGTTGACAATATCACCGAAATTAGCAATCTCATTCTGGAAATCACGATGAACGAGATTAGCCGCCACCATGTTAGCTTCCAGAATCATGAGCGACTCCTGCGCCCATAACTCAGGAACAAAAGCATCGAGGCTATTCGCACCGTGCGTAAGCCAGATGCTCATTAACCCTCTTGGATGCATTACTGCTCTCCTAACTTAGTCCGGGAACTTTACCTGCTTTACGTGCTTCACGATATTTCGCTGGATCTTTCGCAAGCTCTGAAATATCCGCCGGCTTACCACCGGGGCGAGTAGTGCCACCAATACCACCAGTGCCATCACCCTTAAACAGATTCAGATATTGATCCTTCTCTGTCATCCTCTTGACCGCATCCTGCGGAGACAATTCAAGAGTTACCGGCTTCCCGTCCTTATCGGTATCTGCAAAACTAACCTTCGGGACAAGGCTGCCAGTAGGCTTGCCCTCTGCATCTAGCTCCTCAGCAAGCTGAGTATTTTGCCGTAAAATAGCAACTACCTGCTCAGGGTTGAAGGAGTTGTTAACTACGGCCGCGTCGGTTAATGACCGAACGATAGAAGCTTCAGTATAACGATTCTTCCAACTATCTCTCTCATTTGTTAGACCATCAAGCTGATTCTTAAAATCGGTTGTTAATTTTGTTTTCTCTTGAGCGGCTAATTCCTCCTTAGTTAAAAGTTGCCTATTAAGTTCACTTACTCTACCTTCCAGTTCCTCACGTTCCTTAGCAGTAAGATTTGTTCTTGCCTTTAATGCATCAATTTCCTCTAAAGCCTTTTGTGTTGCCTGCTTATGCTTACGGCGGTCCTCAGCAAGCATGGTATTAACCTGCTCCTGAGTAAAAGATTTATCTCCAGCACCACCACCACCATCACCATCACCACCACCGGCTCCGCCGTCGCCATCACCACCAGCGCCACCGTCACCTGCACCACCTTCACCTTCATACAGCGTTAACCAGATTGTATAAAGCCTTCTGTCAATCATTTTACCTCTCCTAAGACGCCCTATCTAGACCCACCGAATACACATCCCTAATATACGGTTTCAGATATCTCCAAGCTAAAGCACTTGGGATACCCGCCAGGGTGTGTTCTGCCGGCCGTGATCTATCATAGGTAGACCTAACACTCGAATAACCCTGAGACACCATGCTCAGGTTAGCAAACTCTTGTTCAGGATCAATACCATCTAATAATGCTAAGGCACACTCACAACAAGCATACTGAATATCCTTTGGGATTGTAGTATCAGCATCCCTCGGGAACTGCAAATCTTGACTATCGTCAGTTTTTTCTCCTAAAAAGTTAAGACGATCAATAAGCTGTGTCCCCATTGACAGAGCCTTATCACGATCTCCAGAAGTAGCATCATCCCACGGTCCTGTATTAAGACGGCCATCAAAATATGTTTGTGCATCAATCTCTGTAATATAAGCTGTAAGAACAGCTAATGATGCTGTCGGTATCATTGTTTGTTCAAACTCTACGTCACCATTTGATCTTGTAATCTTCCAATAAGCTTCATACTCTAATAAAACATTTAATGCACTAATATCATAAGAATAGACGCCTACTGCCGTATTAACTGTAGCCGCACCAGCAGCAACCACTACTGATCCCGAAATCACTTCACGTATACCAAAAGCAGCAGTAGGATCTGCTAACACTACTGAGGTAGCATTAATCAGTATATCATTTTCAAGATTCTCTACAAATATTGATCTAGCCATTATCTTACTCCTGATCTTAGAATCGTTGTACCAACTCTTGATTCTATTGATGGTACTGGAGCATCCCGGCTAAAGTCACATCCAATCGCCGGGGAAGTCAGGCTGGGCGCGGCCACGTTGTTCACATCATAGAGCACGCCTGAGCCGATCCCGCCATTGATGCAAGGCGAGTCCGCATCCAGAAGCCCCGTCCCCGCAACCTTCGGGTCCACGCCGTCCACATTGTCAGAGGCATCAACCTGGCTGTATGCGATCCATTCCGCATAAGTCTTGGTCGTGCCGTTGAAGTCGGCGAAATTCGTATAGTTGTAGAAATAGTTATTCCTCATCACGACTCTGGGACCGATATGCCCAGCGGTCTCCTCCGGGAAATGGACTGACGTTGGGGACAGGAAGACCGTGGTGGCGGTATGAACGATGTTGTTGATCAAAATGAAAAGGGTCGCAGGATAGGCGTTAAAGCCCTTGCCGATATTGTAAAGGACGCAGTTCCTCAGAGATGCCTGCAAGAACCGAGTCGGGTTGCCAAAGATCAGGTCCACGTTGTTGATAAGGCAGGCTTCCATCCAGAGGCTCATGGTCAACGAAACCGCGATGCCGCTGGCAGCGCCATCCCCGGTTATCTTGCACCGGTGAACACCTATCGAGCCGAGATTGAAAAGACCGGCGTGATCCCCGTGGAACAATATCTCCGAGTCCAAAACATTGAGAGCGCGCGTCGTGAGTCCCAGAATCCCGTGCGCCGGAACGGACGATCCGGACACATCAACCGTCAAATCAGTAGCCCACGCCCAATCAATATTCGCAGCAAAGCAGATGGACGCAATAGCGGGATCACCGGCCGTTTTCAGGTGGCGAACGCGGCAGTGGTAGTCATTGTTGAGGTAGAGATCATAGTTGCCAGCCGCACAGGCGATGACGATGTTATCTCGACTGTCTGTCGGGTCTCCCTCTAAGATTAGCGTGCTTCCAGTCTGAACCGACGACGTGTTGAGCCCAGCATTGGGGGCGACGTTCTCGACGTAGGTTCCCGCATAGACACGAATATACTGATTAGCGGTGAATGCCGCCACGCCCTGGTCGGTCCAAAGCTGATCGCACGCACCTTGGACTGTATTCCAGGAATCATAGGCCTTCGCCACGTCAGTGGCAACCCAATTGGTGAGATCACCCTGGACCGTGACCTGCGCCTCGCCGAAAGGGCCACCAATCCAAACATAGCTTACGATTGCACGCAGTTCAGAGCAGGTCTCATTATAGAGATACCCGCCCAACCAGAAAGTCAGATTGCTTAAGTTGATAGCGGTCGTAGTAACTACCTGACCAGCGACACTACCAACAAGGCCGCCGTCAGAGAGCGGAGAGGCCTTGACCGCGTAGAGCCCCGTGCCCGTGTGGGCGATGTTCTGCGGGAGCGCCTGCTTGAGCAGCCGCATCCGGAGCGCGGCCATCTGCACCCGGAGCCGGAACTCCTCCGCAACCTCTTGGCCAGCGTCCGCCGGCGTCTCAAGCGCCAGGTCGGCCACGGTTGTGGTATCCCGGAGCCCGGCCCACAACCGCTCGCCCCAGCGGTCGGGGTCCGTGACTGGAACGAGCGCCCCACGCTCGATCTTGACCGTGCGGTTGGCGGCGGCGGTGCGCTGCTCGGCGGTCATCTCCACCACTACCGAGCGCCAGAAGCCCCGTGTGCGGACAGGCCCCCGCTTCAGGGTCGTCGGCTTGCAGCTCTGGATGCGGCCCGCGTAATCGTCAGGATAGTGGTCATCACCAACAAGCTGCGCCCGGTCGGTCGCCTCTAGGCGGCGTGTGGCACCATCCTCGCACACCATCCACGCGGGGGCGATCTGATAAGTAACTTCATACTGCTTCTTAATGATTCTAGCATCTAAAACCATTAAAAGTCCTCAGCAAATAGTATTCTACGTCTATCAGATTTTCGCATCACACCATCAACAAGTGCTACACTTGCATCATCACCTTCGCCACCATCCATAAATTCAAAAGCCCCTATCTCCCACGGTACGCATCTATCACGATCAGCTATATCTATAGTGATTGGAAGATCAGTATCAGAACCAAGGTCAGCACCAGTATCTACCGCTGCATCCGTTTCAATAAGATTATAATTATCACCTGCCTTATTTTTAAAAGTTAATGTTTTATTACTCTGAGAAGCACCACCGGGCGCAGTACCATCATCGTCAAGATTATTTGTTGAAGCACCATCAAACGTACCACTGTAATTTGTAGTAGCATCCTGAACAATATTATTTTTAAGAATAGTAGTAGGCGTAACAGCCGCAGCCGCAAAACCAATAATCCCACCAATAACTGTATTATTGTAAACCCAAGCTTCATGAACATTATCAGTACCACCACATTCCATCCCACCACCTGAGCCAGCAGTGGTAGTAAAGTCATAAATAGCATTATTCCAAAATCTAAATTCCGAATTAACTGCACATGAAGCAATATAAATACCATACCGACTAAGATTTATGGAATCTGTACCACGTATGATACAATTTGAAACTCGTACATTAAATTTTAAAGCATTTAATGTACGCACGCCATGATGACTTGCCGCAGTACCAGTTTTATAAATAATAAGACCATCTATCCAAATATTTCTAACAGATAAAGTATAACCACCAAAACCAGAACCTTGTACCCTATAAGCTGTAGCATTATATACACCCTTATGACGTGCACCATCATTAAGGGCTATAACCTTAATATAATTACCTTTACTTGTGTACCACCCATCAGATTGTTTAAACTCAACCTCAGTGTCTGTAACACCTGTTCCAGTAATTCCAGCAGTAATTTGTTGTCCAACATGTACAAGATCAAGAGCCTCACCCACTGCAAAAGCTGCCACACTTGTATAATCACCACCTGAACTTTTAACAGATTTCGTTATAACTGTTGCAAGATATTCATCTGCACCAACACACCAAGAAGATCCACGCGCTTTACCATTTATATCATCATTAAAAGCCAGATTAGGATCAGCACTTAAGTCCGCCCCTGCATCTTTAGCATCTGTATCATCAACACTGATTCGATAATCGTCGTCGGCCGCATTGACGAACACCACCGTCGCGTTGATGATCGGATTCAAGCCCGGAGCCGTCGCGTCGCTCGACAAGTTATTAGTCGAAGCCGCGCTATAAGTCCCGATATAATAATCCCCAACAACACTGCTGACAGAGATGTTATTCTTCGCAACCCTATCACTGCCGTTGGCGTTGAATCCGTAGTCATTACCGACGCATGTATTATTGTAGGCATAGCTAGAGGCAACTAAGAGTATGCCAACACCGTCGATTGAAGACGATGAAGTCGTGCAGTCGTACGCCAGATTGTTGTAACAGAGGCCACCGCCATGCTTCATCTGCAAACACCGAGCGTACAGTGTGCCTGTTGCCCCTGACCATCCACCCTTGAGAATACAGTGATGAATACTGCCCCCGACATACAGGTTCTGGAAGTTTACGCACATGTGCACGCCGCTGGAGCTTGAATTCCCGGCATAGAGCTGCAATCCGTCAATTTCGACATAACTCTGCGTTATGTAAATCAGGGAACCAGAGATTGCCAAATCTTCGAGACGATAGGCTGTCGAAGTCCACTTGCCAGTATGCCGAGCGCCATCATCAGCACAATAGATACGGATGCAATTCGTTGCGGAGGTTGTCCATCCCGCGATGGTGAATTTCGTCGAGTCAGCAGCCGTCCATGCTCCGGTAATCTTAGCAATAGCAATCTCGTCTGCGGCAACAAGATCACGAACTTCGCCAGCTTGCCACGCTGCGAGGGTGGTGTAATCGCCGCCTGATTCTTTAACTGTCTTTATTACTGGCGTGGCCATTACTCATTATCCTTAATATCTTTAACAGCGATAGACTTCTTACCCCCGGATGCAAGCACATCATCAACTTGTGTATCCGTAAAATTATACTTCTTTGCAGTTAACTTAATAACAGTAGGTATACCTGTTTTTGGGTCAGGTTCACCAAGTTCCTGCTCACCAGTTTCGTACCTAACTAAGTAATCAGTTTTATCATCATCGATTTCGATAATCACAAACTTATCAGTATTTAATTCCTCTTTACCCCACTGTTTACCAGCAGGACCAATAGAGATAATCTCTCCACGTCTCTCGGTATCGGGTCTTGCTAATACCAATAGTTCTCTAGACATTATCCTTTCCTTCCTGTACCCTTACCACGGCCGCCACCTCTACCGTGGCCGGGGCCACCTTTACTACAGCCGCCCTTATTACGGTTAGCACGAGTACCCTTGCCAGAACCATTACGCTTTGCCATCTTTTTTCTCCTTCTTACCAGCATCATCATCATTTGAAAGATCATCAACACCCCGCGCTCCGAGGTCACTTGTTACCTTACTTTGAGCAGCAGCAATACGGGCTGCACGTTCAGCATGGTCCTTCTTGGCTTGCTCAACTTCACCCTGCGGATAACCACGAACTTTAGAAGCTAGTTCTGTAGAAATGAAACCTGCCTCATGATCAGATCTAATTGTTTCAGAGTCGGTAACAATAACTTCTGCATCATTAATCTCGGAGTACATCTTCTCTAAATCTTCATTAGATGAACGGTGACCAACTACAACTGTTGCTATATCTTTAGCCAACTCCTTTTGATAAGTAAGAGAAGGTACGGATTCCATTAAATCCTTAAGCTCTTTAGCCTCATTACGCCTATCAGCATCGCTTCTAAGATTATAACGTGCTGGATACTTTACAGTAGGCACATCTTTACTACCTTCATAAGCTGACCAAATAATACCTACCTCACGTTCGCCATGTTCTAGCTCAAGACCTATGTAAGAAAGGCCGGCCTCAAGACCAGATTCATCCATACTCTTACTCTCGGCGCTTGCTCTAGTTGGAGCGATATTTGTGATTGCCAAATTAACAAGCTGACGTATTTCTTGCTTAAGCTTTTCTTGCTTCTCCATACTTGCAATAAGTGGCTCAGAAGAGGGATGTATGAATCCGGGACGCTCAATACCCTTTGGATATCTACGGCCTTGTGTAGTACCAACCTTGATACCTTTACTAGAAGCTTTTTGAGTAGGAGCAGCTTCGCCAGCTAATTCATCTGTGGTCTTTGGTTCAGCAACACGAGAGTACATCATCTCAGAATTAGGATTAAACTGTTCAGTGTAGAAGGGAAAATTAGCTTTAAGAGTATAGTTAATATCAGAGGAAGCCATATTAAGTAAAGCGATTTGATAATCAGCCACGTCCGTCAAAAGGGATTGACCAATATCAAAAACTACAAACGGGATTATTGGTATCTCCAATATTGTAGCCCGGTCTGTAATTTCTGCACCTATATCATCATAAAATTTAACCTCTACCTTACCTTGCTCCGTAAAACGGAGCAAACGATATTCCTCAGCTTGCTCACAAACTAATCCATAATCTTCACAAGCAACATCTTGATGATCCCGCAACAAGACGGCTGTAAAATTTCCTGACCTATCAACAGCCCAAGATCGGATATCTTCGATACGGTACGTGTATAGATATGGGTGTATGTCGCGTGTATCCGCGCGTGAAGCACCTTTTTTAACTTCTGATTTGTCGATGAATACACCAACCTTACCCATAGCTAAAAGCTCGGGGAGGACTTCTGTGCCAATAAAACTGGTCATTGTGTTTGATTGTAAATCTACACCACCTATTTCACCAACCACGGATTTACGGTATGAGTCAGAACCATCTTCACGAGTTATATCAATCATACGTTGATAGATAGCATTTTTGATATCTATGATAGCAGCTTTCGCATGACTTGGTGAGTAAGATATTTTTTGACGACCCACAAAATCAGCATTATCTTCACGCGCACTGAATCGTTCAAGATACTCCTCAACAAAAGCATGACCACCTTCGTATGTAAATCTAAACTTAGCCCAATCAGTTGTCATAGCATCATAGTCAGGGTGTGTAATCGCATTAGGTAATTTAGTAGCTTCACCGTAGCAAAGTTGCCATAAGCTAAACAACACCGTTAATATCCTCCGATCTAGCTAATCCCACAGCCAATTGTATGGCTAACTCTGCATATGTACGTGAATGAGCAAAATGGTCATCTTCATTGCCAGTTACATACTTGCCAATTGGATTACCACTTACGTCTTTAGTGTAAATACGAACAGGAGCCTTAAGGTGATTTTTATATTCTATAGATAAGTCTTTCGGAAGAATAATCTTTTTACGCTTAAAACGACTCATAGCTAAATCTATCCACGATGTCCTATCAACAGACATCGTGTGTTCTTCTTCGGCATGAATATGTATAGCCTTACCACTTAATCCGGTGCCATAGAAGCAAAGCTTAACGTGGCCCCAAAATCTCTGAGCGAATTCTAGAGCCTTACGTCGTTCGGGGTTGGCATCTATCACAGCGAAGCTAACACCAAACTGCTGGATTATTAAATCAAGTTCCTCAAAGTTACGAACCTTACCTTCTGTTAATATTTTTGTAGTTGTGGCTAAATTAATATCTTGAGTCGGAGACCCATCACGGTCTATAAAGACCTGATCAATCTCATAATGCAGCCACTTACCAACGTCGATACCCATGACAACTAGACCACCTGCTGACTCGGATACCTTAATATGTGTTCCTGTGCAGTTCTCAAAATCTGTATTTGTCAGGCGCGCGCCCTCTACTATATGCGTTATCCCTAACTTGGAATTATAGAACTCTTGTTCATCTGTTGGGTTTGTTTGTGCTCTCAAATAAAGTATCGCAATCTCATAGGGCTTAACAGTCATAGAGTAAAGCTGATTGATATGGAAACCTTCTACTATCTTATCGGTATAACC
>CAZHQV010000090.1:0-9093 GCA_964534285.1 uncultured Dehalococcoidales bacterium
AATCCGTCTCTTTCTGGCTTCAAAGTGCGATAGTTGATGGTCTCTGCCTTGATTACCTCGCCATGAGACCAGCTCCTTATCTGTTCTGGTGAAGCTAGGCTAATACGGATAGCATTAAGCTCGTTGACTCCAGGCATTTCTTTCTACCTCAAGCTATATTCTGGTTCTCGCTCTTGGTTTCTCACCAAAGAGGTTTAGCCTTTCTTCCTCCTCATTAAGCAACTCTACAGCAAATCCCAGGCTGCGTAATTCCATGAATAGCACCTTGCACGACTCGGGAACACCTGACTGGACAACATCTTCACCTTTGACAATAGCTTCGTATGCTTTGCCTCGACCCACTACATCGTCTGACTTTACAGTTAGCAACTCCTGAAGATTATAGGCGGCCCCATATGCTTCTAGAGCCCACACCTCCATCTCACCAAAGCGCTGACCACCAAACTTGGCTTTGCCCCCAAGGGGTTGTTGGGTTACCAGAGAGTAGGGGCCGATAGAGCGTGCATGTACCTTGTCCCCGGCAAGATGTATCAGCTTCATCATGTAGATATTGCCTACAGTCACTGGATGGTCAAAAGGCTCACCGCTTCGACCATCGCGAAGAGTGATCTTTCCGTAGATAGGGGCTGAAAGTTTCTGTTCACGATAGAGTCTCTGTGCGATTCCCTGTATCTCCTCATCGGTCAAGGTTTTTGCCTCTATGTTCAATCTCTCCAGCCACAAACGGAGGCAAACCATTTTGGCTTCTCCTCGACAGTCCTCAATGAATACTCTCTCGGGATCAAAACCACGATCAGCAAGCCATTGCCCGGCTTTCTCAAGACTGATGGCCAAGTTCCCTGCCCTACCTTTCGAGTCAAGGACGATAGCTTGAGCTTCCTGAGCTATCCAGAGCCTTGCTAAGGCGTCTTCGACAGCCAGCTCATCAGCTCCATCAAATATGGGATTCAGTGCTCTGAAACCCAGCATATGCGCGGCCCAACCTAAATGAGCCTCCAGGACTTGTCCAAGATTCATACGGGAGGGAACACCAATAGGGTTGAGAACGATGTCTACGGGCGTACCGTCAGGCAAAAAGGGCATATCTTCTTCTGGCAATATGATCGAAATGACTCCTTTGTTGCCATGCCTACCTGACATTTTGTCACCAACTGAGATTTTCCGTTGTTGTGCAACCCATATTCTCACGTGCTGAATTACCCCTTGGGGTAATTCAGCATGACCATCATGAGAGAAGACTGTAACATCGATTACTCGGCCCTGCTCACCAGGTGGCATCCTGAGAGAATTGTCTTTCACGTCGCGTGTCTTCTCGCCGAAGATAGCCCTCAATAGCTTTTCCTCCGCTGTCAGCTCAGTTTCACCTTTAGGGGTAATCTTGCCCACCAAAATGTCGCCAGGTTCCACTTCAGCGCCGATACGAATGATGCCATAGTCGTCAAGGTTGCGAAGGCTTTCCTCACTTACATTAGGTATATCTCTGGTTATTTCCTCTGGCCCAAGTTTGGTTTCACGCGCCTCAATTTCATACCTTTCGATATGAATGGAAGTGAATACATCCTCCTTAACCAGGCTCCTGCTAATAATCACAGCGTCTTCAAAGTTGTACCCGTACCAACTCATGAAGGCGCAGACAATGTTCTGGCCTAGGGCAAGTTCTTCGCCGTCAGTCGATGAGCCTTCAGCCAAGACCTGTCCCTTCTTGATCCTGTCGCCTTTGTTCACATTAGGACGCTGGTTGCTGCACGTCCCCTGGTTGGTTCTAACAAATTTCCGCAACCGGTAGACGTCCTCATCTCCTTCTGTCCCCATTACTGTAATCTGAGAGCTCGTAACTGAAGTCACTACGCCATCATTGCGCGCATGTAGTAGTTCTCTAATGTGTTTGGCTACCTCTCGTTCCATACCCGTAGCAACCAGAGGAGCTTGCGGGCGCAGCATAGGTACTGCCTGGCGCTGCATATTGCAACCCATTAGGGCGCGGTTAGCATCATCGTGCTCCAGAAAAGGTATCAGAGAGGCACTAGCACTGAATATCTGTTTTGGAGAAACATCCATAAAATCAATTCCGCTAGGCGACTCTTTGAAGTATTTGCTACCTTTCCTGACGTCGATCATTTCCTGAGAAAACTCACCCCTTTCGTTAACAGGAGCATTGGCTTCAGCGATAACATATTGCTCTTCTTCATCAGCAGCGAGGTAGGCAATTTGGTTAGAAGCGAAAGAACATACCCCGATAGCCTGCAAAGGCAGACGAACTAGCCCTTGAGCGATCTCCTCTGTGACTAATGCTCCCGACTCAATTACTAGGTGACCTTGGCTGTCGATTATGTCCCGCTGAACCCGCCTTCCCACCAATTCTCCCGCACTATTAGGTACTTCTCGGAGAACCCTGCGATACGGAGTCTCTAGGAAGCCATATTTGTTGATCGAGGCGTAGTTAGCCAAGGAGTTAATGAGACCTATGTTAGGACCCTCTGGCGTCTCTATGGGACAGATTCTGCCATAATGCGAATGGTGAACATCGCGCACGTCGAAGCCGGCACGCTCTCGGGAAAGGCCGCTGGGACCTATAGCTGAAACACGACGCTTGTGGGTTAGTTCGGCCAATGGGTTAGTTTGATCAGCAAATTGGGATAACTGCGATCTTCCAAAGAATTCTCTTACGGCGGCCACCACGGGGCGCGTGTTGATCAAGGTGGCAGGAGTTGCTCCCTCAGTAGTGACAATGCTCATGTGCTCCTTGATGGCCCTCTCTAGGCGTAGTAATCCAATGCGAAATTGGTTCTCCATCAAGGAACCCACTGTCCGTGCCCGTCTGCTGCTTAAATGATTGATGTCATCGGGTTCTTCATTTCCATTGTTGATTAGAATCATGTGCCGCACTATTTGCACAATGTCTTCAGGCATCAGAGCAGAGTGAGTCAAGGGAATGTCAAGGCCCAGTCTTTTATTGAGCTTATATCGACCCACTTCGCCCAGGTTGTATCTTCGAGGGTTAAACAGGAAATTGTTTATCATTGCCTGAGCACTAGCTAGACTGGCAGGCTCACTAGAAGACAGCTTCCTATAGATATCAACCAAGGCAGTGGCCCTGTCTTTCACCAAAGTATCCCTATCTAGCGTGCAGCGAATATATTGATGATCAGGCGAGCTATCCTCCACGTCTTGGAAAAGCGCCAATAGGTCGCTATCCTTGCTATAACCTATGGCTCGCAACAAGGTGGTGACAAGTATTTTCCGCTTGCCAGTTACCTTAACTGAAAGCGCATTTCGACTGGACGTCTCAAAATCGAGCCATGCTCCATGCTCAGGAATGAGTTTGGCACAGCACAACTCTGCTCCGCCTGTAGGATCACTTTCTAATGTGAAGTAAATGCCCGAAGAGCGGATCAGTTGATTGACTACCACTCGCTCTCCACCGGAAATAATAAAAGTGCCTCTGTCCGTCATTAGAGGCATGTCGCCAAAGAATACTTCTTGTTGCGTGATTACGCCTGTATCCTTGCTTATCAATTGAACTGTCGCGTAAAGAGGAGATGTATAGGTCATGCCGCATTCGAGGCACTTCTCCTCCGGATGTTGAGGCTCGCGGAACTCATAGTCAGTAAAGCGGAGGTCCAGTTTATTCCCAGTGGAATCCTGAATTGGAGAAATCTCCTCGAACAGCTCCTTTAGCCCCTGCTCTTGAAACCAGCGAAATGAATCGAGCTGTACCTGGATAAGATTCGGTACCACTATGACGTCGGACAACCTAGCAAAGGATTTTTCCGCTTTTCGTCTCTCAAACGCGGCTACAATAGCCATTCGTTCTTTTCCTCACAGCAAAGTAGTAGAAGCAGGAAGAACACTAGCGTAGTAAAGCCATTTCAAGCTTAAAGATGATTAACCGGGGATAGATTTGCAAATCCAAGAAAATAAGATGGGGCACTGCGCACAATCGCAATCTGAAATTATCCCACCATAATCAAAAATTGTCAAGCGCGGCGCAGTTCACATAACGAAGTTTTTCACAGCTTCTCAACCTGATTAGCTATCCAGATCACCCGTCTCAGTCTCCAACAGAATCAACAAAACCGTTGAAGCCGTGCAGGGCTGAAGGATAGCCTAGAAATATTATACGTTGCCTGTCCGCTGAACGCAAGCCGCCGCCCACAGTGGCAATTGCCAGACAAAACCTGTATTATTAGCAGGCAATCCTGTGAAGACGTTTAACAAGAAAGGAGATAGTGGACAAACTAGCCTGCTCTATGGTGTTAGGGTGTCCAAAAGCGATGGCCGGTGCGAAGCCTATGGAACGATTGACGAGGCTGTTTCGCTTCTGGGTCTCGCGAGGAACTTCTGCCAACCCAAGATCAGCGAAATTCTCTCTAGCGTCCAGCATGATTTGTTTATTGTGGGAGCAGAAATAGCAGCTCCGCAGGAGCGCTATCCCGAGTTAGTGGCAAAAGGCAAGGTGGTCAAGCCTGAAATGGTGCAGAGGTTGGAAACTTTGATAGATGATTTTGAGGGTAAGGTTGATATGCCGCACAGCTTTGTCATTCCCGGGGCTTGTGCGAGCTCAGCAGCTTTGGATGTGGCGCGAACTGTAGTCAGGCGCGCAGAGAGAAGAGCGGTTGCTCTAAAGGAATCAGGGCAGCTAGCTAATGAAGAGTTGCTGAAATACCTTAATCGCTTGGCTGACCTGATATTCACCTTAGCCCGCTACGAAGACAAGAATGGAAATAATCCCGGCTATTGACATTAGGGATGGCCGATGTGTTGGCCTATATCAGGGCGATTACGGCCGGCAAACCATTTTCAACGATGACCCTACGGCAGTAGCTTTGATGTGGCTTGCTGAGGGTGCACGCTGGCTTCACATAGTTGATCTGGATGGGGCAGCTAGCGGGGAGCCCAGGAACATAGCTACTATCGAGGAGATAGTAAGAGTGAGCGGCTTGTCTGTAGAACTGGGAGGTGGAATTAGGAGGGAAGACGTGGCTGAGGAGGTGTTGAGTAAAGGGGTAAACCGTGTGATTCTGGGTACTTTGGCTGTGGAGAACCCAGGATTGGTGGAAAGACTATGCCGCCGATTTGGGGAAGCTGTGATAGTCGCCCTTGATGTTCGTGATGGCAGAATAGCTACTCATGGCTGGCTGAAAGACACTTCTGTTCAGGTGCTGGAATTCGCCAAGGATATGGTGGAAGTCGGCGTGAGGCGCTTCATTTACACTGACATCAAGAGGGACGGTACGCTGACCGAGCCTGATTTTGACATGGCAAGTAGATTAATTGCTGAAACGGGGGTTCCTATCATTGCTTCTGGGGGCATCTGCAGGATGGAACACTTGGCTAAGCTTGAAGAGCTCTTCGTGGAAGGAGTTATCATAGGCAAAGCTCTTTACACCGGAGATATTGACCTGCGGGACGCCACGACTAATTTCGGGGGCTGATGGTGAGATGTTACAGTTTGATTATAGAGGCTTGATCCCAGCTATTATTCAGGACGCCAGTAGTGCTGAAGTGCTTATGCTTGGTTACATGAATGAAGAGGCACTAAAGCGAACGGTGGCCAGCGGTGATGTTTGGTTTTACAGTCGTAGTCGGCGTGAGTTGTGGCACAAGGGGGAGACTTCAGGTAATTTTCTCAAGTTGAAGTCTATTGTCAAAGACTGTGACAGCGATACTCTTTTGGTCTACGCGGAGCCTGCAGGTCCCGTGTGTCATACTGGCAACAGAACTTGCTTCTTTCAGCAACTGGAAAGCCAAGACCTGGAATAGCACACCAGCGATATTGTCCCATTTCATTAGCAATATGGTACCGCATTCCCCATGTCGTCAGGATGGTCATGAGCAGTACTACTAGCACCTGGCGCTATGGAAGTCAGGGTTGCAAACCTTTGTCAGTCTCTACGACTTCATTCAATGCTGCTATGGCAGCCTCGAGTTGGCCATCGTTTGGCTCTCTGGTAGTCATGGCCTGCAATGCTAGCCCTGGTACTAGAAGAACCTGAATTATGGCGTTCTTTGCATGGCTTGCTTCAAATCTCATGATTTCATAGCTGAGAGCAGCAATGACTGGGAGGAGGACTACGCGAGACAGGATCCTCAACCACAGTGGTTGATGGCCAAGCAAGGCGAAGATGAACATAGCGAGGATTAGAACAATAAAGATAAACGCAGTGCCACAGCGGGTGTGGGCAGTGGGATAGTCTCTAATCGCCTCAACTTCCAATGGGCTGCCAGCTTCGTAGGCATTGACTGCCTTATGCTCAGCTCCATGATAGGCAAAGACCTTTCTTATTTCGGGTATTAGCCCTATCAGCTTAAGGTAGACAATGAAAATGCCAATGCGAATGAAGCCCTCAACAAGGTTGCTTGCCAAGGCGGAACTGACATAGGGATCGACCAGGTAACGGGTAGCGAGGACAGGAGCAATGAAAAAGAGGCCCACAGCAAAGGCAATACTAGCGGCTGCGGTTCCCCACAAGAGCGGCGTGGGTATTCTGTCGTCCTCCTCTGCTGAAGCCATCTGAGCAGACTGGAGCAGGGCCTGAGTGCCCAAAACCAAGGTCTCGATGAGAACGATGACTCCTCTAACCAAAGGCACTTCCCTCAGGCGACGTTTACAGATGTTGGGTAATGGCCGCTTTTCAGTCTTCAGTTTCCCATCGGGACCGCGCACAGACATAGCGACACTCTGCCTGCCGCGCATCATCACTCCCTCAATAACAGCCTGCCCACCGTAATGGAAGGGTTTTGCCATTTCTGTCGCGCCTCTTAGGATATGGTTATAGCCTGTCGACTCACCGTGCCTTCAGACCATCGGAACGACCATGACAATGTCGGGAAGCCTCCCACTTATCCTGAACCTCGAATCCGGGAAGCCTCTCCTGCCTATGTCTAAGGATCAAGTTCCCGTCCCAATGATTACGCCAGTCTTATTGCACCTCCATAGTAATATGCCAGTACGCAAATGGTCACGCAGACCAAAGATGGGATTGCCAGACACACAAATAACCTAGGACTGAGCTGTTCAAAAGAGGGTTTCTGGAGCTATTTGTTGCCGAAAGACAGCCATAGGAGCAAACGGTAGGAGGGCAGTCGCATCAAGCCGACCCAGCCCCCACCTGAACATGGAAGCCGTTATCATTAGTCCCGCGTGCTCCACTTTTTGCCAGGGTCTAGGTGCAAGGTCAAGCCTTCGCAGATCTCCTGAATCTACTCTTTGATTCTGTATCGCTTCCTAAACCGCTCCACCCGTCCCATGGTATCACGTATCCTTTGCTCGCCGGTATAGAAGGGATGGCACTTGCTGCATACCTCAACCCTGAGCTCTTGCTTCGTTGACCCAACGGTAAACGTGTTGCCACAGACACAGGTCACCTTAGCATCATCGTAATACTTAGGGTGGATCTTGGTTTTCATTTGTAAACGCTCACCTTTTTCTTATATTTACTAGCCGGCTCATATTTGACATAGCCATCTATTGAAGCAAAGAGGGTATGATCTCTGCCGATGCCAGCGTTGTTGCCGGGCAGAATACGGGTGCCGCGCTGCCGAACTAGAATCGTGCCAGCGTGGACTTTTTCCCCACCATATCTCTTCACGCCCAATCGCTTCGATTGACTATCACGCCCACAACGCGAGCTGCCGCCAGCTTTCTTGTGTGCCATATCTAGCCCCCAGACTTGATGATTTCATCTATGTATAGTCTTGTCTGAATTTGGCGATGCCCTTTCTTTCTGCGGTAACGAACTTTGGGCTTATATTTAAATACTGTGACCTTCTCACCCTTGATTTCTCCCAAAGATGTAGCTATGACTTTGGCGCCCTCAATAGTTGGATTGCCCACAAGCGTCTTCTCACAATCGCCAATAAACAATACCTTCTCCAGGTCTACCTTATCGCCTTCAGGTACACCTAGGCGCTCAACCTCTATCGTCTGCTTTGGAGCTACCTTATATTGTTTGCCGCCTGTCTCCACAATAGCGTAGATTAGTCACCTCCTTCAAACAATGAATTTTATTAGTACGGGCGGCCAAATGTCAAGCGAGCCTGCCAAGGGAAGCAATGAAGCACCAGCAAGTCTTGCCATCTTCTATACCGACAACGACTCCAAAGGCGGAAGCTGAAAGGCGGTAGGAGTTGGAAAAGCGAAGCGCGAGGGGACTGGAAGTTGGATAGTGGCGGACAGCTGGTAAGCGGTAAGGTTGCTCAGGGCGATTCTCTATGCCTCTGGGTTCTCTTTTTCAGAGCTGAGCACACCGATGAAGGGCAGATTGCGGTACTCCCCACCATAGTCTAGACCGTAGCCAACCACAAACTCATCAGGGATTTCGAAGCCTACATAGTCAAGGGGGATGTCTATTAGCCGGCGAGCTCGCTTATCGAGCAGGGTGCAGACACGGAGACTCGCTGGATTATGAGCCGAGAGATGGGTGAGAACGTAGTTTAGCGTCATACCAGTATCTATAATGTCTTCAACCATGAGCACGTTTTTCCCGGTTATGCTGGCATCAAGGTCTTTGGTTATCCTGACTACTTGACCATCACCACCATAATAGGAGACGGCCATGAAGTCGACAGTAACAGGCAAGGAAATGTGTTGCATTAGGTCAGCCATGAAGCAGACAACACCCTTCAAAACGCCTATCAGGACGACCTGCTGGCCGGCATAATCTCGAGAGACACGCTTAGCTAACGCTCTTACCCTGCGCTGTATTTGCGCATGGCTATATAGGACACGCCCGATTCCCTTAACCTTAGCCTCGCCCAAAGGCCCGTAGCCATGCTTAGCTAGGAGCCGAAGGTAGTCACTCTTGTTAAGAAGCCTGATATTGACCTCAGGATAGAGCTCTTTGAGCTGCCGCACTTTGCGGTTCTTGTCTCTGACTAGGCTTTGTTTCAGCGTGGTGAGCTCGACATAGAGGTCTAGCTCAGGCAAGTAAAAATCGGGGGTCAACATCTCAGCTATTTCACCGTCTTGCCACCTCAGAGGGAAGGAACGAGGTTCATAAAGCCATTCAATACGGTAGAAATCCAGCAATTTGGCGAACTCTTCCTCGCTGGGATGGGCAAACTCCGTTGGTCTTAGCGATGCAGTGGGCA
>CAZHQV010000091.1:0-8961 GCA_964534285.1 uncultured Dehalococcoidales bacterium
TTTGCTGCCATTCTGGAGCGGATAACCCGGTTATGCCTGTCACCCGGCTAAGCACACCTGAGGGCAAGCAGGCAGTTAGGTGAAAAAGATGGGGGAAGTATCGCCTCCTTTCGGATAGAGAGCTCCACCAGTGCTGATATACAAGGATTTTTGGTGGTTGCAGTACATGGCTCGCCTGTCGAGGACTACTGCAGGGCTCCGACAGGTGGATTGACAACCAGGTATCATGGATATACTATCACTGGTAAGAGCGATGAGGGCCAGGATGCCTCATTGCGAATTGAAATGGGAAATCCCAAATTAAATGGTTGGTCACAATATAGAGGTATTAGCCAGCCGGAAAAGTATTGGGCTCCCCCTCTCCGATCCGCGATGTGGGACCCCGCATGAAAAGAGAACACGATATTATGTACACTACGCGCAAAGACAACGACACGCTGAGGCTAGACCTGCTGGAACATATCATGCGCTGCCCTTTGTTCCGCTCTAAGTGGCGTCAGCATTCTTTCCTCTTAATCACCAGCGCGATCCTGACCTGCCCCCAATACTTATACCACTTGTTAAGTTAGTCCCACAAGCACCACCTCTGGTGCAGGCGGTTGGTAATTAAGTGCACTATGTGGTCGTACTTGATTGTATTCTTTTCTCCATGCCTCTATAAGCACCTTTGCCTCAGCAATGGTGGTGAATATCTCCCTATTAAGAAACTCATCTCTCAATTTGCCGTTGAATGACTCGATATAGCCGTTCTCCCAGGGGCTTCCCTTCTCGATGAACAAAGTCTTCACCCCCAACCGGTTTAGCCAGGCGCGTATTGCCGTGGCAGTGAATTCAGGTCCATTATCAGAGCGAATATGCTCTGGTACCCGCCTGAAAAGAAAGAGCTGAAATAACTTGTCAATGACACTCTGCGAAGTAATACGGCGATCTACCAGTATCGCTAGACACTCTCTGGTATACTCATCCAGTATGGTGAGTATGCGAAATGATCTTCCATCTGTTGTCCTGTCTACCGTGAAATCGTAGCTCCAGACATGGTCTTTGTGTTCTGGTCTGAGTCGAATACATGAGCCGTCGTTTAGCCATAGCCGTCCCCGCTTTGGTTGTCTCTTTGGTATTTTGAGCCCTTCCTGCCTCCAGATCCGTTCCACACGTTTATGATTGACCTGTCGTCCTTCCTGCCTCAGCATTGCTGCTATCCTTCGGTATCCATATCTCCCATAACGAGTGGCCAATTCAACGATACGAGTTTGCAACTGTTCTTCGTCAGAGGGAATATGTGGCGTGCGTCGTTGCGTTGCCCTTCTCTGACCTAGCACCATGCACGCCCGCCGTTCTGAGACTGATACTACCTGACACACCTGTTCCACTATCTTACGTCTCCTCGACGGGCTCAGGAGTTTCCCCGAGCAGCCTCCTTCAGTATGGCATTGTCCAGAGAAAGGTCAGCCACCAGCCTCTTCAGCCTGCTATTTTCTTTCTCCAGTTCTTTCAGTCGCCTGGCTTGTTCCACCCCCATGCCGCCATACCCTCTGCGCCAGCGGTAATAGGTTTGTTCGGTTACCCCGATCTTTCTGCTGGCTTCACCGATAGTAGCTCCCTGGCTGATCAGAACTTCAGCTTCGCGCAGCTTGTTGATGATTTGCTCCGGTTTGAATGTTCTTTTGGCCAATAAAATAGCCCCCCTTTCTTAATCTCCAGTCTAACATTAAAACTGGACTGCTTTTCGGGGGGCAGGTAAATGCAGCTTCGCGGATACAGCACCATGTTCGGTCGTGTTCCGTAAGAAAATGAGTGAGTGTTACCCTCATTTCATGGATACGCAGGGAGCCATAGTTCAGTCATAACATGTTCTGTTACCCCCCCCCATTCAAATCCCTCCAGGAAAGGTTAAATGTTACGGTCTCTTGTTCTACCTGAAGTGTCAAATGGAGCTTTTCTTATCTCTAGACTCTGATGGCCTGTCCTCAACGGAGGCTTTGTGAGGACTGTGGGGTTACTCGTTGGTAGACTGAACACCCTGCCTCATTCTTTTCGTCTCAGCACGGCGATGCTTGTCCTGTAACCGCCGGATCTTCGATGCAAGCGTAGGCCTTGTCTTGCGGCGGCCTCTTGGCTTTTCGGCTGCCCTGCGGATGAGTTCCGCAAGGCGCTCAATAGCATCCTGCCGGTTTCGTCCCTGGGTACGGAAACGCCGGGCGTTGATGATTAGCACGCCGTCTTCAGTAATCCGTCTGCCGGCCAGCGAAATCAGGCGGTCGCGGACCTCGTCGGGTAATGAGGGAGAGTTAGCCACATCAAAGCGAAGCTGGACAGTCGTGGCGACCTTGTTTACATTCTGTCCACCCGGTCCCGAAGAGCGGATGAACTCCTCTTGGATCTCGCTGTCGTCAATCACAATGCCGCTCGTTATCTCAATCATATCTTGAGATTACAACAGGTCACAAACCTGTGCAAGTCCTAGACCGTCACTGCTGTTGGCGCCGGATGTCGCTGACAATCATCTTAGCTGCATACATCCGGCAGCAAGCGAAAACGAGGTGAACCGTTTGACTTTGTTTAACGAAACCGAGGAATGTTAACTGAGGTTGTTCATATCAATGGGATTTCGGTAGTCCTACCCATCTCTGGGTCTTGGCCATGTATTCGCGATAGGCGTCTCCGTACTTCTCAAGCAGAAAACGCTCTTCTGGAGTGGCAGAGATAAGCGATAAAACCGTGTACGCTACTGAAAGCAACAAGAAAAGCCATGATGCGCAGGCTATACCAACACCTATGTAGGCCAGAGATGAACTAAGGTACATAGGATGCCTTGAATAACGATATGGCCCTTTGGTCAGGACTTCACGATCAAGAGGAGTAGTGGCAAAACTCACTATAACCATAGTGTAAATGGCTAGTCCCAACAGAGCAATAGGAAGACCTGCATAAAACCAGGCCGTGCCCAATTTAAGTGGCAAGAAAACGGAATATATAAGCAGCACGAAAACGATAATATGATAGGAGTAGAGAATTTTCATCTCCCTTCTGTTATACACAGACGCAATGGCAATATCACCTGTTTCCTTAGTACTCTTGTTGATTACAGGCAGCAAGAAAACAATCACTAGAGTATAAAGCACGAAAATCCAAGCATTCCAAACACCTATCTCGAAAGCTGGTATAAGCGTCATGGTTATCTCCGCGGCGGTTTCTTCCCGCTTTGCCTCCTCCGCCAGCTCCATTCTACATTGACAGTACTATTGGAACAAGGCAGAAGGCAGCTGACTCGGCAGAGTTAACGATAGTCAGAAATGTTGAGTCACTCTGCGTCACATTGTGTTCTGACTTTGTGTATGAATAATTCCGTTGCTTCATGAAAGTGTGCCGAGGCTGAGGCACATGGGTAACACCCTTTGGAATCGATTATATCACTGCATTCCTTCGCCAATCACACCTAGCAAATTGAGTGTTACTGTCAACTAGTGGTCGCTGAAAATCCCACATAGGCATGAAGCTAAGCCTCAAAGGTGCCACGAAGTAAAGCCACGAGAATTTGAGTCTGCTTGTGGTTAAATGGTCACTGGCACCTGGTTGTGGTTGAGCAGAATCTAGTTATCTGGCTAATCATAGAGTTAATGGCACGGGTTGTCCCTCTTGGAGCTTCAGACAGCAAAGCTTCAGTTGTTGGTTTTGGCGTTGCTGATAATGACGCAGCCAGCGGCAGGTTTTCCCTGCTGGTCATCACTGATATGCAAACCCGGGGACCAGCGGCTAGACTTCACCCTCACGCTTGTCAAACAACCGCCAGTGCCAAAATACCCGTGTTATTGGGACTAAAGTACTATTGACTCACAGCTTGCAGGTAGTTAATATGGGAGCATAGGGAAAATGCCGTTGACTTGCCCCGGCTAGCTAAGAAGAAGAATGCCTGCGACCTGTATCTGCTGGCTGGTTCCCCTGGTATGCCGCACAGGGGAGGCCAATCTCCACCGATTGGGGGCTTCTCTTGGGAAGAGCGAGGTCAGGGAAAAGAGGTTAACGACTAACGCCTGGGAGGCGTAGACAGATGAAAGTGAGAAGATGTGCAAAGGGCTTAAAGAGAGGGCTGGCCTGGCTGGTATCGCTGGCTTTATTGCTGGCGTTGGTCCTGGCGGCCAGTGGCAGCTCGGTGGCCCAGGCAAGCCCCGGCCCCGACTCAATGACAGACTCCTTCACCGATGAAGCAATGATTGCTTCATCGGTGAATCTTGCTGTTGAGGGCGGTCAGGTCCAACTCAATGAGGTGTTCTCATCCGCGCTCTACGGTGGAGACAAGGACGATTACTTCTACGCTGTTTATGCCGACAGCAGTCATGTCTATGCCGCCGGTTATACAGATTCAGAGGGGGCGGGACGGGTGGACGCTCTGCTAGTCGAGTTCAACATAAGTGACCTCAGCATCGCCTCGAAGAAGGTTTACGGCGGAAGCGAGGATGATTTGTTCTACTCCGTCTACGCCGACAGCAATTATGTCTATGCCGCAGGTTATGCAGAGTCAGAGGGGGTGGGACGGGGGGCCGCTCTGCTGGTCAAGTTCAACATAAGTGACCTCAGCATCGCGTCGAGGAAAGTTTACGGCGGAGAGATCTTTGATGAGTTCCGCTTGGTCTATGCCGACGGCAGCTACGTCTATGCCGCAGGTGCGACACATTCAGAGGGGGCGGGAGACCGGGATGCTTTGCTAGTCAAGTTCAACATAAGTGACCTCAGCATCGCCTCCAGGAAGGTCTGCGACGGGGCCAGCCGTGAACGCTTCTACTCAGTCTATGCCGACGGCAGCTACGTCTATGCCGCAGGTGAGGCACGGTCAGAGTGGGCGGGATACCCAGACGCTTTATTAGTCAAGTTCAACATAGCTGACCTCAGCATCGCCTCCGGGAAGGTCTACGGCGGAGCCAGCTATGATGAGTTCTGCTCGGTCTATGCCGACGGTAGTTACGTATATGCCGCAGGTTGGACATTGTCAGAGGGGGGAGGAGGCTCAGATGCTTTGTTGGTCAAGTTCAACATAGCTGACCTCAGCATTGCCTCCGGGAAGGTCTACGGCGGAGCCAGCTATGAACGCTTCTACTCAGTTTGTGCCGACGGCAGCTATATCTATGCCGCAGGTTATACATATTCAGAGGGGGCGGGATCCTCGGATGCTCTGCTAGTCAAGTTCAACATAGATGACCTCAGCATCGCCTCCAGGAAGGTCTACGGCGGAGCCAGCTATGAATGCTTCCGCTCAGTCTATGCCGATAGCAGTTATGTCTATGCCGCAGGTTATACATCTTCAAAGGGGGCGGGACAACGTGATGCTTTGCTAGTCAAGTTCAACGCAGCTTTAGCAGCCGGGACTGTGCCTGATTCTTGCGGGCTTGTTTGCCAGGACAGCGGTCTAAACTTAGACGATAGTGGCTTAACCTTGGGTGACAGCAACTTGACCTTAGCCAATAGTGAGTTAACTCTAACCGATAGCGTTTTAACCTTGGTTGACAGCGGCTTGACCTGGGCCACCTGTTTCCCATCAGGCACTCTAAGCTCAACCAACCTTCTTTCAGGCCAGAATGCCTCAAGCATAGACAGCTTTGGCTACCATGCCTCCTCCATTCCCCCCGGCACGGGTTTGAAGGTTCAGTTTTCCCAGGATAACACCGGCTGGTACAGCTCCGGCGGAACGTTGGGTGGCTGGGATACCTGCGCCGAAGGCTCAAACTCGATTGATTTATCCTCATTGGGCTGGTCGGGCCCCGACTTCTACTATAGGATGCAATTCAGTTCCGATGGCAGCAATACCACGGTTCTGGATGAAATAAGCGTAAGCTATTCTGTAGCTGCAGCTCCTCCAGGGGTGCCCACCACGAACCGATGGGGCATAGTCGCCATGATAATCCTGTTTGCTGGCTTGCTGGTTATGAAAAGCGTACAGCACGGAAGGGCTAGGATTGCTAAACAATAAGCCAACTAGTTCCGTGCTATAATCGCTCTTGTGATCGAAGAGCAGATAAGGCCGCATCTGGAGAGTTTTTGCCGGCGAGTCAGCGTTGAGGACCTCTTGCAGGTCATAGAGAGAGGAGAGGATGTCTACGCCATGTGGCTCCAGGACTTCTCCGCCAGAGAGAAGCCGCCCAAGATAGCCGCGCTATTTGAGGGTGAAATCCGCAAAGAGGTGAAGAACGTGTTGGCTGAAGTATCCCCGGAACATTTCAGAGTCTTCGATGCCAATCCCGCTTGGTCCGAGAGACAGCTTGACGGCTTGTTCGACGAGTTGTTTGGATGAAAAAGCCGAAGCTTGTCGGTCTTTGGCTGACAGCCTCAGGGCTTTTGCTGGCTCGTTCATGATTCTGAGTGTAAAGAGTACATCAGCCTAATAGAGAAAGCTCGACATTTCTCTCACTACCTCGTTGGCACTTTCAGCAAAGCTAGAATCACACAGATGAGGCAAATGCCAGAGGAGATGAAAAAGACGCTATCCAAACTCCAGAGACCCGCCCACAGTCCACCTAGTGGCGGACCAACAAGCATCCCAACACCATATAGAGCTTGAAATATGCCCATAGCCGTAGCCCGCTCTGGTGCTGCAACCTCTCTAATGCTAAGACCCATCAACACGGGAAAGGTTAGTCCCCACCCTGCCCCAATCAGCACCTGCGCCACCATCAGGAGACCTATATCTTCCATCCAAGGAATGGCCAGGCTACCCAGTGTCGCGAGCAAGGCACCACTCACCACAGTAAGGCGAGGCCCCCAGCGTGGGGTTAGTAGCGTAGTCGATAGGGAAGCCAAGGTATAAGAAGCAAACATCACCGTGCTGAGCAACCCTAGCTCGGCCTTGGAGGCGCCAAGGCTGTCAGCATAGATAGGAAGAAAACCTAAGCTCACCGTGAAGACGACGAGCAGAATAATCGCGGCTGCCGCTGAGACCTGCAGTAGCAAGGGTGTGGCAGCAACCTTTCGCAGAGATGCCAAGGAGAATTTTTGTGTGGCGGCGGAAGAGACCTCCACCACCCTCATCATGCACAATATGCCTAGGAAGGCTAGAGCTGCGGCAGCATAGAAGACCACCTCCGAGCCATAGTACTCGGCAAGATGGCCTCCGGCATAGGTAGCCGCTACTTGACTCAATCCCATGAGGAAAACAAGGAATCCCATGGCTTGAGTGACTCGCTCTGGAGGAAAGTAGCCAGAGAAGAGGACAGTGAACGCAACCCAGGTCGTGACACCTACCCCAGTAACTAGCCTAGCCACAGCCAGAAACCAAATGTTAGAGGCAAGCGCAAGCCCGAGAGCACCCACGCCAGTGGCAATAAGCCCTGCCAATATGAAGGGCTTTCTCACTCCTATACTGTCAGACCACACCCCCAAGGGGATCCTTAGCAAGACCAAAGCTACAGAGTAGGAGCCCAGCATCAATCCCACTGTGAACTCGGTACCCCCAGGAACAGATTTGGCATATACTGGTAGAATAGGCACAAAGATATAAAGAGAGGACCAAAAGAAAAAGGTGCTGATGCAGAAAAGGCATATGGATAGTCTGCCAACTTTCATGTGTGTCCCAAGTGTTCTGTCCGAGTTCATAATCCTTCGGCTGGAAAGTCTATTCTAATTGAAAAATGAGCCTGAATAGAAGAACTTCAGGCAACCCAGTTAGCCAGAATGTCTATGTGATGCTTTCGAGCATCTTTTCAAAAGTGCTAAAGTTGTCTACGGTATGAGCTCGCACACTATTGTCTATCTGGATCAGAACTACCTAAGCAATATGGGAAAGGCGCGTCTTGGCTCTCTGACGGACAAGTATCAGAGTGAATTCTGGAGGTCATTATTTGAGGATCTGCAGCGAGCAGTCTTAGCTAACAAAATAGCATGCCCTGAACTGGAGTTTCAGCGTGACGAGGCCGAGTTTGACAAAAGGATTGAACACGCTGTGTGGCAAGTCATTTGTGAGCTCTCTTTGGGATTGGAATTCCAACCATATGAGTCCATACTGGAAGCACAGATAGAAGAAGCTGCATTCAGGTTTTTGGGCAAGAATCCACCTCGACGAGAACCATGGTCACTAGCATTCAAGTCTGACCCCCAGGGTACTGTCGAAACCAGAATGGACTGCGATGCATTTGGAGTCAAGCACCGAATCGAAGTTCATCTTTTCTCGCCCTCAGGAGAAGTTGTTGATCATGATCGGGAACTGAAGAAACGCTGGGTGAACCACGCAAAGTCGCTTCTAAAACAGCCTACTTCTGGGGACTGGAATAAGGAGCTATTGGTCCAGAAAGCAGCCGTAATAGATAGCTTCCTTGGATCCAGTGCTTTCAACATAATTGCAAGACTACAGGCTAGTGATAATTGGCTCGACAAATCTGCTGCGAGTTGGAATAGGTCCAAGCTGAAAGGGCGATTGGCTCGGTTGGAAGAAATAGGTATAACACCCCACAATGTGGAAGACTTTTTCAAGTCGGATGAACTGTTGAACACGCCCTTTATCGATATCTTTTGCTCAATTGATACTGTGATAGTCCAGAATAACGCAGACAGGACGCCAAAAGGCGGTGATCTTCGTGATGTAGCAATACTGGCTACTGTATTGCCCTATAGTGATGTAGTCACAACGGATAGATTTATGAAGGATATCTTAGTCAATCACCTTCGTTTTGATGAGAAATATCAGTGTGAGATCTTCTCGGCGACCAAAGAGGATAGACTAGCCTTTCAATAACTGGTCACGAAGCTAGGATAACAGACCTTGCTTCGGTTGAGTAGAGGATTCACGTAGTAACAACATCGTATACTCCGTTCGATAATCTCGCCTGATCCACAACAGCTGGGTGTGGTGAGCTCTATGCCAGGGCATCTAGATACATAAGTGGCCTTGCACACTCTGAATTGGGGGTACCGCCTGAACAATTCATCGTTTTGATTAGCCTCAGACTCTTTACTTGAGGGATGCTGTCAGGCACAACA
>CAZHQV010000092.1:0-8932 GCA_964534285.1 uncultured Dehalococcoidales bacterium
CATAGGCATCTATGAGGAAAGCCAGGAAGGAGCGGTCAACGCCGGCCGAAGGCTCGATGACGTAGGGGACGTACCTCTCACCACTCTCCGCATCATAGTAGCTAAGGTCTCTGCCGCTGTGTTTAGCATGTTGAGTTAAGTCATAGTCCCCTCTGTTGGCTATGCCCTCCAGCTCCGACCAACCCATAGGAAACAGATACTCAACATCGTAGCAGTCCTTGGCATAGTGGGCCAGCTCGTCTTTGCCGTGCTGGCGCAGACGCAAGTTCTCCTTCTTTATGCCCAGTGCAATGTACCAGTCAAAGCGTTCCTTCACCCAATAATCAAGCAACTCTTCATCGGTCCCTGGCTTGACAAAGTACTCCAACTCCATGTGCTCGAATTCCCTGGTCCTAAAGATGAAGTTGCCCGGCGTGATTTCGTTGCGGAATGACTTGCCAATCTGGGCAATACCCAAGGGCAGCTTCTTCCTGGAAGTGGTGACAACATTGTCAAAATTGACAAATATTCCCTGGGCGGTTTCGGGGCGAAGGTAGATAGTGCTTGCCTCCTCCTCTACCGGACCCATGAAAGTCTTGAACATCAGATTAAACATGCGGGGCTCAGTCAACTCGCCACCGCATTTGGGGCATCTCTGGTCGCTGATTTCTGTGGCTCGCCATCTCAGATGACAAGCTTTGCATTCCACCAGAGGGTCGGTGAAACTATCAACATGACCGCTGGCTGCCCAGACCTGGGGATGCATCATAATACTGGTATCTACACCCACCACATCGTTCCTCTCCTGGACTATGGCTTTCCACCAGGCATCCTTAACATTGCGCTTGAGCTCCACACCCATGGGACCATAGTCCCAACAGCTACCCAGCCCTCCGTATATCTCGCTGCTTTGGAAGACAAAACCTCTTCGCTTGCATAGAGAAACGATCTTGTCCATATCTACAGGCATTTTGGCATCTCCTTCCTTTGACCTCTCTAGCTTATCAGCTTTGCCAATGAGCGTCAAAGGAAAATATGGCGTCGTTTAGGAATAATGGGTGATGGGGGTGATCCAATGCTGGGAGGGGATGGCACAGTCTCAATGAAGTGTTCACAGTCCTGGCCAACGGGATAAGAATGCTGCCGAGAAGTCATCGTCTGGTGTGAAAGACAGCTTGCCGCTGACCTAAGCCTATTGACATCGCCACACTCTTGCGGTCACAATAGAGGAAAATCGGCGCTAGGAGGGATGGTACTGTGGCAACGGCTTATTGTATGAAGTGCAGGAAGAAGGTCGAGATAAAGAATCCTAAGCAGATTCAACTCAAGAACAACAGACCGGCAGTGCAAGGTGCTTGTCCTGTTTGTGGCACAAAGGTATTCCGAATAGGGAAGGCTTAGGTAGGTTACGGCCAGATGTTGGTCGGGAGTGTGACTAGGCTATAAACGACGGGCAACACACCATTCCTTCCAATCATCCTCATATCATTGACATAATCATGTCGGCAGCCCGATTCTTAATCTGGGCTAGGCGATAGCATCGCTTTGTTCCCCGATACCAGCGTTTCCCGCAACGAGGCAGCTGGCAGTGGAGGCGAAACAAACAAAAAGAGCGAAAATAATGGGAAAACGCTCTAGGATGCTTACCGCAGCCGGAATTCTGAATATTGTCGCTGGAGCTTTTGGAATCTATCTTGGCGTGAAAATTGATCCCTTTGGGATGTATGTATTCTTATGTAAACTTGTAATACTCTCAGGTTTCGAACCGGTACTACTTGAAGGACTGTCTCACGCTCTTGCAACAGCAGACCCTATTCTTCCTGTGGAAGCAATAAGGTCGCTTTACATTGCATTTGGAGGCGTAGCAATAGCGGGAGGAATCTGTGACTTCAAGCGGAAGCTTTGGGGTCTTTCTCTTGCTGGCTCAATCTGTTCTATTTTATGCAAAGTCCCTCTTGGTATAATCGCTCTTGTCTTCACCTCTGTGAGGAAAAGGGATTTTTCCTAGAACTGTCTAGGAAAGCTTCTGAATCCATAGTCAAGACGTTTTGATGCTTGACCTTGATTGGCTGACGGACTCGCCGGAGTTTAGCTACAAGACATGATTTTGAGGTGTTTCTGAGGTGTTAATCTAGGCGATCGTGATTCATCAAATGTCGCCATCACCGTTATCATGAAGACTCCACCCCTGCCTGATAGGTAGCCCAGCTACGTGAAGGGGGAAAGGTAAGACCTGGCTAGTTGTGCAGTGTCGGCTGTGCTTTTATCATGTGAAATTGCGATGAATGAATCTTTACTGACATCCTAACGCACGTTCGGTTGTGACGGCTTATCCTTCTTTTGGAGACCAACAATAGTCTGAATTCAGGGAGTCGGCTAGATTAAAGCCAAGTCTTCGTTTCGCCAGTCAGTTGACATAGGGTGCACTTCCATTTATATTTGTTTGCATCAACTAGGTACATACTGTAAACGTCTCGGAAGCGCCTTGGAGGTTCACTAATGTCTTTGGGTGTCGTGATAAAGGGTACTGAGGGAATCGTTCTGGCTGCCGATAGCAGAGTAACGCTGGAGGCTAAGAGAGGCAAGAATCCTCCCTTGCCCGTCAATTTTGACAATGCTACGAAGCTTCTCAGCTTTTCGAAGCCCCATGACTATGTTGGGGCAGTGACGTATGGAGCTGCCGTTATTGGTTTGCGCACCGCGCACAGTTTTGTACCAGAGTTTGAACAAAGAGTCCTGGCGCGGTTGGACCGTCTCAGCGTAATGAAATACGCAGAAAAACTAAGTGCATTCTTCGAGGATCAATGGAAGGCATCAGTCCCAACGCCCTATACGGGACCGAACATGACATTCGTCGTCGGAGGTTATGACAAAGAAGCCGCTTACGGCAAGGTCTTCCTTTTCGAAATTCCTGGCCAACCCGAACCCGTAGAACAACAACCTGGTGATACAAACTTTGGAATGACGTGGGGAGGGCAGCTAGAAATAGCTACTCGCATAATCCACGGTTTTGACCCTGCCTTGACTAGCATTGTTCAGCAGGAGCTGAATCTCGATAGCAAGCAAGCCGAGCGGCTGTACACAGCCTTGAGAAACCAGTTGGGATTTCCAGTTCCGTACCAGGTGTTGCCCTTGCAGGATTGCGTGGACTTGGCAATCTTTCTGATACGTACTACAATGACAGCTCAACGTCTAGCAATTGGTGTCCGAGGTGTGGGTGGTCCCATAGATGTGGCGATTGTCAAGCGAACAGAGGGGCTGAAGCTGATACAAGAGAAAGCAGTTCACGGAGAGGAGTATAGGCAGGGGAGCTAGGAACTATGACTATGCCAAGAACGGAAAGTACCGACATTGAGACTTGGGAAGCAATGGCGTGGCGCATTACACCCCTGAACATCCCTGTCCTAAGCATAGATGTGCCAACCCGCTTACCGGAGCTTAGGGATGTTGAAGCTGAAGAAGCGGTTCGCGGTGGTATTGAATTTTCTGATGTGACTCGTGAAGGGGCTATAGATGTGACGACTCACCAAACTCTGCTAGAGGAAAGCTTGGCAAAACATAGAGACATATGGAGAGCTCTGGCGGAGAAATAGCCTATCCAACTGTAGAGCAGATTTGTGAGGTAAACCGCCGAATGGTTCAAGAGTTCGGTGGTTTATTTGTTCCACCAGATAACGTACTCAACTTGCCGGCTTTGGAATACATTCTGGACGCTGTCAGGTTCTCAATTCATAACCTCAATATGTATCCTACTTTGAAGGAAAAGGCCGCTGCTATCGCTCATCGTATTATCTCGAGACATGTATTCCAAGATGGAAACAAGAGAACTGCATGCCACGCCGCTTGGGAGTTTCTTCGTAGCAATGGAGTCCGCCTATCCCTTGACTCTTCCATTGTGGAATTGGCTGTTGCCATCGCTGACGGAGCAGCTGACGAAGATGAGCTTTTGGAGTGGCTTCGTCAGCATCAAGAAGAGTGAGCCATATCAAATGGCTCTTGATTTGGGGCAAGTCTTGCCATTGAGGTGCTGTGATTGGGTCAAAAAGGTTCTGCGTATGTCGAGTAGCGATATGTCCGGGTTAGCAGATATACCGATATCCGGCTACTGGCTGTTGTTGGGATTGTACAAAGTGACGAAAGATCCAGTCCAATTTGACAGGTCTGTTTGCTGCGTAAGCCAGATCCCCCCGCCAGTCACAAACAATGCTAAGAACCTACATTAGGTGGTGAGCCCCAACGGACAAAAGGCATAAGTCGGACGTGAGTGCCGAAGCGTTTAATAGCCGGTTCAAAGCTGCAACGAAAATCCCGCAATGGTAAGCGTCCAGGGCATCGCGCTAAGATTGAATTATGGCGTCAACTTCCAACCTGCGACGTCTCAGGAATCGGCTTTATCTGACTGAGTTTGTCACACCACAGACGTAGTTGATTGACCAGCTTTATCAGGCTCTGCAGGCATCTGCCAGGAAGGAGACGGCCTATTGCTGCCTTGACTGGGTTTGCAGAAACATCAAGTACGAGAATGAGAGAGGCGATGGCTGGCCCTATCCCAGCGAAGCCATTACCAAAGGCGAAACAGACTGCGAGGAGCAGGCCTTTGCGCTTGCTGCAACCACACCACAGTGGAATTCAAAGTGAACTAAGGCGTGAGTCCCGGAAACGCAAGATGTTCCACAATGCTCGGGAAGGACAGGACATTGTCGAACCACGCACGCAGGAGTACAATAATTGCTGGCTGACCAGCTCACTGGCTTAGCCTGCACACCAGAGGAGTCTGCGGGTCGGCACCACGAAAAGAATCAGGCAAAGGGACATAGACAGCCACGGAAGAAACAGGAGTTCCCTCGCTTTAGCTGCTATTACTATTGGGGACACGCTGCCTCGCCTACGATTGAAGGAGGTTTCATGACCGAAGGGCCAATGGACCAAGATATATTTGAAAGACTGAAGAGCTTGATAGTGAGCCAGAAAGGAACTAAGAAAGTTGGAGAGATGACCCCAGATACATCTTTGAGGAAAGACCTCGATTTCGATAGCCTCGGCTTGGTAGACCTGATACTCGCTTGTGAAGATGAGTTTGGGATTGAGATAGCCCCCGAAGATGGAGACTTTGAACAGGTCGACACGATTCAGGAAGCAGTTTCCTATCTAAAGAAGAGACTGGGTGTGTGGCAGCAATGATTACGAGAGTGGTAATCACCGGAATCGGAGCAATCACGCCACTAGGAAACTCAGCGGGAGACTTCTGGCGTGAGTTAGCCCAAGGGAAATCGGGAGTAGGCCAGATAACGAAGTTTGATGCTTCCAACTACAGAACAAGAATTGCTGCCGAAATCAAGGACTTTAACGCTTATGACCTTCTAGACTATGAGGTTGTTAGGAGGGCAGACCCGTGTATCCATTATGGTCTATACGCAACCAAGGAGGCAGTTGAAGATAGCGGTTTGATTATTGATGACAGTAACGCAGACAGGGTGGGACTCATTATTGGCACTAGTATAGGCGGAATAAGCAGTTACGACCGACACCGCGATAACCTGCTGAGGAGAGGGCCAGGCAAGACTTCGCCTTACTTCATAACTTCCTTCCTACCAAACATGGTGTCAGGCGAGGCCTCAATCATGCTAGGAGCAAAAGGACCGAACAGATGTGTGGTGACCGCCTGCGCCGCTGGTACCAATGCTATCGGCGACGCTTATGACCTAATAAAGCATGGTAAGGCAGATGTGGCAATTTGCGGTGGAACAGAAGCACCAATAGTCCCAACCAGTGTCGCCGCCCTCTGTGCTATGGGAGCTTTGTCACCGAGGAACGACTCCCCAGAAAAAGCATCAAGGCCATTCGATAGAAACCGCAACGGATTTGTTCTTGGTGAGGGAGCGGGAATAGTTGTCCTTGAGGAGTCAAATCGGGCAAGAGCCAGGGGCGCAAAAGTATATGCTGAAATCATTGGCTACGCCAACAACTCGGATGCTCGCCATATAACTGAGCCGACCGTCATGACTCAAAGCAAATGTATTGAGTTAGCCATCGAAGATGCCTGCAGAACAAGCTTTGACTGCGGCAACGGAGTAATCCACAAATGGGACATAGACTATGTCAATGCACACGGATCCAGCACCAAGTGGAATGATTTAACGGAGACGAAGGCCCTGAAAGCAGCTCTAGGCGCACATGCCTACGAAATACCAATAAGCTCGAATAAATCGATGATTGGTCATCTACTGGGGGCTGCCGGAGCAGTAGAAGCAATCTCCACCATCCTGACTATCAAGAACTCAATCATTCCGCCAACAATCAATCTTGAGGATGGGGATCCAGAGTGTGATTTGGACTACGTTCCCAATAAAGCGAGAGAGAAGGAAGTCAATATTGCCTTGTCCAATTCATTCGGCTTTGGTGGCCATAATGCCGTTCTGGTTTTCAGGAAATGGGTAGACACGAACGGATAGCACGTCTTTGCGACTCAGGTCGATGCTTTGCCGCTCCGTCGGTCGCTGGGCAGGCTGTACGACTCCGTGCCCAGTTGCGAAATTTGCTGTGCACCTGGGAGGTAGTCCCAGTGTGTGCTTTGGACGAGAAACCAAAAGAAGGTCATGGTTGAAAGCAAACAGCGCATAGTCGAGATTCCTACCAGGTTAGCCAAAGTCTACTTGGTCAAGGGGGAAGAAAGCTCTGTTCTGGTCGATACTGGTTTTCCCGGAAACGGCAAGAGAATACTCGAATTTCTTATCAAGAAGGGAATAGACCCTCAGAAGATTGAATTGATTTTGATTACCCATGGCCATATCGATCACTACGGAAGCGCCAGAGAACTAAGAGAGCTGACCGGTGCTCCAGTAGCCATACATGAGCTTGATGCCGACGGGCCACGGAAAGGAATTTCTGCCCACCTGTATCCCCGTGGATTCCTTGGCCGGGCCATCAATTTCTATTCCAGTAGACAGAGGGCTGAACCGTTTGACCCAGATATTATCCTCCAAGGAGACGAGGACCTGGGAAAGTACGGAGTCGAAGGAAGAGTGGTTCGGACCCCTGGTCACACCCCCGGCTCTATTTCGGTAGTCCTTCCGGAAGCGGCTATCATCGGTGATCTAGTTGTTGGGAAATTCTTCTTTTCCAAAGCCCCTGCCTATGTCTGTTTCATTTGGGACGGGGAGCAATTGAGACAAAGTGTCAGAAGGCTGCTCGAGTACTCACCAAAGGTTTTTCTTGCCTGTCACGGCGGACCCTTCGAGCCCCAGGCCGTTGCCAGGAAGTTTCTCTGAGATACATTGTTCTGACCGGCTCCTTGACCACACGGCCGGCCTGGCGCCCGCAATCCACTTCGAGGCTGAAGAGGAGGCGGCGAATGGTCTTCGAGGGGCTAGGGCCGCAGTATGGAAGCTGGCAGGCTACCACAGGTAAGTGCTCCCCCCAGCTCCAAAACGAGAGAATAACGATGCAGGGCGTGCTTCCAATCTTGCAGGTTCTTGCCTGGGTTATTCTAGCGCTATTGGGTCTCTTCATTGTTGTGCACACTGTCATCCGGTTGGTTCGGCATTTTATGCATTTCCCCTCCCCACCATTCGTCCCTTATCTCATAAATAACCCCATCAGACGAAAGCTCTGGCCACCTGGCAGGGTTATCGACCATATGGATATTCATGAAGGCATGACAATCCTCGAAGTGGGTCCGGGTACGGGATTCTACACCTTTGAAGCTGCCCGACGTGCTGGCGCTTCGGGACATGTTTATGCTGTAGATATTGAGCCCAAGGTGATAGCTGTACTTGACCGAAGGATTGAACAAGCAGGGGTCAAGAACATAACTACCAGAATTGCCCCGGCTTATGGGATTCCTCTGCCTGACAACAGTGTGGACCGAGCGCTTATGGTCGCGGTTTTGCCGGAGATACCCGACAAGCACAGAGCACTCGGTGAAATCCAGAGGGTCTTGAAGAAGCAAGGGTTATTAGCCCTTGCTGAGGTTCTGATTGATCCTGATTATCCCTTCCGCAAAACAGAGATTGGGTGGTGTAGAGACACGGGTTTTGAGCTGCTGGGCGACTACGGCAGTTTCTTCTTCTACACGCTCACATTCAGACCGACGGATGAGCCACTGCCCCAGGAGCTGCGGGGCAGGGGGACTCAAGCCGCGGCAAGTACCGATATCTGGGCTAGCTTTGTTCTTGCTACCTCAGCGCAGCGTGGCGGGAGCCTTACCAAGCGGTGGCCAATGCATTATAATCTTGGCAGTCAGCGCATAGACCGGGGTGCACGATGATAGATGGCTATGATGTGGAAGTGAGACTGCTTGCCGTCACGCCTGATGCTGAAAGGCTGATAGAGAAAGCGGGAAGACTGTGCTGGAATACTCAGGATAAGACGGGGACGGTCCCTGACCGGATTCAGGCGTGGCTGGAGATAGGACATGAGTCGATGATTGAACACGCTTGTGCCACCTTCTATATCCGGGCCAGCCGCGTTCTGACACATGAACTGGTAAGGCACAGGCTGGCAAGCTACAGCCAGAGAAGCCAGAGGTATGTTAAGGAAACTGAGCCGAGATATATCGAGCCGCCTGAAATCAGGGAACGCGATGAAATTGCCCGGCAGCGGTTTGAACAGCTTATGGAAACTTGCTGGGAGGCTTATCGAGAGCTGCTTGCCAAGGGGATAAGTCCCGAAATAGCCCGCTATGTCCTGCCCAACGCCTGTGAGACGCAGATAATATGTACCTGGAACTTTCGTGAGATTCGCCACATCATCAAACTACGGACATCCAAGCGGGCGCTTCCTGAAATGAGAGCGGTGGCCGGTGAGATACGAAGAATAGCCAAGGAGATGGCCCCGCAAGTATTTGAAGACCTGTGATTCTGGTTTGACTGATCTCAGAAATCGGTGTTAAATTGTTCCAGGGCAGCGTAGCTCAGGTGGTAGAGCAGGGGACTCATAAGCCCCGGGTCGGGGG
>CAZHQV010000093.1:0-8780 GCA_964534285.1 uncultured Dehalococcoidales bacterium
ACGTGACGCTGCCCGATGGCTACGAGGTCGAGGTAAGCGGTGTAGGTAAGCTGACCGACTGCAATACCTTCCATGTGCCGCCTGGGCAAAGCATCCAGTACCGCCTGCTCACGACAAACATTGTTGGCCCCTGGCAATACACTAACTTCACGGCTGGCTATACCGACTGGACGCCGGGGGGCCCGGCCTAGTCGAAGTTCTGGACATCTTGCAGGCAGCCTCCCCTCTTCCAAAAGAGGAGGGGAGGCAAATATCGCTTAGATTATTGGTTAAATGGATTAGATGAAGCGATGAAAGGAGGTGACAGCCTTTGAAGATAGAGGTCGATAGAAGATCAAAGCCGTATTGCCCGAGGTCGAGGGGCGATAAGGCGATCATAGAAGAAAGGAGGAAAGCAAATGAGTAAAACAAAATGGTATGCCAAACCAATTTATCTGCTGGTTGCCCTGGCATTGGTGCTGAGCTTTAGTCTGGTGACGGCCGTGCCGGCGGGGGCGCAAGAAGACGTCCTCGTAGACTTTGGCCCTACTCCGCGCACTCCCAGTCTCAAGGGAACTATATCACAGGATGGCTCGAATCTATACTTCAGTGTAGCGGTCTACGACCAGGATGCCGCAGACGACGATTATCTCGCCTTTTGGATTGACCCAGATTACCTCAACAAAGACCTCTCGGAGATGTCGAGCCAGTTTGATTCGCCATGGAACGAGTATAACAAGCTGCTTATGCTGAACTTCTTCAGTGGGACTTCCGCCAAGTGGGGTGATGGCAGTGGCGGTCACTGCCCATGGATGCAGGCCACCACGTCTCTGCCAGCAGGAGTCAGTCTAACCTACACTGATACCAGCGAAGGCATGGAGTGGGAAGGCACAATTCCACTTTCAGTACTGGGCATGAGCGCGGGCGATACCTTTGGATACATGTTCTCCGGCCGAATCAAAACGGATAAGAAATACGTGGACGGGTATCCTGAAACCGTTCATGGATATACACCCGGTTGGGACTTGCGTGACTACAACACGGCTTCTATTCCTCCACCTCCTTCCGAGGTCTGGGTGGACGATGACTACTGCGAAGGATGTGCGAACGATGGTCACACTTGGGGCTACGATGCGTTCAACAGCATCCAAGCCGGCATTGATGCCGTAGCCGGGAGCACTGTGCATGTGGCAGCGGGGACGTATGATTCCAGCTCTGAGGCATTCCCCATCGTCATTAACAAGTCGCTGACTTTGCTCGGAGCCCAAGCAGATGTGGACCCGAGACCAAGCGAGGGAGGTAGAACTGGCGGTGAGTCAATTATCGATGCAGATGAAACCAGTTCCGCCGTCATACAAATTTCAGCCGGTGATGTAGAGATTAATGGTTTGACAATCACCGGTGGAATGGGTGATATGGTCGAAGAGAGTGGTTCTGCTGATAACCTTCTCTTCCGCTATAACATTCTCTACGACGATCTTACAACAGCAGGCGATGAGGCAATTCAGATCAAGAATTCCGACAGTGTTGTGATGGAGTACAACTATGCTTACAACATCTGTCAGGATGCTTTCAACCTGTCTGATTCGACCAATGGAGCGATTAGGTATAACGAGGCGCACGACATTCACAGTGAGAATGCGGCTATTTACTGCTACGGCTCCACAGGGCTCGAGATTACAGGTAACCTTGTCTACAATGTCCCTAATAACGACGGCATTAAACTGGGAGACAAAAATGGGGCTGATGCGAGCAAGACAGGTGGACTAATCAAGGATAACATTGTGCACGGCACTCGTCAAGACGGAATCTCGGTCTACATGAGTGGCGTTACTGTCGAGGGAAACGAGGTCTACAATAGCTCCAGTGAAAATGGCGCCATCTATTTGGCTTTCGCTATCAGTGACATCACAATTCGAAATAACAGCGTGCATGACAATGAGTTGACGCCATCAGTGAAGTCTCACGTGGGAGGAATTGGGATTGAATCGCCTGTTGATGCTGCAAGTGTTCACATAAATAACAATAACATTTACAAGAACACCCCATATGGAGTTAACAATGCTGCTTCTTGTGTTGTTGATGCCACCAGCAACTGGTGGGGTCATGCCAGCGGGCCACATGACCCAGATGGTACTAATGAGGTTCCCCCTTGCACTGCTGACCCCGCTACCGAGATGAACGCTGATGGCACTGGCGATAAGGTCAGCGACAATGTGGATTACTGCCCCTGGCTGACGGCGCCTTACCGGCCAACTATGCCTATGGCCAGCTTCGTCATCGACCATGCCAAGATTGATTTCAAGAAGAAAGCAGATGATGACAAGGTTCGCGTGCAGGGGAAGCTTGAACTTGGCGCTAATAGCAATGGTGTAGAAGTCTCTGAGGATGTCACTGTCACGGAGGGACCGCTTTCTGAGACTATCACCATGGTGGAGAAGGGAAAGAAAGGCGAAAAGTGGGAGTATAAGCGTCCCAAAGGTGGCGAGGGCAACATCAAGCACATGACTATCGACTGGAAGAACGGGAAGTTTGACATCCGCATGGACAAGGCAGACCTCACTGAGCTGACCGATCCGGAGGTAACCATCAGCATCCAGATTGGAGATGATCTTGGTGAGGAAACCATCATGATGAGGGTGAAGAAGCACCACTGGGATTACACGGCAAAGTGATTAGCAGTTCTGTCTAGAAGAAGTAAGGAAAAACAGGAGGTGCTAAGTTGCCCCATCCGACTGAGTTTTGGCATCATCTTCCGTCTGCACGGTAGAGGTGGAATAACGGGATAGTGAAGGAGGGCTAATGGAACGCCCTCCTTTACTGCTGAGCAAGGCAAGCATAGCTACTGCATTGTCTATGGCGCCGTAAGATATCAACACATCATTCAGCCTCAAGATAACGAAGCTGAACCAGGCTAGCTCGCATTTTGTCTTTGCTCCCGCCGCGGGGCTGAGGGCTAAACGCTAAGGTTAGCAATTACAGGGAGGGCAAGCCACCAACAAGGCTCGCCCTCCTTTCGTAAGGTGAGGCCTAATCCAAATAGCATTAGAGTGTTAGAATTGCTACAATTGCGTTATGGAAATGAAAGCTTAAGGGAGGAGGTCCGTGAATGAATAGAATAACTGCCTATATTGAAAGGGACCCAGAAACAAATTTATATGTCGGTACTGTCCCTGGAATTCCTGGAGCCCACACCCAAGCAGAGAGCCTTGATGAACTTCAAACAAATTTGAAAGAGGTGCTTGAACTGTGCCTGGAAGAAATGGACCCTGAGGCAAGAAGGCATTTACCTGAGTTTGCCGGTATCCAGCAAATCGAGGTGTTGGTTTGACTAAGCTTCCTCTCGTCGATGCCGAGAGGATGGAGAAGTTGCTGTTTCTTTTGGGATTTAACAAGGTGCGGCAAAAGGGAAGCCACGCTTATTACCGCCACCCGGATGGAAGAAGTACCACTATCCCTCATCACCGCGGAAGAGTTTTAGCTCGCCCCTTGATAAGAGAGCTTCTGAGGGAAGTGGAACTCAGCCTTGACGAATACAACGATCTTTTGACGAAACTGTGAAATTTGCCTGGCAGACTATCGCCGTGGGGATTGTTCTTGGGAGTTGTGGCATCGTGTCCCACCTGCGTGGCAGAGACGGAATAACGGGATGATAAAGGAGGGCTAATGGAACGCCCTCCTTTACTGTTGAGCGAGGAAGACATATTTATTGTATCGTTGATGGTGCCGTAAGATATCAACACATCATTCAGCCTCAAGATAACGGAGCTGAACCAGGCTAGCTCCCCGGGCAAGCCAGATTCTTATTTTGTCTTTGCACCCCCTCAACGGCTACAATAGGGGCATGCGCCAGCAAATTGCCGAGGCTCTCAAGCAACATAATGCTGACTATGTCGAGGCCCATTTTGAGGAGAGCGAGAGTACCTACATCAGCTACCGGAATGGTAGACTGGAGGAGGTAAACAGGACTAGCAGCGCTGGTGGCAATGTCCGGGCTCTGGTTAAGGGAGGCTGGGGTTTTGTCAGTTTTGATCACCTTGATGGGCTACGAGATAAGGTAGCTCTGGCAGTAAAAGAGGCGAGATTGGCCAGCGGCGAAGCTGTGAAGTTTGCACCAGGGGAGCCAGCAGTGGATGTCGTGGCCATGGAGGCTAAGAAGGATTCAGCAACCGTGCCGCTGGAGCAAAAGAAACAAGTCCTTGATGAATACAACGATGTTATGTTAAGCACCGACAAAATTCAGACTACAAGGATTGATTACCGCGATGTCAGAAGAAGAGTAGTTTTTGCCAATGCCGAGGGCAGCTACATAGAGCAAAGCAAGCCTGACCTCACCTTGAGGTTGACAGCCATAGCTCGGGAGAGTAATGAAGTCCAGCAAGCAGGGTTGAGCCTGGGCAGCAGGGGGAATTTCACCGCTATAGAGGGTCTGCATGAGCAGGTGAAGGAGATAGCCCAGCGGGCAGCAGCTCTTCTTTCTGCTCCTGAGGCGAAAGGTGGCGAATACACCGTTATTGTGGACCCCGTTTTGGCCGGGGTCTTTGCTCACGAAGCCTTCGGGCACCTCTCCGAGTCGGATTTCGTTTATCAGAATGAGCAGTTACGAAAGATCATGGCTCTAGGTCGAAGATTCGGCGGCAAGCAGTTCAATATCGTTGATGATGCCACTATCCCTGAGTTAAGGGGGAGCTATAAATATGATGATGAGGGAACACCAGGAGCGAAAACGTACCTCATTCATGGGGGCGTTCTGGTGGGCAGGCTTCATTCCAGGGAGACAGCAGCTAAGATGGGTGAGAAACCTACGGGAAATGCGCGTGCCATTAGCTACCGCTTCCCTCCCATAGTTCGCATGACTAACACCTTTATTGAGAGGGGCAATGCCTCTCTCGAGGAAATGCTCAGCGAGGTCAAAGATGGTGTTTATGTTAAGGACTGGTACGGAGGGCAGACCAGCCTGGAGATGTTCACTTTCTCTGCTGGGGAGGCATACATGATTCGCAATGGGAGACTGGCCGAGCTGCTGCGCCCAGTAGTACTAAGTGGCAATGTTTTTGCTACTTTGGACAACATAGACGCCATTGGCAATGACCTGAGTATGAATCAGGGTGGAGGTTGTGGCAAGGGAGGACAATCGCCTTTACCTGTTTCTAACGGCAGCCCGCATATAAGGATTCGTCATTGTCTGATTGGAGGCAGATAAGCGATAAATACCAAATCCTAACTGCGAAATCCTAATCAAATCCCAATGACACAGAATCAAAATTCGAAACAATATGACCTGGAAGAGAGAACATTGCAATTTGCAAAGTCCACTCTTGCTTTTTGCAGGGAGTTGCCAAAAACGGTGATTTGTGGAGAAATTGGGAAGCAATTAATCCGAGCAGCAACCTCTGTCGGAGCAAACTATATAGAGGCAAATGAAGCCCTAGGTAAGAAAGACTTCTTGATGAGAATCAAGATATGCCGGAAAGAGGCCAAAGAGTGTAGATATTGGTTAAAGCTTGTAGAAGTAAATGATCCTGATTCGGGAAAGGAACGAGAGATATTGCTCGCAGAGTCTATAGAATTGATGAAGATATTCGGTTCGATATTAACAAAGAGCCGGTAGGTTTGGATTTAGTTCTTTGAAATTTGATATTGTTTAGGATCTAGATATTGGAATTTAAGATGGAACGTCTTTGGGAGATTATTAGCTCGGCACGGAAGGTAGCTGAGCAAGCTGAAGTTTTCTGGGTGTCCTCTCAGGAAACACCAGTGCACTTCGAAGCTAACAAATTGAAGCAAGTCCAGACCAAGGAGAGCAGCAGCGTTGCCTTGCGAATTATCAAGGAAGGCAAGGTTGGTTTTTCAGCGGCTAGCGGCCCTGGTGGGGCAGGGGAAAGCGGTTCACCTTCGGCTAACCTCTCTCTTCGAGGGGGAGGGGTCTCAAGGGATTTGGTCAGCATGGCTGTGGAAACATCCCTGTTTGGAAATCCAGCCAGGTTTCAATTTCCTTCGTCGAGGAATTATCCTGAGGCGAGCATCTTTGACCCTCGGATAGAAAAGATGACTATGGAAGAAATGATAGAACTGGGCAATGAGCTAATAGCCAAAGTGAGGAGGCATGCCCCTGATATACTCTGTGATGTTGAGGTGACCAAGGGAACAAGCTCAGTCCACGTAACTAATTCTCAGGGTGGCGAGGCGAGCTATGATAAGAGCTTTTTCGGCCTTGGGCTGGAAGGCGTTCTTATCCAGGATACAGATATGCTTTTTGTTGGTGACAGCGAAAGCTCCTGTCATCTGCTTGATAAGGTCGAACTGGTAGCTGATAGAGTGGTCGGACAGTTGGAGCTGGCTAAAAGGAAAGCCACCGTGTCTACCAAGCCCCTGCCAGTTATCTTCACCCCTCTTGGTGTGGCCAGTGCCTTCTTGAGCCCAATGGCGCTGGCTCTTAACGGCAAGACGGTTCTTGAAGGAGCTTCGCCTTTGAAGGAAAGGTTAGGAGAGCTGGTTTTTGACACAGAGTTCACCTTGTGGGATGATGCTACGTTAGACTATTGTTTGGCGAGTTCTCCTTGCGATGATGAAGGGGTGCCCAGCGAGCGGTTGTCGCTGATTGAAAGCGGCGTAGTGTCGCATTTCTTCTACGATCTTCAAACAGCGGCTTTGGCTGGGGTTGAAAGCACAGGCAGTGGCCGCAGAGCCAGTGGCACAGGACAAGTAAAGCCGGCGATAAGCTCCCTGGTGATAAAAGAAGGAGATATTCCTTTTCGCAGCATGGTGGAGGATATGAAAGAAGGGCTAATCGTGGAGCAGCTCATAGGGGCAGATCAGGGCAACGTTCTGGGCGGCGACTTCGGTGGCAACGTCTTGTTAGGATATAAGGTAGAAAATGGGGAAATAGCAGGCCGGGTGAAGGATACCATGATTTCCGGGAACATCTATCAAGTTCTTAAGCAGCACCTTGGTATCGGGTGTGAGGCAAGGTGGGTTAATGGAGTTCTGTGGACTCCTTATTTGTATTGTCCCCGGTTATCAGTGTCAGCGAAATAAATGAAGGTGAACAATCATGGCCACGAATAGGAAGCGAGATAACCTCTACAAGCTTTACAGGCAACCACGCCCTAAGAGCTGTGATATGCTGGCTTCTTGGCCGGGCATTGGCGATGTTTCCCTAATAGTAGCAAGGTATTTGAAACGGAAATTGGGAGCAGTGGAGATAGGGGAAATCACCCCGGTCAACTTCTTTGAGCCCGTAGGCGTCATGGTGGAAGACAATGTAGTGGAAAAACCTCGTTTTCCCGAGAGCAAGTTTTATTACTGGCAGGGTAAAAGGGGTGGCAAAGCTTTGGTGTTATTCATTGGCGAGGAGCAGCCTGGCTCCAAAGGATATGAAATGGTTGACTGTGTTTTGGATGTAGCCCGGAAGTTTAGAGTGAACAGGATATATAGTTGTGCTGCGGCTATAACGCGGATTCACTATAGCGAAAAATCAAAGGTGTGGGGGTGTGCTACAAAGCGGGAGTTAATCAGTGAGTTAAGCAAATACGAGGTTGTTCTTAAAGGTGATCTACGCATCGCAGGGTTGAATGGATTAATACTGGGGATGGCTAAGGAACAGGGTATGGAAGGCTTTTGCTTGCTGGGTGAAGTGCCAAGTTATGCTACCCAAATAGCAAATCCCAAAGCTTCGTTGGCTGTTCTTGAAGTGCTAACTGAAATGTTAGGAATTGGGATTGACTTGGCTGAGCTTAGCAGTCTGGCTAGACAATCAGAAGAGGAAATGGAAAGGATAGCTAAGCAGGCTACGGCGGCATTTATTGACCAATTTACTGAACCCATTTGGGAACACGAGGAAGAGGAAGAGGAAGATGAAGATGAAGAGTGATGTGGCCGAAATTGACCAACAGAGCCAGGGGTGTTATCATCGAATCAGATGTCAGCTTTGACCGAGCTTCACCAAGAAATTGCAGATTGTCAAGATTGTGACTTGGCTAAATCTCGTACCAAAGTAGTGCCTGGCGAGGGCCCTGAAGATGCTGATTTGCTCTTTATCGGCGAGGCGCCAGGGTGGTATGAAGACCAGCAAGGGCGACCCTTTGTGGGGTCAGCGGGGGCATTTCTGGATGAGTTGTTGGCCTCAATTGGCTTATCTCGACAGCAAGTTTACATTGCCAATGTGATTAAGTGCCGCCCTCCGGGGAATCGTGACCCTCTGCCTAGCGAAATAAAGGCTTGCTGTAAGTGGCTCGACCGCCAAGTGGAAATAATTCAACCTAGAATGGTCGTTACTCTGGGCCGTTATTCCCTGGCAAGGTATTTCCCCAATGAGGGCATAGGCAAGACTCATGGAAAAGCACGAAAGATAGGCGATGTAATCTATTATCCTATGTATCATCCCGCTGCCGCCCTTCACCAAGGTAGTCTGCGCAAGACTATCGAGGCCGATATGCTTCGGATACCGGAAGTATTGACTCAAGCTGAAGAAGTGGCTGAGGTCGGTACTGGAGCTCAGCAATTGAACTTGTTTTAGACTCAATTATGTCAACACAGAAGTTAAGGATAGTCCCCTTAGGTGGACTGGGCGAAATCGGCAGAAACATGATGGTCCTGGAATACGCCGATGACATCATTATCATTGATGCTGGGCTGATGTTTCCCAGTGAGGAGATGCTGGGAGTTGACCTGCTCATCCCGGATATCAGTTATCTGCTACAGAAACAGCAAAAGCTGAGAGGCATTATCATTACTCATGGGCATGAGGACCACATTGGTGCCTTGCCTTACATTCTGCCGCGTCTTGATCTTCCTGTTTA
>CAZHQV010000094.1:0-8740 GCA_964534285.1 uncultured Dehalococcoidales bacterium
AATTGGGGCACTAACAGTCCTATTTGCTGTGGGCTTGCTTTATGCCCAATATAACCTACTCAATATGGCTGCTCTGGCTGATGTAATCCAATATACCATGCTGGATAAGATAGCTTTGGCCTTATTGGTAATAGCATTTGTTATGAAACTTGGAGGTGTGCCCTTACACATGTGGGTGCCAGATGCCTACGCTGTTGCCCCTGCTCCGACAACCGCCATGCTGGTAACGGCAAGCCAAGCATGCCTGTATGCCCTCTTCAGGGTTTGCTTCACCCTTTACGGGGTTACCCTAAACACGGCTACGGTGGGTTGGATAGTGATAATCCTTGGGGTATTAAGCATGTTCATCGGGGTTACTATGGCCATCCCTCAAACGGACATCAAGAGATTGATGGCCTATCACGCTATTTCGCAGACCGGATATATGTTGCTTGGGGTAGGCGTTGGACTGGCCGTTCTGGGCAACGCAGAAGCTTTGGCTACCTACGGAAGAGATGCGATGGCCGGAGGCATCTTCCACATAATAAATCACGCTTTGTATAAGGGACTGCTATTCTTGACAGCAGGCGCTCTATTCTATCGGCTGGGCCACAGAGACCTCAACAGAATGGGCGGCTTGGGGCATAACATGAAGTTCACCGCGATATTTTTCATAATTGGCGCCTTGGCCATTTCCGGCATTCCCCCTCTCAACGGATTTGCTTCGAAGTTCATGATCTATGAGTCTGTGTATCAGTTCAACCCCATCCTAGCCATAATAGCTATGCTAGTCTCGCTCATAACCTTGGCTTCCTTTACAAAAGCCTTCCAATCAGCTTTTACAGGACCGCAGTTGCCTGAATCTAAGGATGTAAGAGAGGTCCCCAAAGGGATGATCGTTGGCATGGGCATTCTGGCGGCGGTGATTATCTTCTTCAGCATATTCCCGGGGCTAATTGTCGATACCATAGTCTATCCGGCTACAGATGCGTTAATAAACCAAGCTGGATACATCAATGGGGTTATGGGAGGGGTACCATGATTGAGAGCCCATCGGGATTCTGGGGACCTGTCGTGTGGATTATTGCTGCTATTGTAGCTTTGCTTGTGGCTTATTTCATTCGATCTCGAGGGGAAAAAGCACATAAGAAGGGAGTACAAAGCGAGGAGTTCTTGATGGCAAACCCCAGATTAACAGCGGGGAAAACACACATAAGGGCTCACAACATATATTGGGGGTTTTTCGAGGGGCTTAAGAAATACTATGACCCCACTATAAGTACGCATACAGGGATAGTGAATGACTATGTCATTTGGTTTGTAGCCCTCATAGCCATAGTCACGATCATGCTCTTTGTTGTAGGAGTGATATAAGTGGTCAAGCAAGAGACAAAGATGAAGCGGCTAATAAATGCAATATGGATATTCAACTGGTTTAATTCTTGTGGATTCTGCGAGTTGGTTCCCCTGGTGGGCTCCAGATGGGACATGGAAAGGTTCGGAATGATCATCACTGGGACACCGCGACATGCCGACGTTCTATTTATTGCTGGCTATCAGACATTCAAATCGATAAGAAGAGCTCAAATAATATACGAACAAATGCCCGATCCAAAGGCAGTGATTGCTCTGGGTGCCTGTACCATGAGTGGCGGGATGTACTGGGACTCATATAATACCGTAAAGAGGTTGACAGATTATATTCCAGTCAATATCTATATTCCTGGATGTCCCCCTAGGCCTGAGGCGGTATTCGAAGCTTGTATGAAAATATTTCACCATGTAGGCGCTGTTCCCCCACATGGTAGGAAGTTTGCGAAATCGCACAGTGGATGAGGGATCAAGGAAATGGCTGACGCTCCGCACAGAGAGAACAAAATCATAGACGAGATAGGCTCAAAATTCAAGGTTGAAGGGAAGTTTCAAAGGGAGCGAAGGATTTGGGTGGCGACCAATAAGGAAAGCCTAATAGCTTTGTGCGAATTCGCAAGAGGACTGGGATTTGAGCATCTTTCCGCAATATCTGTGACCGATTGGCCTGGCGAAGGGACATTTGAGCTCACTTACCACCTGTGGTCATATTCGGAAAGAATTCTCCTGACTATAAAGACAGAAATAGACAGGGTTAATCCTGTCATCGATTCCGTTGTTCCCGTGTGGCATGGAAGTGCCCAGATACATGAAAGGGAACTGCACGAGCTTTTTGGTGTGGAATTTGAAGGCAACCAGGATTTAGCGCCTCTTTTCTTAGAAGATTGGGATGGGCCTCCCCCATTCAGGAAAGATTTCAATTGGAGAGATTACGTAAACGAAAAGTATTATGATCGGGGAGATGAGCGAGAAAGAGCCTATTGGGGCTGAGCAAATGGCACTAGTCACCGAAGAGGGGACAGAGTATGACTTTTACTTTGGGCCAGCACATTCGGGTTCAGGGAATTTTGGCGTAAAGCTCAAGGTGGATGGGGAAAGAGTGGTATCTGCCCGTGCCGACCCGGGGTATTTACACCGTGGATTTGAGAAGTTAATGGAATACAGGATTCCTATGCAGAATGCTGTACTGTCAGACAGACTCTGTGTACTTGAGGCGCTTAACTGGAATCTGGTGCATGCGGAGGCAGTGGATGAGTTAACAGGTGTTGAAGTCCCTGAACGGGCTAGATACATAAGAGTGTTAATGGCAGAGCTGTCTAGGTTACAATCCCACCTCATCTGGTATGGCGTAATGAGCCTAGCTCTTGGTTTTGATACCGGATTCAAGATGGCCTTTGGTTATAGAGACTATGTGCTGGACATATTCGAGTTCATAACGGGAGGAAGGGTCTACCCGGCGGGTTATATATGTCCTGGAGGAGTAAGGAGAGACCTGCCCGAGGGATACGAACAGAGGATAATGCGGCTCCTAAAGCAAACAGAAGAGATGATGGAAAAGATGAAAGATTTCGCCAACGTAGTGTTTGCTAGCAGAGCAAAAGGTGTCGGTGTTTTGAAGACGGAAGATGCCCTGAGGTTAGGGGCGACAGGCCCCGTTCTCAGGGCGTGTGGAATGAAGACGGACGTGAGGAAAGATGATCCCTATGAGATATATGACGAGCTGGACTTCGACATTCCAACTGAGAAGGAAGGAGACGCCTATGCCCGTTGTCTGATTAGAGACAAGGAGATGGAGGAATCCATAAGGATCGTAAGACAAATTCTGGATAGGATGCCGCAGGGCAAGGTGAGAGAGCCAGAGAAAATAACGCCTCCCAAACGAGTCAAGATTCCCGAGGGTGAGGTCTATGTGCGTAACGAAATTGCCAGAGGTGAAGCCGCCATCTACATGAGGAGCGTTGGCGAAGGAGAACCCTATAGGGTGAAGGTAAGAGGTCCTGATTTTCTACACATGATACCCGTCCTCGAGCACTTGCTGCAGGGTTGTCAAATAGCGGATGTACCGGCCATCTATTGGAGCCTGAATATTTGTCCTGCAGATATGGATAGGTAATTTGCTATGAGCATGGTGACAACAGTAGGGGTATTATTCAAGACCCTGTTCTCAAAGCCGATGACGGTTAAGTTCCCCTACGAGGCCATTGAGATTCCCGAGGGGTATCGGGGAGAACATGAGCTTGATATTGATAGATGTGTCAGCTGTAACCTTTGCGCTGAGATATGTCCCAACAAGGCTATAGAGATGGTAGAGATGCCTGAAGAGCACAAACAGAAATATCCCAAGACTTATCCTCGAATAGACCTGAGAAAGTGTTGTTTCTGCGCCCTTTGTCAGGACATATGCCCGAGAAGATGTCTGACGATGACGAAAAACGTCTTCCTTTCCACCCCCGATCCTTCGGCAGTGATTAAGAATCCCGTGCCTAGAGAAGGGGGACAATGATCGCTACCTCTGTAGCCGTTTTAGGGGCAACCATCGGAACCATAGGCCTTGCTATATTTGCCACTTTTTGTGGCCTGCTATACAAAGGCTTTGATCGCAAAATAGCTGCTCATATGCAGAGCAGGGTAGGCCCACCGGTAACGCAGCCCTTCTACGATGTAAGCAAGTTAATGATTAAAGATACGGTTCAGCCTGAGAGAGCGCTGACTTGGCTTTATAACGCTGCCCCGGTTATATCCCTTGCTTCCATTATCACCGTCCTTCTCTACTTGCCCTTTGGGGGCCTGACTTTCACTCCCGTACTTTCTGGATACGGAGACCTTATTCTGGTTGTGTATCTGCTCATAATTCCCGCCTTGGCTATGGTTGTTGGCGGATTTGCTTCTTCTTCTCCCTTTGCCACGGTTGGAGCCCAGCGAAAGATGGTAACCATGATGTCATACGAGTTCCCTCTGGCTGTGGTTGCAATCGCAATTGCCTGGAAGCTGAACGCGCTTTACCCAGGCGAAAGCGTTTTCAGCCTCGCTTTTATATACTCACACCCGCTCTGGGGTAACGTGGGTCCTTTGGGCATAATAGGCCTCCTCTTACTCTTCTTCTCCTTGGTTGTGGTTACTCCAGGGCAATTGGCCACAGTACCCTTTGATGTCTGTGAGGCTGGGCCCGAGCTTGCCGAAGGTGCGGTTACTGAGTATTCAGGCCGGAATTTCGGCCTTTTCTACCTCGCCGATGCCGTAAAGACAGTGGCGATAGGCACCTTAACCATCGCCTTGTTCTTTCCGTACGACCTTTCCCCACTCATTGGTATAGGCGGTCCTGCTGCCTACATCATAGATTTCCTGTTCTTTTTGCTAAAGCTATTCTTGGTTGTTATACTTACGATAACCTTGCCTAGAGTAGCAATGGCGAGGCTACGGATATCCCAAGTTCCTACCACTTATTGGGGTATCGTAACCGGTGTAGCCGTGCTCGGGTTGATACTCATTGTGATAGGGTAGCACACAGCACGCCTTAATGAAGTGGCAGGAGGATAGCAAATGTTAGGCCTTCCTTATTGGAATCCTCTTATTTGGATCCTTGGATTCGCGGTCTTAATAGCACTAGTCTACCTCTTGAGGAGTCGGGGGCAGAAGAAATATAAGAGGGGGACTGCCCAAACGCAGGTATTTCTAAGTGGTGAAGAACCTCCTAAAGAAGAGGAAAGACACATCAAAGCCCACAACATATACTGGGGATTCTTCGAGACCCTTAAGGGGTATTACGAAAGAAACATGAGAGAACACACAGGGATACTAAATGACTATATTATCTGGTTTGTAGCCCTTGTTGCCCTAACAGCAGTAATACTTTTCCTCGTGGGAGTCATCTAGCGAAAGGAGAGATATGAGCCTTAGTTCCTTTAGAAGGGCGCTATGGGTATACCATATGAATACCGGGTCGTGTAACGGCTGCGATATTGAGATTCTCGCCGTACTCACTCCCAGGTATGATGTTGAGCGTTTTGGGATCATGCTTGTGGGTTCGCCACGACATGCTGACGTATTGCTGGTGACGGGTCCCGTAACCAGGCAAATGGCTTCGAGGGTCGAGCGTGTATACGAGCAGGTACCCGACCCTAAGATGGTCATTGTAGTTGGCAACTGCGGTATAGAAGGGGACGTATTCTATGAATCCTACAATCTTGTGGGCCCGGTAGACCAGATAATACCGGTGGACGTTTATGTTCCCGGGTGTCCGCCCAGGCCCGAAGCCATTATCGAGGGAGTGGCTAAGGCATGGCTGAAGCTGGAGCAAATTGAAAGGCAGGGGGTAACATAGGTGGAAATACTCAGTCCGCAAGCAATAGTCGAGAGTTTCAAGACTGCTCTGGGAGATACCCTTATCGATTCGAGGATTTGTGAAAGGGAGGTGGCAGTAAAAAAGAATCTCCACAGGACAATCTGGATATACGTGAAGAGAGAGGCGTTCAGAAGAGCAGTACAACACATTTGCACACTCCAGGAATATCCCCATTTGGCCATAATATCATCCGCTGATCTTGGGGATACTGTTGAGTTGATCTATCACTTCACACTATATTACGGCCTTCACCTTCAAGAGTTGTCGCTCGGGCTACGCGTCAGCCTGCCCAAGAACGACCTGAAGATACCAACGATTACAGATATCATTCCTGGTGCGTTATTCACCGAACGTGAGACTCAGGAGATGATGGGAGTAGAAGTGGTCGACATCCCTGATAGGAGGCGTTTGTTCCTACCTGACGATTTTCCTGACGGTGTTTACCCCTGGAGAACAGATGAAACAGGGCCACAGGACATGCTTAGAGTCCTGCCGGGGAGGGAGCCGAAATATGGCAATAGATGAGACCAAAACAAGATACACGATACCCGTAGGTCCAATTCATCCCGCGCTAAAGGAGCCTATCAGGCTTGCCCTGGACGTCGACGGTGAGGAGATTGTGGATGTGGATGTTATTGTGGGGCAGGTCCACCGCGGCATGGAATGGCTTGGCATGAATAGAAACAACCCTATCCAGACCATATATCTGTCTGAACGCATATGTGGCATCTGCAACATATGCCATCCCTTCGCATATATTATGGCTGTGGAGCAAGCCGCTGGCATCACCCCCCCGGAACGCGCCGAATACATAAGGGTGATTACCGCCGAAATGGAGCGAATACACTCTCATCTCCTATGGGCGGGGGTCGCCGCTCACGAGATTGGGTTTGACACCGTGTTCTACCTTGTCTGGCGCGTTAGAGAGGAAATAATGGATCTTATAGAACACGTGACGGGAAACCGGGTCACCAAGGCGATGTTTCAGATCGGCGGGGTTAGAAGAGACATCGTCGAGGAACAATTCCCTAGGATTAGGCAATCCCTGGACTACTACAAGAGCATATTCGACCAGCTAAAAACCGTGTTTCTGGACGATTGGACAATCCGGATCCGTACAAGGAATGTGGGGATCCTGAAAACCGAGGATGCTTTGAAACTGCTTGCGGTGGGGCCAACTGGCAGAGCAAGCGGCGTGCCCAAGGATGTGAGGCAAGACCAGCCTTATGGCGGCTATGCCGATTTAGATGTCAAAGCCATTACCCCAGATATGCTCACCGGGACTGTAGTCGGCGATGTGTATGACAGAATCATCGTTCGGTTACTCGAGGTTAAGCAGTCCATCGAAATCATAGAGCAATGTCTGGATGAAATGCCGCCTGGCCCGATACTTGCAGAGCCGAAGGTCGCAAAGCTCTTGAATGCGCTGACCAAAGCAGAAGGTGAAGGCGTCGGGCGAGCCGAAGCACCTAGAGGTGAGGTGGTACACTATGTTCGTCTGGAAGCTGGGAGGGAGACTCTGGCTACGTGGAAGGTAAGGGCCCCCACATATGTGAACCTTATGTCCATACCGACAATACTCAAGGGTGGTCAGATTGCCGATGTCCCAATTGCCTTTGCCTCTATTGACCCCTGCATGTCATGCACCAACAGAGCTATTGTTGTCGACCTCAAAACGAATCGGAGGTCTGTGCTCACTGGCGAGGAATTGCACAGGCTCTCCGTGGAAAAGACAAAGACCTTGAAAGGTAATGGACTCAATAGGTGATAGCCCCTGGTTGGGTATTCCAGCAATAATCGTCGGTGCGATCGTTCTGGCAATACTTGGGGTAGTATTTGCTCTGCTATTCCGGGGCATAGACCGCAAATTAGTTGCCCATATGCAGGGCAGGATAGGCCCTCCGATAGTCCAGCCCTTCCGTGATGTCCGCAAGCTACTTATCAAGGAGAATATCGTACCTGATGGGGCGGTTTCCTGGCTGTTCAATGGCGCTCCACTTGTCTGCTTGGTGGTGACAATCCTGGTGCTCCTTTACATACCCGTATTTGGGCAGAGGGCACTGTTAGATGGCTACGGCGACTCCATACTAATAGTATATCTGTTGATTGTGCCATCTTTGGCGTTTGTGGCAGGTGGGTTCGCGTCGGGTTCGCCGTATGCTACTGTGGGTGCACAGCGTGAAATGGTTATTATGATGAGCTACGAATTCTCCCTGGCATTGGTGATAGTAGCCATTGCTTGGCGCATTCTTCCTGTCACCAATGCTGATCCGTTCATGTTATCCACAGTTGCCGCATATCCCATATGGAACCTGGTAGGCCCACTGGGAATCGTGGGCGCCGTGATTCTGCTGTTTGCTCTGCTGACGGTTACACCGGGCGAAGTCTCAAAAGTGCCATTTGATATAGCTGAAGCTGAGACCGAGATTGCTGGAGGAATACTGGTTGAATATTCAGGCAGAAATCTGGCTCTGTTCTACCTCTCTGATGCACTCAAGGCTTTTGTTATGGTATCCTTAGTAGTCGCTCTGTTTTTCCCGTATAACCTCTCACCCGCGATAGGAATTGTGGCTGCCATTCCGGCGGCCATAGTGGATAGCTTATTCTTCCTGGTCAAGGTCTTTGTGATAATGTTTGTTAGCGTGATGTTCATACGCGCTGCCATGGCGCGGTTCAAGATTACTCAGGCCAGCTACGTCTATCTGATAGCAATGACACTCGTAAGTCTTGTGGGGTTGATATTCATGGGGGTAGATTTAGTATTATGAGGCGAGGGATATGGGAGTAGTCAGCACGATATTAAAGCAACTCTTTCTCAAGTCGGCTACAAACAAGTTTCCGGCAAAATATGCTCCGGCATCAACCACCAAATTCCTAGACAGGGTCACAAAAGGTGAACAGAAGTTGATACCACCAATACCGGTGCCGCCCCACTTTCGCGGAAAGCTGGCCTATGACAGGGACACATGTACTGGGTGCAAGTTATGCGTCAGAATCTGCCCCACCAGAGCGATAGAGTTCATTCCCGAGGAGAAAAAGGTCAAGATA
>CAZHQV010000095.1:0-8684 GCA_964534285.1 uncultured Dehalococcoidales bacterium
TTTTCCCCCACATGCCCCACTTCCATATGAACATATCTTTCACCACGTCTGCCGTATGTATAGGAAGTCCTGGTGTAGATGGCGCAGATGACAATGTCTGCCGGGGCACTGGCAATGAATCCCTGGTCAAGAGCCGCCCTAGCTAGCTCTCGTCTTAAATCGCCTCGCTGAGAGCATACTAGTGAATGAGAATCTACTTCATAGTGGTAAACCCCAGCTTCCAATTCATCTACGGCCTGGTTCCCCACAAAAGCGAAGAGGTCCAAGGGATACGTGGCTCCAGCACTTGGTGCTGCTCTAAGCTCCCCGCGCCCCGTGATCCCCTGAGCAGCCCAGAGTATTTGGCTTAGTTGAAATAGAGTCAACGGCTCCGCGCGATATCTCCGAACCGACCTGCGTTTAGCTATAGCCTCTTCCAGTGAGACCCTTCCCTTTAACTCAGGACGGGGCAGCTTTACTACAGGCCGCACATTCATGTTTTCCGCAAATCCTTCGAAGGGTTTTCAGGGATCCCGCGCCTCGCCCGCAATGACATTTCCTTAGCCCTTGATAACACCTATGGGAACAGCCATAGCTACTTTCTTGCAGATGCCGGCTTGATGGACAACGTCAATGACCTCAGTGACATCTTTGTAAGCTTGGGATGCTTCCTCAGCCAGAGAAGGTATGCTGTGTGCCCTGACAGTGATGCCCCTCTCCTGCAGCTCCCGGATTACGTCCCTGCCTTTCAGGCTTCGCTTGGCAGCACCACGACTAAGAACCCTACCGGCCCCATGGCAAGTGGAACCAAAGGTCTCCTCCATTGCCTTTTGAGTGCCCACAGCGAGAAAAGAGCACCGCCCCATATCGCCTGGAATAAGCACAGGTTGCCCTATCTCTTTGTAGCGTTCAGAAACATCCTTGTGTCCTGCGGGGAAGGCCCGCGTAGCTCCCTTGCGGTGTACACAAACCTTGACAGGCCTGCCATCCACCTTGTGTGTTTCTATCTTGGCAATGTTATGGGCAACATCATAAATCTGCCTTATGCCAAGTTCGTCGGCGCTTTTGCCAAAGACCTTAGAAAAGCTTTCCCTGGCCCAATGGGCAATGCATTGGCGGTTAACCCAGGCATAATTGGCAGCACATGCCATAGCCGCTAGATAGTCTTTCCCTTCCTTTGATTGTATTGGAGCACAAGCAAGCTGTCGGTCAGGAAGCTTTATCCCATACGTTGACACTGCCCCTTCCATGACACGGAGATGGTCGGTGCACACCTGGTGACCAAAGCCCCGAGAGCCAGTATGAATTAGAATCAACACTTGGCCTACTTCGTTGATGCCCATGATTCCAGCTATGTAGGGTTCGAATATCTCCTTCACCACTTGCACCTCGACAAAATGGTTGCCCGAGCCCAGTGTGCCTGCTTGAGGCATGCCTCGCTTTATTGCCTTCTCGCTTATCTTGCTTGGGTCGGCGCCTTCTACGCATCCGCCCTCTTCGGTAGCATCTAAGTCGTCCTCAGAACCAAAGCCATGCTCCACTGCCCAGGCGGCTCCCTTAACCATCAAGCGTTCCATCTCTTTATGGCTGATCTTGATCTTTCCCTCAGAGCCTAAGCCGGATGGTATATTGTTGAACAATTCGTTAACAAGCTCGTTAATCTTGGTTCTTACCTCGGCTTCGCTAAGGTTGCTACGTAATAACCTCACCCCACAATTGATGTCGTAACCTACACCTCCCGGCGAGATGACGCCATTCTTGACATCAATTGCAGCAACCCCGCCTATAGGGAAGCCATAGCCCCAATGTATATCAGGCATGGCAAACGAGAAATTGATTATCCCGGGGAGAAAGGCGACATTGGCAACTTGTTCCAGGGTCTGCTCCTCCTGTATGGATTTGAGCATCTCCTCGCTGGCATAAATCAAGCCAGGAACCCTCATGCCCGATTTATAGCTCGGTGGGATCTGCCAGTGATAATCATCTATTTTGACAAGCTGTCCCTGCCACTTTGGCATAGTGTTCACTCCTAGATGTCGAAGAGCACATGTGCCCTATAAGCATTACTGTGTCTATCCAGTTTTAGCATATGATACGTAGCCGCCTTTACCCCTAGCTTTAGCTTGTGCCTTGAGGGATCGAACTTCTCTCCGTAGCAGGTCGCCTTAAGTTGGTTCCCGGTTAGGCTGTCAATGTCAAATCTCCCAAACAAAAGGTGTTCAGCGTCGAAAAGGTAGATGAGTTCATTGAGCCATTCCACCAGCAAGCTGTCTTTGTGCTCGGCAACTACTTCCAGTTTGCGTTGCAGTTTCTCTCCAATGCTTTCAGGCTCCGTGATGAGACTGAACAAGGCCAACGCGGCATTGGAGAACATCTGCCTTATGTCGGTCCCATAAGCAGTAATGCCAACGTCAGCAGTATGGTCCGTTACCTGGAAAGCCTTTTCCATCGTTCCAGCCGCAAAACACTATAGTATACTATCACTTGGGCAAAGTCGAGCTAGGTTGGACTTTGTCTCCTCACGGTGATAGTATATCGCTGCCATATGGGCCGCTAGCTCAACAGGAAGAGCAGCTGACTCTTAATCAGCCGGTTCTGGGTTCGAGTCCCAGGCGGCTCACGTTCAGATTCATCCTCTCTGCCGACATTTTGCCGACATGCAGATTCGCTTGACAGGTCGGCGTCAGTCAGTATCCGCAGTGCTTGCCTCTCGAATACTCTTTCGAAGCGTTGTGCTGCCGCTTCGTGCAACCCAGGGACCACGTGGGAGTAGGTGTCCAGGGTAACGGCTATGCTCCCGTGTCCCAAGCGTTCCTGAACGATCTTGGGATGAATCCCTGCCCTTAGCATGAGACTAGCGTGGGTATGCCTGAGGTCATGAAAACGCAGATGAGGTAAGCCAGCTTTGACAATACTCCTTGAGAATGATTTTGTAACGCTGCCAGGATCTAGAGGGGTGCCGTCGGGATGTGCGAAGACAAGGTCGCTCTCTTGGAGACTTTTTCCAGATCAGCTTCTGTCGGAAGAGGCACGACTGACAGACGATGAAATTCATGTATCGTTGAACTGTGCGTTGATCACATGGCGAACCAATCGGACACTTACCAACAAGGATCCAATCCTGTATCTCAAAGAGCGTGCAGATAGCAATGATCTCGGGGAAGATGACTTGCGTCAACGCTTGAAAACACACCTTGTCCCGTATGAAGAGCTATCGGTGGGCGGCTATGGCCGAATAGACGACTCCAGGCTACGAGAGGAGAGTATTCGAAGAGACTACCAAGCTTTTCTTGAAGCCCGAGCCAATGTTCTTGAGAGAGCTATGCAACTCGCTTGTTCAGGGCAATCGATTGACCGAAATCAGATATTTGCCTAGATATGCAGTTGCCTTTGGGGTTGGCAGATTTGTCTGCTGTAGCTCAGACAGAGTTATTAGACAATCGGGTACAGGTTCTTGCACCGTAGAGCAAGACAGTTGCTGGACAAGCGGTTCACATCAATGTGAATCTTCACCAAGAACGGCATAGTGTTGATACGGCGTTACGTAACCTGAACGATTGAGGAAGGAACAGGTGATCAAGAATGCTATCCAAGTCACGCTACCTCAACGGCCTTCAGTGTCCTAAGTTGCTCTGGATTCAGATAAATGAGCCCGAGAGTGTTCCCGAGGTGGATGGTGTCACCCAATATCTATTTGACCAGGGGCATCGGGTTGGTGGATATGCTGAGCAGCTATTTCCAGGCGGTATTGACATCCCGTCTGACGATTTCATGGGGGATATCAGAAAGACTAAGGAACTCCTTATGGAGAGAAAGACATTGTTCGAAGCCTGCGTCCTGGTTGGAAGTACGTATTCACGAATAGACATTTTGACCCCTGTCAACGAAGACGAGTGGGACATCATTGAAGTGAAGTCAAGTACATCGGTCAAGGATGTTCATATAGATGACGTGTCTTTTCAGAAGTACTGCTGTGAGAAGGCAGGATTAAGGATAAGAAGCTGTAAGTTAGCCTATATGAATACCAATTATGTCAAGAATGGTGAAATAGAGCCGGAAGGGCTATTCATCTTGGAAGATATCTCCACCCGGGTAGCAGAAGTGAGCGAAGGTATAGAGCAACGGGTGCTTAATTTGCTCGCGGTCCTATCTGGTAGAACATGCCCTGAAGTCAGGATTGGCAAGCACTGCCTTACACCATACGAATGTCCGCTGCGTGCGGAATGCTGGAGGTGCTTGCCTGAGAACAGCATCTTTGATTTACGAGGTGGAAAGACAAAGCAATTTTCTCTGTATGAGCGGGGAATCATATCTATTGGGGACATTCCAGACGACATGCATCTCTCTAGGCAGCAACAGATTCAGAAAGAGTGTGTAATAACAGGAACTCCCCATGTTGAGAAGGAGCAAATCCGGCTGTTTCTGGATAGGTTTAAATACCCTCTCTATTATTTAGACTTTGAGACGATAGGTCCAGCCATACCAACATATAATGGGATGAGACCTTATCAGACAATACCATTTCAGTTTTCCCTGCATGTTGTGGAAGACGACGAATCCGAACCGGTGCATTACTCGTTCTTGGCTGATGGGATAGGTGACCCCAGACCTCAACTTCTCCATGAGCTGCAAAGTCTACTTGGTTCTGAAGGTAGCATAATCGCCTATAACTCCGGCTTCGAGGAGGGAGTCTTGAAGGAGTTAGTGGAGGCTTTTCCCGAATACACAGACTGGCTCGCAGGTATCGCTGTAAGGATAGTTGATTTGCTCTACCCATTTGCCAATTTCCATTACTACCATGCTTCACAAAAGGATACAGCTTCGCTTAAGAAAGTCCTTCCGGCAGTTACCGGAGAAAGCTATGAAGAGATGAGTATTGGTGCCGGGATGGATGCAAGTATTGCCTATGAGAGAATAACGTATGGTAGTGCCACAGAGGAAGAAATCACCAGGGTACGGGCGGATCTAATCAGATATTGTAAGCTGGATACTGAAGGAATGATCTGGGTTGTAGCCGAGCTAAGAAAGATGTCGGATTAAGTCTAGTCTGCCAAACTGTGTTACTAAAACTCATAGTGTGCAAGTCAAAGATGGCAATTGGATTACTTAATACCTAGTTGTTTGCCGCATTCATCGGCCATTTTCTTTTCGATTCCTCTTAACCATTCAGAGGTATCTAAAGACCGGTCTATAAATTTGCCTATCCGTGGTTGCTCGGCACCCACAAGACTTGCAGTTATGTCCTGCACCGTGAAGCTGCTGAGGTCTTCACGATGAACGTATGGGTGTCTGAACTCTTCTAGGTATTTATTGAGAATTGAATTCTCTCCGCTAGTTTGTTCTAGATCATTGCCTACTGACAAGCCCTTTCTTTTGGCCTCTTTCATGACTTTCAGCGTAGAACCCTTTTTCGAACAGTCAACTCCTAATTGAAATACAGAGTTTATCAGCGCAGATAGACATTCCCTGAGTCCGAAGAAGCCGTCCAAAATTGCCGCCTTGATTAGCCAGAATTCAAAAGAGTATCGTTTTGCATAGTACTCTCTATTGTTGGCTAAATGGCCAATCAAAGAATGAAGCAATTTAGACCGATTTTGGACATGAGCTACGTAGAAAAACGTCTCGGTAAAATGTAGACCACCATTCTTAACGACATGTTTTTTCCGGTACTTTGCCTCGAGGTCTTGCCAATACTTTGGTTCCCAGATCTTAATTTCTGGTATTTTTGCAACAACAGTCGTATTTTCCTTGTCTTCTGACATAAGCGTCATCTTTCTGCCGCCACCATAAAATCCATTTCACCGATGTCCATTCTACCTTGCACTGGTTTTTGTTGGCAACGTAAGCACGGTAGAATGAGACCAAAAGGTAACAAAATAGCGAAACGTGCAATCAATTCTTCTCAAAGAAAAGTCCGCGATGCTTCCGATGCGGGCTCGTAGCTGTCTCCTAGGATATTGGCGCTCCCACTATCAAGTTGGTTTTATTCATGTGGTCGTGTGTACTTTGTCTCGAAGGCCTGATGGTCTTTTCGCAGGCGGCTTTGCGGAGCGAGTAATCGCACTACCAATCAAGCTAAAGGCACGAATGGGGATATCTTCAATTCTAGACCAGTCTGGAAGGCTGGGACTTATTACCCAGGACCAATTTTGTCTTGTCGAGTAATGGTCATGAATGTACACTGTTAGCTAGTTGGAGAAATCCCATCTCAAGGGATCACCCTCAGTAAAGGCAGCAACTTGGTTCAAAGGCGGCAATGAACCTTTGCTGCTTGTATTGACATCGGCCACGGCCTTCCATTACTATCGACAAAGTAGCCGAGTCAAGTCCGAATGAGTCATCGCGGAGATGCTTTTTCTGGCGGTTTTTAGGCGATGAACAGGTGATTAACTTGTCAACGGAGGTCAGTTAAGATGGAAATGATCAGGAGACTCGTATCGGTAGCGGTGACAGCGGTCATGCTGATTGCTTTCCTGCTGACGATGCCTGTGAGTGCCAGCCCAGGGGATATCCGCGTGCCAGAGGACTACACAACGATTCAGGCAGCGATCAACAATGTTGATGCTACAAACAGGACAATACTGGTGAACGCCTTGACTTACAATGAAACAGAAACCGTCGTTGTGGATGAGTCGAATATAGTAATAAGGTCGGTGAATGGGTCAGCAGTGGTCAAAGCAGACGTAGCAGACGAACATGTGTTCAACATCACAGGTCAGACCAATGTGACGCTGGATGGATTCACGATAAGGGATGCCAGAGGCGCATCTCAAGCTGTGGCAGGGATATTCATGCACAACGCAACTGCCTGCAACATTTCCAATAACGTAGTGACAAACATCACTGCAACAGGTCACGATGCCTTGGGCATCCTCCTTTTGTCTTCAAACAACAACACGTTCGGTTCGAACACCACCGTTTCTTCCGTAAATGGAACCGACTACGGCTACGGCATCTTCCTCTTCTCTTCAAACAACAACACGTTCAGTTCAAACACCAGCGTTTCTTCCATAAGCGGAATCGAGCACGCCATTGGCATTGGTTTGGGGGGATCGCACAACAACACGTTCAATTCCAGCACCGCGGTTTCGGGCTTGAATGCAACCGATCAGGTCTACGGCATCTTCCTGGCGTCTTCGTCGAACAACAGGTTCAGTTCCAGCACCACTATTTCGGACTTGAATGCGAGCAACTGGACCGCTGGCAGCGCGCTGGATGGCTCAAATAACAACGTGTTCAGTTCCGGCATCACTATCTCATACGCAAATTCAACCGATGAGGCCTACGGCCTCTTCGTGACCTTATCGCATGACAACAGGTTCGGTTCCAGCACCGACATTTCGAATGTTAGTGGAACCTTCGCTTGCGGGATCAACCTGATATCTTCAAACAACACCGCATTCAGTTCAAACACCAGCGTTTCTTCCGTAAATGCAACCGGCGCGGCCTTCGGCATCAGCCTCCAGGATTCAAGTGACACCACGTTCAATTCCAGCACCACCGTTTCCGATGTGAATGGGCCCCAGGCCTTCGGCATCCTCTTGGGTCTTTCAAACAACACAGCGTTCAGTTCGAACACCAGCGTTTCTTACCTCAATGCAAACGAGGTGGCCTTGGGCATCTTCCTGACGGGATCGCACAACACCTCGTTCAGTTCAAGCCACAGCATTTCTTACCTGAATGCAAACGATGAGGCCCTGGGCATCTTTCTGTCTAATTCGACCGCCAACAAATTCTATAATTGCACTATTTCGAACTTGACCGCTGGCAACGCAACCTACGGCGTATTTCTTGCTGATAATAGCACTAGCAACACCGTATCTGATGGGGAGGTACGGGATACCAATCATGGAATACGGGTGGAAAACTCCGGCAACAACACAATTCAGAGGAACATGATTGTGAACAACAAAGGGGGGGCTACGGGGGTGAATGTAACCGTTGGTTCCGATGGAAATACGATGGGGGGAAACTGCTTCATGGACAACATCCCCCAAGCCTGGGATGACGGGGTCGGGAATGTTTGGAATGGCAACTACTGGTCAGACTACATTGGACCAGGAGCATACAATATAGGAGGGGCAGCAGGTAGCCAAGACAGCAGTCCGTTGGACGAGTGCCCAGTGGGGCCGACACCGCCGAAACCACCGCCACCTCCTCCAGCACCACCCATGGTACCCATCGCAAGCGACTCGGGCATAGTCGCCATGACAGCCCTGTTTGCTGGATTGCTGGTCTGGATGGTGTGGAGAAGGCGACAAGCTTCGTGAAGAGGCAATTAGGCTAAGAAGGCGATGTCAAAGAGGCCTGTTGGTGGCTCGGCCTCCCGGTTTAAGTGCAAGGTCTGTAAACGCTGAACCACCGTTGTATATTGCACCTTTTGGCTTTCTGGTTAAGCTGGGGATGCTACTTATACTCCAGCTACGCAAAGATTCTTGGCAAGTCTCAGTCACTGAGAGAATCACTGCGGTTAATATGCTGATGGCGGCGCTAACCATCGTAAGCCACCGGTTAGATGGCACAAATATTGTCACGTATCGAGCCAAAACTGCGTTAGACCAGGTGTTTGGTTCGGACGACCAGGCCAACTATCAGCACAAGACTGATGATGACTATCGCGGAGATCCAGCCTCTCGAGCCCGGGGTTATTGGTGGAGCTGATGGGATTCGAACCCACTACCTCCTCAATGCCATTGAGGCGCTCT
>CAZHQV010000096.1:0-8379 GCA_964534285.1 uncultured Dehalococcoidales bacterium
AAATTGACTCAGCCTCAATTTGAGGGGCAAACCAAAGCGAAGCTGGGCAATCCCGAAGTGAAGAGCCAGGTTGAAATCGCCGTAGCTAATGGTATGTCCCTTTACCTAGAACAACACCCAGAAGAGGCAAGAGCAATCATAGGGAAATGCCTAACCACTGCCAAAGCTAGAGAAGCAGCTCGTAAAGCTCGCGACCTCATCTTGAAGAAGAACACTTTTGAAGCAGCGACATTACCAGGCAAACTGGCCGACTGCAGCGAGAAGAACCCAAGCTTATGCGAGCTTTACCTGGTTGAAGGTGACTCAGCCGGTGGCTCAGCCAAACAGGGGCGGGATCGCCGCTTCCAGGCTATCCTTCCATTGCGAGGCAAGATACTTAACGTTGAGAAGGCTGCCAAAGACAGAATCGTGGCCTATGAGGAAATCAGGGCTATGGTTACAGCATTGAGGGTAAATAGCTATGAGTCACCTGACCTATCTCGATTGCGCTATCATTTGATAATCATTATGACCGACGCCGATGTTGATGGTTCCCACATCCGCACCCTGCTTCTAACATTCTTCTATCGCTATATGGTAGAAATAATTAACCAAGGACACCTTTTCATCGCCCAACCACCCCTTTATCGGATTCAGGCAGGGAAGAAAAGCTTCTGGATTTACTCTGAACAGGAAAAGGAAACGAAGCTTAAGGAATTACAAGGAACCAAGGTAGAGGTTCAACGCTACAAGGGCTTGGGAGAGATGAGCCCCGAGCAATTATGGCAGACAACCATGAATCCGGCCACAAGAACTCTCCTTCAAGTAAGAATAGAGGACGCTATGGCAGCAGATCAAATTTTCCATACGCTGATGGGGGACGAGGTTCTGCCCAGGCGAAAGTTCATTCAAGCCCACGCGCAAAGTGTAAGAAACCTTGATATCTAGCGTGCCTTTGCTTACCTCCCAGGGTCCGGTGCGACATATAGCTTCTCTTGGGCTATGTACTGTCTCACCCCATCAGGTACCAGGTAACGAATCGATAACCCCTGCGCCGTTAGGCGCCGAATCTGCGACGAGCTAATCCCAATTATCGGCAGATCAAGCTGGACGACGGCCTCAGTAACTCCAGGAACCGATGCCTCGAGAGAGCTTAGGTCCACGAAAGATACCCCCAACCTAGGAACAGCTACTAAGCGGCAAACTTGAACCAATCTAGCCGGTTCTTTCCACAAAGCCAGCTCAGCTAGGCTATCCCAGCCGAGGATGAAGAAGAAATCGGCCTCCTTTCCAAATCGTTCCCCCAGAGCGACTATGGTATCCACAGTGTACGAGGGGCCCGAGCGCTCCGCCTCCACACTGCAAAGCTCAAAGTGCGGGTTAGCCATGATAGCCCGCCGCGTCATTTCCACACGATGAATCACGGGAGTAATAGTCCGGTTTACCTTAAGCCACGGCTGGCCTGCAGGAACAAAGATAACCTGGCTCAAACCCAGTCTTACTCTCGCTCCCTCCGCTATAATGAGATGGCCAACATGGATAGGATCGAATGTACCGCCAAGAACACCTATCCTCATCGCTTCTCTTTTTGCTCGGGACGCAAGATCTACGACTGAACCGGCAAAGGCACTTGCCTCTGCCTTCCCAAGCCCATCCGCTCAGTAGCCTCCACTGCCCGCTGAGGCAGTACTACCCCTTCGTCGAATGATGATATGAAGGTAATAGAAACTTCAACGGAGGCGCAATCTTGCCTAATATCATCACCTGAGCCTATGCGCAACCCACTCTCTCAATGAATCAGAGCTCCCTTCAGGCATAAACCCTTCGTACGAGAAAACTCAGTGCACCTTTGCCTATCCACGACATCTCAGTGTTTGGCCAATGACAAACGACTGTGTTGTATGACCATTCGTGTAGGAGTAACCAATTTCAACCTTAAGGTGCTTAGTATATATACAGTATATATGCGTAGGGTGGTTTATATACTAACAACCATAATATTGGGAACTTGTGTGCAAATGACAGGGATGTAAGCTGTCCTGTTGCGTGGTAAAGTCTCGATTTTTGTCAACAGTGTATCCACACTCTTGAGGACGTTTTTCAACAGGAATGAAGGTTGTCCTCAATGTCAGTGACTTGCCTTCTTAGCTGAGGGCTGATATTCATTTCGCTGGTCACCTTACTGTACGCGTGTAGTACCGTTGAGTGGTCTCTATTACCCAGTTCCCTGCCAATCTCAGCCAAGGAATAGCTTCCCTCCTTGCGCATAAGGTAGACAGCAATTTGCCGCGCCAAAGAAGTCTTTTTGTCCCTGTTCTTGCTAGCTAGTGCTTCTGGAGGAAGCTGGAAGTATCTAGCCACAGCTTCTGTTATTTTCCTCTTGTCTTCCTTGCTGGTTCCATGTTCTAGGAACTGGGTCACTGTTTGTGCAGTTGCGGTAGTGCCGCTCAATTGAGTCATAGCGGATACATATGTCAGAGCGCCCTCGAGCTGGCGAGTATTTCCTTGAATTCGGTGTGCTACAGTGCGTAGGGCTTCCTCTGGGATCGGCGCTATCATGTGTTTGTTCTTGGTGTGCAGGATGGCTAGGCACGTTTCGAAGTCTGGTGGCTGAATGGGGATGATGAGACCCCACTGTAGACGGGATCTTAGCTCATGGCTGATTGAAGGCATAGCTTCAGGGCTACAATTCGCTGTAATAACAATGCGACAGCGGTTATTGTGAAGCTCGTCGAAGACATGGGAGAAGTATTCTTGAGTCCTCCTCTTGTCGCCGATGAACTGTATGTCATCGAACAGCAGCATCCGTACCTTTGTGAACTTCTCTCGGAAATCCTCGACTCTTTTGTCCTTGACGGCAAGTACAAACTCATTGGTGAATTGTTCGGCATTGGCGTAGGCTACCACTGTCCCATTGTCTGTGGCTGCGTGTCCAATGGCGTGCAATAGGTGAGTCTTCCCGGTGCCAGTATCTCCATAGACGAAAACGGGATTGAAGTCGCAACATGGCGTCTCGCTTACTTCTATGGCGGCGGCATAAGCAAGGCGATTGCAGTCGCCAACGACAAAGTCATCGAAGGTATACTGGGGATTGAATCGAGCACTTCTGACTTTGCTGCTTGTGCCACCATCAACTTGCCTCAAGGAGGTGGGTTGTGGTTGCTGTTGAGTGCAAACTGCAAACTCAACCTCGACATGTTCACCAAGGATCTTAGCTAAGGTCTTCTTAATCAACGAGTGGAAGCGGCGGGATAACCACTCGGCAACGAAAGTGTTGGGAACACCGACCACGAAAACATCCTCTTCACAACTTATGCCGCGGCTATTCTTTAGCCAAGTAGCATAGTTTGCCTTGCTGACTTCAATTTGAAGTTCGCCTAACGCTCTTTCCCAGACTTGCTGTGCTTTCTCCAAATTCACGCCAAAATTCGCCGAGAGGATGGCTGAAGGGTTGCTTATTAGATTATAGAATACTCCTCCATCTGCGCTAGGCAACTTTTGACATAAGACAAGAATTATTCCAATATTTTGGGAAATGGAATTGCGCGTTGTGTTTATGGCTACACCTGATTTCGCTGTGCCGGCTCTGCATTTGCTGATTAGCAATTCATATCAGATCGTCGCAGTGTATACCCAACCTGATAAGCCGGCTGGCAGAAGCTTGCAACCTGTCCCTCCTCCAGTGAAGAGACTAGCTATGGATCACAGTATTCCTGTTGTTCAACCCGAGACTCTAGACACGTCAAGCGCGTTTGAGGTATTGTCCAGTTACTCTCCAGATCTGATTGTCGTAGCGGCCTATGGTCGCATCCTCCCCTCTAGGATGTTGGCCTTGCCAAGATTTGGTTGCCTCAATCTCCATCCCTCTCTATTACCCTGGCATCGCGGCTCATCCCCGATAGCCAATACCATTCTTTGTGGGGATGAGGTGACCGGCGTAACCCTTATGTTGATGGACGCTGGCATGGATAGTGGGCCGATTTTGGCTCAGCGTGAACTGCGTGTATCTCCTCAGGATACGGGTGGGTCGCTCACGCTTAAGCTAGCGGAGATAGGCGCCGAGCTACTGCTGGAGAGCCTGCCCCTGTGGATTGGGGGCAAGATAGGGCCAGAGCCCCAAGACGAGAGCCAGGCTACTTTCAGTAGCATGCTCACCAAGGAAGATGGCGAGATAGATTGGAAGCTACCTGCTGTACAGCTCTGGCGGCGTATACGAGCCTTCGATCCTTGGCCTGGCTGCCATGCCTGGTGGAAAGGTAGACGGTTAAAGGTCTGCGAAGCACTTCCGCTTGCTGGGGGTGGTGAAGTGGGAAGGGTGATAGCTATAACAGAGCCCACCGCGGCTGTAGTTGGTGTGGTGACTGGCATGGGCGTTTTGGGTCTTTTGCGAGTTCAACTGGAGGGGAGGCGTGAGGTGTCGGCTGCCGACTTCATACGAGGGCAAAGAGATTTTGTTGGCTCGGTTTTGGCCTAGGGTTTGACCTAGGACGTCCGAGGAGATGCGTCTGGGGATTTGATGAAGAGGGGGGATATGCTTTCAGCGGGGATTGGGTCTACCTAGGGTGGAGCGCTGATTGGACATTTGGTCGCAGCTCACACTCTGGAACTGCTCCAGCGCTTTGGTCAGTCATGTTGCCATGCTCAAGGAAGCAGGAACAGTCGTGTGCTCATAGGTTGGTGCTTGGCAGGCAGTTGGCGGCTGTCATCTATATTGAGCCTCCAAAACTTGAGTCGGCGTTGACAAAGCGAAGCAAGAGGATGGCATTGAGCTAGGCAAAGAGACCTCGGGGCAGGAGGCTGCTTGGAGTGAAGGGCTTGGAAGCGCGTTCAGAAAGGCTGGTGCTTGTCAGTCCTTGGGGAGCAAGCTTGATAGCCAGTGGAGGACATGGTGAAGCTCGCCAGTGCAGTAGCCTGACTAGAGGAACTCTGACTTCGCATAGCTAGAATGTTTTATGTGGAATGGCTGACCAAGGACTGGTGTGATCGGCTGACGAGGAGTAACATTGGCAGTAGGCGTGATCACATGGGACGACACAACGAATTGTGATATCCGCGTTGAAAGGGGCGGCAAGTGTAGCAGCGGGCGTCGCGAAGGGCACATGTGCTGGGGTCAACGTAACACTCCTTGGGGTTGGGCTGCTTCCACTCCACTTCGGCTCAATTGCACTGCTCAAGGAAAAGGTGTTCCCAGCTGCGACTTGGCCTCAATTCAAACTCGCTCACTGGTTTTGGCAAGTTCAGCGAGCGGGGGCGCTTTCAGGCGAATTGTCCCCCCGATGAGAATATCATAAGGAGGCAAATAAGATGTGGGCGTACATTATCTGTGCCGCCATTTGGGTCGCCATTATCTTAGGGTGGCTAATTCCCGTGATCAGAAAACGTTTGGTTGCTGAGATTTATGTGGCGTGCGGTTTAGGTATTATGTTCTCTTTGATCGTGCTGGGGTTGATGATATGGGAGGGCGGGGATAGTCTCCCAGTGCTGTATTTGGGCTTCGCGCTGTATGTCCCCGCCGCTGCATTTGTGATTTCTTCATTCATTACCCTGAGGCACAAGGGAAAGCCAGAGTCTGGCTGGGAGCCCACTACCGTGCTTATTGAGGGCGGTGTATTTCGGATCGTGCGACATCCTCTTTATTTGGGAGCTGCAATCTGGACAATGGGGATAATACTGGTCTTCCAATCAATTGCTTCCATAATAGCGGGCTTAGTAGCTATCTTCTGCTTTTGGATGGCGTCCAGAGAAGAGGATGGATACAACCTAAGGAAGTTTGGAGACAAGTACGCGCAATATATGGACAGGGTTCCTATGTGGAATTTCTTCAAAGGATTAGTCTCATTGAAAAAAGGATAATTATGAGCAAGCCCGTTTTTGATCGTTGTGAGCCTCAGGATTGCCGCCCCCTGGCGCGTTGAGTTAATGTGGCGTATCTGCCTATGTGTTGCGCCCCCGCCCAGAATCGGCAAAGGCGGACTTCAGATATGCTGGGATGCCAAGCGGAATTGTAGAGTGAACGTTGGACCGTCTACCACATGAGCAGCAAATGGGGCGTGGCTCTTGGGGTTGCTAGCGGCAACAGGCCGAGACGGCTCAGCGATGTGCCTCTAATAGCTGTTTGCCAGGCATTTCGATTAGTAAACTCGGCTAGCTCTCAAGCGGGGTAAAGGCGTCAATAGCTGGCAGGTAGGCCTCGGTGTAATAGAAGTCGTGGTCGCGGACTGTGCTCTGCAACAGGACAAGGTAGCTAGTGCCGTCGCTTTCCGCTACAGCCAGATCAATCGCCAGGCCCTGGGCTTCGGACTCATAGAGTAACCAGTTGAGGTCATTGGCCTCGCGGCTGCCTACGGTCTGAGGGACTCCGTCAAGGCCAAGTTGAGTTGTCAGCACCTGTACTAAGAGGTCGGCCCCCATACCCGGGGCAGCCTGTTGAACAATTGCAATCAAACCCAGCCCCCACCGTGCATATATGCCCGACGACAGTTCCACCCAGCCTTCAGGCACAACGCCGCTAATGCCGAAGGTCTCATCCCTAAAAGGCACCAGGGGAATCTCCGTTTCGGGAACGACAAAAGCCGGGCCGCTCATCTCGGTGAGGCAAGACCCGTTAGGTTCTGTTGTTGGGTCATCCAGAAACGCCAGGGCGATGGAGAGCGGACATTCCCCTCCAGTAACACTTGCACCGTGCGCCACGCCAGGGAATTCGAAGTAGAAACTACTGTTCAGCCCTTGGGCAACCATTTCCCCCCAAGACGGTGGCGTGACGGGATCATATTCCCCCGCCAGAACCAGCGTTGGAATGTCGCTAGCGACTGGCTGGTTTTCGATGGGGGCAGCTTCCTTGGCGCCCCAAATCTCGCAGACGGTGAAGACTGCCTCACCCAGGTTAAGAGTGCTATCGAAGAGGCTTCGTATTTTGGGATAAGCTTCAGCAGCGGCAGCGAATTCTCCCGGAGTGCTGAAGTGTATTTCTTCGCCGCATTGCACCGAAAACCCCATACCCATACTGACAAATTCTATGTTGGTTAGGAAAGAACCGAACACCATAGCTAGAATGTCATAATTGCCGTCACGAACCTCGAAGATAGTCTTCGGCAGCAAGGGGATAAGGTCTGTGGAGTAGAGCGATTGAAACAGAACGCCAATGAGCCCATCTCCGTTCATCAGCACGTCGTAAGTCTCGCCCGAGAGAGGCTGCGTTACCGGGAAAGTGACCGGCGAGGCATTCAATTGGTCGACCAGTTCGTAAAAGACGGCCTCCAGATCGGGATAGGCCTCACAACAGGCAGGATCAGCGGCACAGCCATCGAAAAATACCGTGAGGGCGCGATCAAAGTTGGCTGGCGCCTCGGCATAGAGACTGACTTGAAGCGGATACGTCGAATCGAGGATGACGCAGCGAATGCCTTGGGGATAATCACGCATTGCTGTCAGGGCGAGCCGCGTGCCGTAGGAGATGCCCAGCAGGTTCCATTCCTCGTAGCCCAGCGCAAGACGCAGGTCGTTCAGGTCGGCAGCACTTCCGGCGCTATTATAGGCCGCCAGATTGGCGCCTTCGCTCACCAGACGATCATGGCAACTGCAGATTGCCTCGTAGGCCAGCGCTAGACTCTCTTCGGGGCTGAGGTCTTGATCCAGGGTCTCGTAGGTAAGGTTGGTAAGCTCTGGGCAATCGAGGGCAGGCTCAGAGTAGCCGGTGCCTCGCTGGTCGAAAACAATGAAGTCGCGGTTTGCCAGGAAGGAAGCGAAACGTTGATTGAACAAAAAGGGCATTGCCTCGAGCGCCTGTTCGCCGGGACCACCCGCGAGGTAGATGACCGGGTCGGGCGCTGGGTTGTCGCTATCAGTCCTAAAGATAGCCACATGCAGCCGTATGGTCGGGCCCTCGGGGTGGCTACGGTCTTCGGGAACGGTCAAGTAGCCACACTCAACAGTCTGACCGGCGGGAATCTCGAACTGGCATTCGGCTGGTTCAAAATGCGGCTGGTAAGCAGGCTCCTCAACTTTGCCGCAACCAACCAGAGCGCTTGCCACCAGAACTAAAACCAATAGACAATGAATGGCCAGGTTTTTCACGGCTTTTCCTCCTGATTTATCCCACACTTCCCGTAGGCATAGCTACAATAACGACTATTCGACCAGCACAAGAGCAAAGTGCTACTCTCTTCTGCTTGGTGCTTTCTGGCTCCTTACCTCTCCCCCTCCTTGCTCAGAATGCTCTGCCTAGAGGCATTATGTACAGGGGCTTAATTCGCTCCTCTACATCAAGAACCTTTCTTACCTCTTCATCATCGAAGGCCCCGACTTCCACCGTAGCTAGCCCCAGGGCTACAGCCTGAAGGTGGATATTTTCCCCCACATGCCCCACTTCCATATGAACATATCTTTCACCACGTCTGCCGT
>CAZHQV010000097.1:0-8135 GCA_964534285.1 uncultured Dehalococcoidales bacterium
CATGTCCAACCAACAACCGATGCGCTCAGTAAGCTGCTCCCATTCCTTGATATATCTGAAGACGCTCTCCCGACAGAGCTGGTTAAACTTGGCTATACCGTATTCCTCAATTTGAGCTTTGCTATTGAAACCAAGAGCGCTCTCTACCTCTAGCTCCACAGGCAATCCATGGGTGTCCCATCCTGCCTTGCGAGGTACATGATAGCCTTTCATTGCCTTGTACCGGCAGATAACGTCCTTGAACAAACGAGAGAGCACATGATGAATGCCAGGACTGCCATTGGCCGTCGGCGGACCTTCATAGAAGGTATAATGCTCTCCTCCTCGCCTTGCTTCAACGCTTTTGTCAAAGATACCATGCTCCTTCCAAAAACGAAGGATATCTTGTTCGATCCGGGGGAAATCTGCCTTGCTACCCACTTTCTGAAACACGAGCTAGCCCCTTTTGAGCAAGATAACCACCTTTCTGGCCTCACCCTCACCGATGCTATGGGTAGTGACATCTGGGTGATTTGCCAGAGTCAGGTGAATAATGCGGCGTTCGTCAGGCAACATTGGCTCCAGCGTAATAGCGCGGCGTCTCAATTTCACCTGGTCTGCCAAATTCAACGCTAATTTTCGCAGATTCTCACAATGACGCTTCTTATATCCAGCGACGTCGACCGCCAATGGCAGCCAAGCTTTGAGTCGCCCTGCCACTATGAGCCTAACAATATGCTGCAGGCAAGCCAAGGTCTGACCCCGCCGACCAATCAGGATGCCCAGATCATCGCCTTCAATGTTTAGGGCCACAGGTATCTCACTAGACGCTTCAACCTTGCCCGATATGCCCATCAATCTCACTAGTGTATCAAGGACTTCTGTAGCTACTTCAGACACATTCTTCTCTAAGGAAGCCATCGATTTTACTTTGATTACAGCCTCTTTGCCCCCGATGCCAAGAATTCCCGTCTTACCCTTTCTGACAACGACCACCTCAAACTGATCACGCCTTGCTCCTAGTTGCCTTTCCGCCTCCTCAATCGCTTCTTCAACTGTGCCGGCGGTTATCTCCAACTCTTCCATTCTCTAGCCCCTCCTTTTTAGCAATCCCTTTAGCCCCTGCCCGCTCTGCGGCTCTTTCTCTTTCTTTGTCGCTGATTTGCTTCCCGGCACCGCCACCAATTGAGTCGAGGGCTTGCGCCTCAAGTAACCCCAGCCCGTAACGAAATATTGAATGCCAATGCCAATGATATTGGAGACCGCCCAGAAAAGGGCTAAGCCACTGGGGAACATCAAGGTGAACAGAGCAAACATAAGCGGCATCATCATCTGCATCATGCTGTTCATGGATTGCTGTCTTGGGTCAGGAGAGGGTCCAGTCACCATTTTTTGCTGTACCCACATGGTGCCACCCACTATGATAGCTAGAATCAACGTGGAGTCGGGATATCCCAAATTGAGCCACAGAAAATGAGGGTCCAAGGGAATTGCTGCGGTAACCACCGCCCAAGAATACAGGTGTTGAGATAGATCCAGTAGACTCTCAGGTGTAGTGGCCAGTGCTCTCATTATGGATTGGTACAGAGCAATCCACACAGGAAACTGAACCAGCATGGGCCACAAACAACCCATTGGGTTCACTCCAGCCTCTTTATAAACCTTCGCCATTTCCTGCTGAAGCTTCTCTTTGTTCTTACCGTACTTCTTCTGCAACTCCTGCATTTTTGGTTGCATAGCCTGCAGTGCCTTGGTGGAATGAAGCTGTCTTAGCGTAAGCGGCACAAGCACTATGCGAACAATAATGGTGAGAGCAATGATCGCCAGCCCGAAACTACTGAATAGAACGCTGCTCAAGGCAATCAAGAAGTTGAGTATGGGATTGAGAATAACCGGGTTCCAGAACAGCTCTATCATTCAGTGAGATTCCTATTCTTCAGTAGTCAAGCGAAATTCCCAGCTTTTCGTTCCCTCCTCAATATCCACCGCGTACAGCCAGTCATTCTGGGCACGAATATACGCTGTGCCTTCTTGAGCACAAATAGACCCTCGAACGGGGGCGCCAATAGATATCGCGCTTGCTCGCCTCTCATCAACTTCAATGTCAGTTCGGAGTATATATACCTCGCCTGAGTCACACGCCACCACTAGCAAATCATCCGCCAGCACAGGCGACGCCACGACGCTATCTCTAGGCTGAAACTCCGTAGTGTCGTATTTCCACAGTTCATCACCTGTCTCAGCATCAAGGGCGTAGACTTTGCCATCAAGGCAGCCAGCGTAGACAACCCCCTCTCTAACCGCAGGAGTTGCCCAAAACCAGTTGCCAGCGGCAAATTTCCAAATTTCCTCACTTCTACTTGCATTTATTGCATAGAGATTCCTGTCCAACGAGCCCACAAATAGAATATCCCCGTAGAGCACTGGTGAGGAAACGAAACCTGCATCGCCTTTGAAGATCAGTAATGGCTCAACGTCGTCGCCCGGCGAAGCTACTGCCGTTGGCAGGGCATAAATGTCGTCTTCGAACGTCCCTACGTAGAGGGTAGCCGCCTTGACTGCTGGCCCCGTCCATAGTTTGTCGCCCAAAGGGCCAGACCTCCATTTCACATCGCCATAGACTGCATCTAGACCATATACCCTGCCATCCGAACAGGGCACGTACAACATATTCCCATCCATCACCGCTTCACCCACTATGTTTCCCGGCAATTCACAAACCCACTCTCCGTTTCCCCTCTGAGGGAATGTCAGGCTCTGACTTCTGGCTGAGGGGCTCATCGCCAAGACCTCGCCATTATAAGTGCCGACGTAGACCAAGTCGTCAGTCGCAACCGGTGCACTGTAAAAGGCAGCTGGCACTGTTGACGGGCCACAACCCACGCCCCCAGCGGGGGCATCAATCCTGAAAGACCACTCCCCGCTTCCCCTCTGAGGGAATAATAGGTTCTGACTTCTGGCTGAGGAGTTTATGGCCATTATGCTGCCATCGCCGGAGGCAGTATATAGGAGGCCATTGTGCCAGGTAACCCCGGGCCACCCTTCCGCTTGCCCCACAGTTGGAACGCAGCTACACAGAACCAGGACAATAAGCGTGAGAATAATGAAAGGGGCTAATCTCTCAATCTTCACTTCTATAGAACAAAGCTAGAACTAAGGTACAGGGTCGTAACCACCTCTAGAGAGAGGATTGCAGCGAGCTAATCGCTTGACTGCCAGCCAACTACCTCTGACGAAGCCGTATTTTTCAATCGCTTGATAGGCATAGCGTGAGCAAGTGGGCAGGAAACGACACGAATGGGGTGTGACTTCCGATATTGTTGTCTGGTACGACTTAATTAGGTCTAACACCAACTGCTTCATTTCTGCCTAGTAGTTGTGCTTTGGCCAAGAGCGTGGTTATCACATCCTCAAGTTGGTGATAATCAGCAGTAACAGCTACAGAGCGCGCGATAAAAACGATATCCCATCCTGGCTTCACTGATTGGAGACTGAGTATCTCTCTAAGCAAGCGCTTCAACCGGTTACGCTGCACCGCTTTACCCAATCTCTTTGTCACCGAGAAACCATATCTGGTACAACCCAAACGGTTGTGCTTCGCTTTCATCACCACTAGGCCACCTACCCACGCTGTGCCCTCCCTGTAAACCAAAGCATATTCACTTCTCTTTTTCAGCCTGAGAGACCTTTTCATATAACATAACTACACAGGGGTCAGCCTCCACCTGCCTTTGAGACGCCTCGCCTTGAGAACCGCCTTCCCACCAGAAGTAGCCATCCTCGCTCGGAATCCCAGTCTACGCTTCCGAGAAAGCTTCTTCGGCTGATAAGTGCGCTTTGGCATTTAGCTCCTTAAGGCCTCACTACTTCAGCCCTACACCACCTGTCTTCCAAATATGCTTGGGTGCATAAGGCAACAAAGCTAAAAACCGCGCTCGCTTTATAGCCCGGGCCAGACGCCGCTGGTGTTTGGCGCAGGCATTGGTTCTCCTCCGCGATTCGATCTTGCCACGAATAGAAATATAGCGGCTCAGCTTAGACGGCTCTTTGTAGTCTATAGTAGCCGCCCTTTCCGTACAGAAAGGGCAAGGCCTCGACTTGCGGACGAAAATTCTTCCGTCTGTTTCTCCACTCATTGATTTCAACCCCTTAGCTCTAGTCAAAGGGCAAATCTTCGGGCTCCAACTCGCCCTCCTCAGGCAAAGCAGCCAAAGCCCTCCTATCAAGGAAGATTACTCGATTTGCCACTACTTCGGTACGGAACCGCTTCTGCCCATCTTGCCCTTCCCAGCTTCGTGTACGCAGCCTTCCTTCAACATAAACCTGCTTCCCTTTGCTTATGAATTGATTGCAACTCTCAGCTTGCTTGCCCCATACGACTACAGTAAACCATTCCGTTTCCTGTCTGCGTTCGCTGTCAGAATCAAGAAAGCTGCGACTAGTGGCCATCCGAAAGGAGGTAACCGGATTACCATTGGGTGTGAAGCGCATTTCAGGATCGCTTCCTAGGTTACCGATAAGCATTACTTTGTTCAGGCTCGCCATCTATCAGTCCTCCACTCTTACTACGAGATGCCGCAGAATCTCTCCCGAACCTTCCAGGCTTGTGTCAAGCCCTTTAATTAGCTGCGGCTTTAGCTGAAACCGGGCAAGAACATAATTGCCTTCCATGAACTTCTGCACGGGGTAAGCTAGTTTTCTCTTCCCCCACTGACTTACCTCATCCACAACGCCACCTTTGTCGGTAATGAATTTGACCACTTTCTCCACGGTATCGGACAACCCCTCCCCATCTACCTCAGGACTGATTATTGTCACCAACTCATAAGCGCGCATCGCCGCGATTATAACATAGGAAAGCGAAAAGCAATACCCCACTAGTACCCACCACCCAAACGAAAGACCAACGACAGCGGCAATTGGCACTCCATCATCTCACGCTGGGTAGCAGCAATGTCGTACTCAACACGGTAATGATAAATGGTATGATCATTACTGTCATAGACGGCATAGCTGGCTCTAGGATCGCCATCCCGAGGTTGCCCCACACCACCAGGATTGATAATGAGGCGATCCCTGTGCGCTCCCACACTGACTTTGTCGCTCAACCTCTCAACGATACAGTTACCTGCTTCGTCACGCCGAAAAACTAGCGGAACATGAGAGTGGCCTACAAAACAGAATCTCGTGTCAAAACAGGCAAAATTGGCACGAGCATCACCTGCCGATAACAAGTACTCCCAGATAGGTTCACGGGGGCTGCCGTGGACTAAGGTAAAATCACCCCGTTCTAGCTGAAGGGGGAGGCCCTGGAGATAGTCAATGTCCCCAACCGTAAGTTGCTGTGCTGTCCATTGGCAAGCCCTAGCAGCATCGGGGTTAAAATCCGAAGTGTCGATTTTCCCAATGGCCGCCAAGTCATGGTTGCCCGCGACACAAACATGATTATGGCTTGCCAACAGTTCGAGACAAGCGTGAGGCTCGGGGCCGTAACCAACCGTATCTCCCAAACACCATATCTCATCAACTCCCCCCTTGCTTTCTAAGTCTTGAAGCACAGCTTTGAAGGCAGCCAGGTTGGCGTGAATATCGGCCAGAACAGCGTAGCGCACAACCGCATACTATACCACCCGTGTGACGTATTGTTAACTTGAGAGAGGGAAAAACGAGTGCTATAATCGCCAGGATGAATCTATCCGACCTGGGGGAATTCGGCTTGATCGACCTCATTCATAACGTCACGAATGAATTCAAAGACCCTGAGCATGCTTCCTGGCAGCGAGTTCTGCTGGGTATCGGAGATGACACTGCTGCCTGGCGAGGCACTGAGCAGACCCAACTGGCCACCACAGATACTCTGGTCCAAAATGTACACTTTGACCTGAAGGACGTCGCCTGGGAGGAATTAGGCTGGAAGGCGCTCGCTATTAATTTGAGCGACATTGCCGCTATGGGTGGTGTCCCTCAGTACGCTTTGGTTTCCCTGGCGGTACCTGGTGAACTTGAAGTGGAAAACATCTCTCGACTTTACCAGGCTATGGCGTATCTAGCCAGAGAGTTTGGCGTAGCCATAGTTGGTGGCAATATCGCTGTCGCTCCCAACCTAGTTATTACCGTCACACTCTTGGGATCTGCCCCAGATGAAAAGATGCTTAAGCGCTCATCAGCCATGCCAGGAGACCAGATAGCTGTCACGGGGTATTTGGGATTGTCGGCAGCGTGTTTGATGATGCTTAAAGAAGGACTCGAACTCGATGCTGAAACGACTCGGACCTTGCGAAAGGGGCATTTTCAACCGGTGCCCAGAGTAAAAGAGGGACAGATCCTGGTAGAGCAGGGCGTGAAGACAGCAATAGACATAAGTGACGGGCTCATTGCCGATCTTGGTCACATATGCGAGGCGAGCAAAGTCAGCGCCCAGCTAAGAATGCAGCGGGTGCCCGTACACCCCTTGGTGAAAGCCAATTTCCGTGACTATCAGAAGCTAGCTCTCTGCGGCGGAGAAGACTATGAACTGCTTTTCACCGCTAACAAAGCAGCCATTGAACAAGTCAGGCATGCCATAGACTGTCCAGTAACCATCATCGGCGACATAACAGAGGAAACCTTACCAAATCGAGTGACGTTATTAGATGCCGAAGGAAATATCGCGGGTTATGAGAAAGGCGGTTGGGAACACTTTAGAGACGGAGCCTTTAAGGCTCAAATCACGTAGCTGGAAACAGACTCAACTCATAGGAAGGCGGATAGGCAAACTAGCTCAAAGTGGTGACATTTTCCTTCTGACGGGCGATTTGGGAACGGGCAAGACCTGCCTCATTCAGGGCGTCGCGCACGGATTGGGAGTAAGGGAGCACCCCGCCAGCCCTTCCTTTGTAATTGTCAGAGAATATCATGGGAGACTTACTCTATACCATATTGACTTCTATCGCCTGGACCACGCCGAGGCAATTGCCAAGTTAGGGCTCGAGGAATACCTCTACAGCAACGGAGTCTGCGCAGTGGAATGGGCAGAGAAGGGGATAGGACTATTGCCCAGGGAGAGCCTGCTGGTGACCCTGGACTATGTCTCCAATTGCGATACAGAGCGCGTTATCTCTTTCGAACCCCGAGGCGAGCGGTACTCGGAATTGGTATCAAAGCTCAAAGCGAGTTTGAGATAGGCCAACGATATGGAGTTAGCTATAGACACGTCTTCCAGTTTCGCCACCATTGCCATATCCGACAAAGGCGACATTGTAGCCGAACTAACCTGGCAATCGACCCAAAACCATACCGCAGAATTGATGCCAAACTTAGCTTGCTTACTCGAAAAGGCCAAGACACGGCCGGAGTCTATTGAAGCAGTGATCGTGGCCAAAGGACCAGGTGCCTTCAATGGATTGCGAGTGGCAATGAGCGCAGCAAAAGGAGTAGCCTTCTCCTTGAATACACCTTTGCTCGGCATAAGCACCTTGGAAGTCGAAGCTTACCCTTTCGGCTACACCGCTTTGCCCTTGCGTCCCATCCATGAAATTGGTCATGGTCAAGTGGCCACTGCCCTTTATCAACAGAAGGACTACGAATGGTGCCGTTTGGAAGAGGAACGCCTGACGACGCTTGAGGTCTTATGTCAAGAATGCATGCAACCAATGCTTTTTTGCGGTGAAATTTCTCCAGCCCTGGCCGCTCACATAAGGCAGAAACTGGGCAGACAAGCTATAATACCAGAAGCTAGCGCAAGATTGCGGCGCGCTGGATTCTTGGCAATGCTAGGTTGGAGAAGGCTAAACAAAGGAGAACGGGATGACCTAGCCACCTTGCAACCCTTATATCTTCGCCCTCCACATGTAACCAAGCCCAAGGAAAGCACCCTGAGTGAAGCGAAGCGGAGGCTCTAGACAGAATCGGACACCGTTCGCTATGCTCAGAATGACACAGGGCTTGTTGAATCAAGGAAGGTGAGAAAAAGGAGAATCAGCGGTGAAAATCCCGAAATTAGATGTTGAATACTCAACCAGACTGTGCTTTGCCTGTGGCCCAGATAATCCCATAGGATTGAAGCTGAAACCTGTTCACGATGGAGAGAAAGTCTGGGCAGAGTTCACTCCAGGAGAATACCACCAGGGCTGGGACAACGCAGTTCACGGTGGCATTCTTTACACTCTCCTGGATGA
>CAZHQV010000098.1:0-8107 GCA_964534285.1 uncultured Dehalococcoidales bacterium
TCCCAGTTATGCGCCTGTTGCTCATTCCGGTGACAGGGGCGGAAGCTGGCATTTCGCTTGACAACATACCATATTGTTCCCCAACCGCCAATGAGCCTTCAAACGCAGCGCACATCGTTATCTTGTAACCATGAACCCTACTAACCACTGGGCAAACATCGGGATGTCTGATTTCTTCTACGTGAGATTATCCCTCTGGCAAAGAGATTGGCACCAAATTCTCTTGTCACGGCTTCAGACGTGGCTTTGCCTGTAATCTCCACCGCAGAGGCCTGTCTACACCGGATATAATGCACCTGGGCAGTTGGTCTGATTTGAGTATAGTATTGAGATATACCAGAAGTATTACTTTTTAGTTTTTGACCATACCGAAATAAACCACATCAAACCACAACCAAGCAAAAAGACACCAAAACCACCAAAAAAACCGGCAAAAAAGATACCTAAAGCGCTCAGCCCTTCCATATTTTCACCTCCGAAATGATAGTTTATTTCAGTGTATCATGTCCCCATGTATGCTGGCAGCTTAATGAATTTGGGCCACCTGTAGTGAGATAGCTTAATCAGACAGCCACTGAGTGCTCGCCAGGTGTCAAGTTGCACAATCGGGCGAATCGTTCAACTCTATGTTACATGAGGATATGTAGAATTGTGGCGCAGTAGAGACAATGCACTCCAGAGCTCATTCTTAATCATACATCATAAAAAGAAAAAGCCGTTGGAGATGCCCCTTTTTCGAAGGAAGGTCATCCTGTTACCTTTACGGATGGGATGGTATCAACTACACTAGCAGTGTTTTGACACAGGAATGGAGCCGCTGATATGATCAAAGCCGTCTTTTTTGACCTCTACTATACACTGGTGCGCTACGAGCCGCCTCAGGAAGAACTCGAGGCGAAGGCACTTAAAGACTTCGGTATTAACGCCAGCCCTGAGGTTTTTCATCGGCCTCTGGTAGCGGCTAATGAGTTTATGTATGAAGAGATTGCCCGCCGTCCGTTGAGCCAACGTTCAAAGGAAGACAGAATGGCGTTATATACGGAATACCAGAGAATAGTGCTTAAGGAGGCGGGGATAGAAGCTGATGAAAAGCTTGTCCTTGCCATGCTGAGCAAGATGCGGCAATTCAAAATGAAGCTGGTTCTCTTCGATGATGTGGCACCGGCTCTGAATGACCTCAAGAGCCGGGGATTGATCCTAGGCTTAATCTCCAACGTGGAGCGCGACCTTAGCGCCACTCTCAATGAACTGGGACTGCCATCATGGTTTAGTATCGTGGTAACCTCTCTGGACTCTGGCTGTAGCAAGCCTCAGCCGGAAATATTCCAGGAGGCGATGAGACGGGCGGCAGTCCAGCCTTCAGAGGCAATGTATGTCGGTGACCAATATAAGGTTGACTGTGTCGGTGCTGACCACGCTGGCATGAAGGGGATTCTTCTTGACCGCGGCGGCTATTTTGGAGAGATAACCGACTGCCTGCGGATACGGAGCCTCACCGAGTTAGCGGGGCACTTATGATGGCAGGTATCTCCGGCTTCTCCCCCTCAGACTAGCCGATGAACTGCTTGGCAACAAAATCAGGTATATCTATTGAGCCGAGAAAAATCAGCTTTTAGGGGCAATTGCTACTACTGGTCATGATCGGCACTTGCCCGTATCCTCTTCAGGTCTTCCTCAGTAAATTTCGGGATACAAGTGCACACTCGTCCATTTTATTGGACGAGATTCGCTAGCTTAAGTAGATCAGTTTTTTGACACACTACACGTGCAGACCTATAATCTTAGCATCCTCTTTGTAACGAGGAGGGTGCTATGTCCGTTGAAGAAAATAAGGCCTTGGTGCGCCGGGAAATCGATGAGGGCTGGCACAAGGGGAACCTAAGAGTAGTAGACGACATTTACGCCGCCGATTTTGTCGACCATAGTCCTTTTCCCGGCACAACACCTGACCGGGAAGGTATTAAGCAATTCATTAATATCATTCGGGATGCCTTCCCCGATATTAAGCTCACAAGCGAGGATTTGATTGCCGAAAGTGATAAGGTGGTGGAGAGGGTGACGGCAACCGGTATGCACAAAGGGGAGTTCATGGGCATCAAACCTACTAATAAGCAGATTGTAGTTCCTGTGATCACTATTAACCGTTTTGCTGGTGACAAGATAGTGGAACGTTGGTCCATATCCGACCAGCTGGCCATGATGCAGCAGCTCGGAGTTATTCCCTCGGGATAAGGCCACAGGTCACAAAAGCCTGATTTGTGCAATCGGCAATACGAGGCTGGACATCTGTACATAGATATCCAGCCTTTCCAGCAATCCCGACTGAGACAGAGGTTTAATCTTCTTCACCGGAAGGAGAGGTGGTCTTCCTCTGCTAAGTGGCGAGACTAAAAGCCAGGGCAAAAGTTCTTTGTTCTGTCCACTGAGCTCCACCAAAAAGGTAATGATATTACCTCAGGTTAGCTAGTAATTCATTAACCGCTCCTTCATCAGAGATTCTGCCTGCCTTAGTTTGTTTGGCAGATTAGGCGATAGTACTACCCAAATCGAACGCCAAATCACTCGCCACAATGTTCAGTTCTAATTTGCAGATACGAGATTACTGATTAGCCGGAGTCGACCGCTGCAACTGCACACTTCTGTTCACCGGTGAACTTGCGCTGGGTGATGCGCTTGATGTCCCTGATAAGTCGCTTGGTTTGCTCGCTCCTGGCTTCAGCCTGCCAAAACTTGTCTGATGTTACTTGAGCCATGGCCTGCTCCTTTCTGAAGATACTCTACGTTCTTCTGGTAGCAGGAGCAAGCCCCTATATGTCCCTTAAGTTCTGTCCCAAAACTGTCCCATCTATGCTGACGATTTACAACACAATCATAGAACCTCAAGATGTCCAGAACCTTGGCTTGACATTGTCAAAAAAAGGGATTAGACTGTTGCTGAGAATGAGAATCAATCGCAACACCAAAGGGCAGCTCCACAAAATCACGCCACAGCGAAGGCTTCTCCTTAGTGTCATGGAACATGCTAGAACGCATCTCGATGCCAAGGAACTCTATCGCCGGGCCAGTGAGGGGAATAGTAACATCAGCCTTGCTACAGTGTACCGCAACCTTCGTCTATTCAAGGAACAAGGCTTGATAGAGGAAAAACATCTTGGTCACATGCACTGTTACTACGAGATAAAGCGTGGAGGAGAACATCAGCATCTGGTGTGTCGAGCTTGTGGGCAAGTCATCGAGTTTGAGAATCCACTGATTCGCCAATTGATAGCAGAGGTGCAACGTAATAATGATTTTTCTGTGACTGAGGTCGAGTTGTACCTCGCAGGCTATTGCAGCAAATGCAAGGAAGACAACTAGTGTGTCGCGAGGGTGTAGCGACCGGACAACTGAAGGAAGAACTCGACATGGGGGAGCAAAGTTGCTTGGTCCACAACTGATGGTCGAGAAGCTCGATAGTCGGCCTCGGCATGACGATTCGGAAGATGGGAGAGACGCCGGATCGCTGAGCTCAAAGGAAGCGGCGTAGTAAGTTCAAATGTGAGTTCATTGAGGAGACCAAGGTGAAGTGATCATAAAGCGAATTCCAACAATAGACTTCAATAAGTGCCATCCTGAAAGATGTGATCACGGCATCTGCATTGCCGGTGGTGCATGTCCACATAAGGCCTTCTTTCAAGAAGAACCGTATGATTTTCCTATGTATATTGCGTGTATGTGTGCCGGCTGTGGCTCCTGTACATCAGCATGCCCTTTAAGAGCGATACGAATGATCTGAAAGTAACCATCGCGAAAAGAGTCAGGTACGTGACGGCAAATAAGCTGAACAGCTTGGGCCGAAATCGACAGCATGCGGAAGATAAATGTTAAATGTGGAAGATGTCGGAGGAAACACAAGTGACCCTTCACAATGAATCGCGGGCATATGCTGAAATTGGCGAAGTGGAGGCAGTTCATACCGAGAGAGTATTGGAATATATCAATAACCCGAAGAATCTAGAGATTATGGGAGATTATGATGGAAAAGGAGAAAAAAGCGCCAAGGTAGGGAACCAAGTTGTCACAGTCTGGATCTACCTGAAAATCCAAGGCGGTCTCATTCAGAAGGCCTCTTACTTCTCTGACTTTTTAGGAGGCCTGATTCACGCGTACGGCAGCAGCCTGACTGAAGTAGTGAAAGGGAAAACCATAAGGGAAGCTTTGTGGCTTCACCCTAACGATATATCTGCAAATTTGGGTCTGCCTGAAAGCGGATTTGGAGCTTGGTTTAAGGGAGCACTGGTCGAAGCTATCAATAACTACAAGGTTTATGAACAGAAATATTGAGATGGGAGCAGAATAAGCAGGTTTCAAAACCTTAACACCAGAAGGAAATCGACAAATGGTAGGTAGAAAGGAGATCGAGGGAGAGATAAAGAAAATCTATGAGGTTTTGCCCAAGTTAGATGACCGGCTTTGTGGATATGAGACCTGTGGGCAGTTTGCCAGAGCAGTAGCCGAAGGAAGAGCCGCGTGTTATGGATGTGTTACCGGGGGGTTAGAGGTAGCCGCCAAGGTGTGTGAGATTGTTGGTGTTGAGGTGCCTGAAGAAATCATGCAGAACCAGCATCTGGTAGGGAAGGGATATGTTCAGGTTTATACGGGGGATTGCAAAGGCAAGACTACCGCTGCCTTAGGCCTCGCCTTCCGCGCCATGGGGCGAGGACTTAAGACATACATTGGGCAGTTTATGAAAGGGAAGCATTACGGTGAACTTGATGCAGCGAGAATGGTGCAGCCATACATTACTATTGAGCAATACGGCAAAGATACTTTCATCCACGTTGAGAATCCTCCACACGAAGAGGATGTGCAGATGGCAAATAAGGGCTTGGCTAAGGCAGAAGAGGCAATGGTATCCGGCAAGTACGACATTATCGTCTTAGATGAAATCAACACTGCCCATTACTTCAACTTGATCTCGACTGAGGCAATGCTGGACGCAATTAGAAACAAGCCAGATGGAGTGGAGCTGGTCTTTACCGGGCGATACGCACCTCAGGAGCTTATCGATGCTGCGGATCTAGTAACTGAAATGGTCGAGGTCAAACATTACTACCAGAAGGGGATTAGCGCAAGAGACGGAATTGAGCGCTAGTGAATAAATGTCTAGCTCGAATTTGACTGAAAGAGGTAATCAAATGGCAGACACAAACCAAGTGAAGGAAAAGATAAAGAAGATCTATGATGTTTTGCCCAAGCTGGATGACCGGCGCTGTGGATATGAAAGCTGTGGACAATTTGCCCGGGCAGTAGCCGAAGGGCGGGCGCCGTGCTACGGATGTGTTACCGGTGGATGGGAGGTCGCTGGCAAGGTATGCGAAATCATGGGAACTAGAGTCCCTCCGGAAGCCGTTCCGCAGCCCAGCGCGGGTCCTGAGTTGTATGGACCGCGGCTGGGTATAGGAGCAGGTATGGGAGGAGGCATGGGCAGAGGTATGGGCAGAGGTATGGGCAGAGGTATGGGCAGAGGTATGGGCAGAGGTATGGGCAGAGGTGTGGGCAGAGGGTGGTCCATGGCTCCAGACCGACGCATGGGCCTCGGTTATGGGATGGGCTCCGGTTATGGCAGGGGCCGAGGCTTTGGCCGAGGTCGGAGTGGGAGATAGGGACAGAAGAAAGGACAACGGCTTCCTGTTTGCTTGGAGTCAATCAAGAATTACTGATTGAGAGAAGGTGGTAAATGAAAATATTGATCTGTGGTAAAGGAGGATGTGGGAAAAGCACAGTTGCGGCCCTTCTGGCTCGCGAATTGGCAAGAAGACGAAGTAAGGTCTTGGTGGTTGACAGCGATGAGTCAAATATTGGTCTTCATAACCGGCTAGGTATGCAAAAACCCGAAGATTTCATGAATTACTTCGGGGGCAAAAAGCTGCTATTTGAAAAGACCAACGAACTGACCGGTAAGTGGAAGTTAGATGATTTACCTCAGGATTATCTATCTGAGAAAGGGAACATCCGGCTTCTGTCGATGGGAAAGATCTATGAATTCGGTGAAGGATGTGCCTGCCCGATTAATGCTCTGTCTTCAAAGTTTCTTGAGACTCTTGACCTGCGAGACGAGGAATTCATGCTAGCAGATACCGACGCTGGGATAGAACACTTTGGGAGAGGGGTGGAGAAAGGAGTGGACACGCTTCTTGCGGTTATTGATCCCTCTCAGGAATCGATCCTTCTCGCCAAGAAGATATCTAAGCTGGGCGAGCAGGTTGGCAAGCCTGTGTACTACATACTGAACCGGATTGCCAGCCGGGAAGTAGAAGAATTCCTGCGTAATTCGATAGATAAGGATAGCGTGATAGCTACCATTCCAGAGAACGAAGACATATTCATATCTGGTCTCGCTGGCAACGAGTTTGATGTGGAAGTTGAGGGTGTTAGACAGATTGCTGATCTGCTGGAATCTGAGAAGAAACCAGGAACCATGGTGCGGCGGGAGAGAGATTAGTTGGGAGCATGCCCGTTCGGCTAGTCTTAAGGAGTGGGAGATTGAAAATGGATTCTGCTCAACGAGATCCTAGAGAAATGACCGAGGAGGAAGCGATGAGGTGGATGCAAGATTTGATCAGAAGATTGACGGATGAGAGAGGAGGCGCAGGAAACGCATGTAGCTTCGAAGCTATAAAACCTCCTATTCGAAGGAAGATTCTGCATGCTCTGCAAGAAAGGGCCTTGGACATGGCCGAGATCTCTGAAATAGTCGGGGTTACGGGACGTGAATTAAGATACCATCTCAACTTCCTCAATAGCTCATATTTCATACGAATAGAGGGTGATAGGGTCGATCTAACGCCGGGAGGCGTCTCTGTGTTAAGAAGCGATAGGCGGACTCACATATCAAACAATGCAAATAGACGTTTTTTTGTATGATTCACCTGCCTTCAATAGCTTTCTGCAAGATAATCCCCATGAACGGGGAGAAACAGAGTTCTTGGAGTCAATTGTGGGAGAAGGCATGAACGCGATCGACATTGGCGCGAACATAGGCATTACGTCTATGGCCTTGGCGAGGAAAATAGGAAAGGCAGGTAAGGTTTACTCTTTCGAGCCGACTCCTGAGTATTTCAACATCCTGAGGAAAAACGTACGGCTCAACGGATTGGAGGATGTAGTAAGTGTTCGCGAACTGGCAGTGACCGATCGGGTAGGGAGAGCTTGTTTTTATCACAAGGGACTCTCGACTGGCATCGTTCCTGAAGAAGGAGCTGAAAGGTTTGAAGTTCGCACGGTCAATGTAGACAGATTTCTAAATGAGGAGAAAATAGAAAGAATAGACTTGATTAACATGGATTGTGAGGGGAGTGAGCTATTGGCCCTTAAAGGAGCCATTGAAACATTACGCAGAAATGAAGTGATGATATTTTGCGAGGTCCACCATGATTTCTTGAGACAACTAGGCCAGTCCGTTGAAGACGTTGTCGAATACCTTCAAAGCTTGAAATTCCAGGTTCAAGGCATCTCATTGAATGGTCTAGAGGTGGGGAGCAGTCTTGAAAAGTGCGATTATGTGTATGCTCACAACTTGAATAAGAGGCGTGGTCATGGCTAGGCATAACCGTAAATGCAGACAACATGGAAGTATGTTTGGAGGTCTTCATGGTTTCTGAAAGCTTACAAGCGGGTGAACTGGGCCGATTGCGGCAGTGCGGTGATCTAGGCTGGGGGGTTCCTTGAGAAACAAAGGGCCTGTATAAATAGGAAGGAAGCGAAAGCTATGGCACAAGGAATACAGATGAAAAAGCCTAATAGCCAGAAAATTGGGAAGACCAAACCCCGTATCGAAGTTACTACGTCAAAGAAATGCAGGACTAGACATGTATGGCTAAACGTCTTGCCCGACGACCTCTGGCTGAGAGTTTGCGAGGGGGATACCGTGTGGGAGGCGTTGCAAGAGAGGGCTGTGGATGTCGGAGGGGAATGCGGTGGTCTGGGAAAGTGTGGTAAATGCAAAATCAAAGTATTGTCGTCGGTAGGCCCACCAACCAAGGAGGAGGAAAGTCTGCTTGATGAGGAGGAACTGGAGCAGGGCATCCGCCTTGCCTGCCGCACCATATTGGACAAGGATCTCGTG
>CAZHQV010000099.1:0-8052 GCA_964534285.1 uncultured Dehalococcoidales bacterium
GCGAAATGAAAGATAGCGACCCTGATAAACATAAATGGTTTCATGACTATATCAGTCCTGACCTCACTATGTTGCATAGTATCAGGGAGGTGATATTCTCGTGGCGAACTGAGTTCCAATCTGTGGAAATCGTAGACACTGGCAGCTTCGGCATCTGTCTTATCCTCGATGGCAAGATTCAGTCCAGTGAGAGGGACGAGTTTGTCTATCATGAAGCCCTGGTGCATCCGGCTATGCTGACTCATCCCAATCCAGAGAAGGTGTTCATCGCTGGGGGTGGTGAGGGGGCTACTCTCCGAGAGGTGCTGGCGCACGGAGCAGTGCAGAAGGCAGTCATGGTGGACATTGATGAGGAGGTGGTAGACGTTTGCCGCAGATTTCTCCCTTCCTTTCACGAGAATTCGTTCGATGATCCACGGGCAGAACTTCATTTCGCTGATGCCAGAAAATACCTGGAAGAATGCCAGGATACATTCGATGTTATCGTCATAGATTTGGCTGACCCTCTGGCGCAGGGGCCATCCCGGTTATTGTATACACGGGAGTTCTACCAACTGGTGAGGCAAAAGCTAGCGCGCGATGGCATTATGTGCGCCCAAGCTGAGTCCGCTAATTGGACTGAGTTGCAGAATTTCGCTGCCATCGCAAGCACTTTGGAATCCGTTTTCCCTATAGTGCGGCCCTACCAGACTCACATCCCGTCCTTTATTGGCCTCTGGGGATTCGTCTGCGCCTCTGAAAGCCTTGATCCCACCAGGCTAACATCCGAGGCGATCGATGCCAGGATCGCAGGGAGGGTGTCCAAAGAGCTAAGATCTTACGACGGACTCACTCACCAAGCGATGTTTACTATGCCCAAGCATAGTCGCCATCAAGTGGCCACAACCGGAAAGGTGATTACAGACAAAGAACCCATTTCTGCCTACTGAGTCCCACTCCCCTCATTGCCATAATAGCCCCAGGTCATCCCGATGCCCGATTCATCATTGCGCCACTCCGCAATTTGACAAGTCCATCTATCCGCCGCTTTAGTGGTCACATGTTATGTGATTATCCTGCGTGATTGCTTGCGTCGTGCCAGCCCATCATCGCTCATTTGCCTGCCTGGCCTCTTCTTCCACCAGTACGCGGCGCAGGATTTTGCCAATGGGGGACTTGGGTAGCTCCTCCCTGAATTCGAGTAGCTTTGGCACCTTGAAGCGAGCCAGGCGTTCCTGGCAGAACTCGGTGATCTCATCAGGGGTAGCTATTTCTCCCTCCTTGAGTACGATACACGCCTTCACCGTTTGCCCCCGGTAGGGGTCAGCGACGCCGAAGCACACCGCTTCCTTGACCTTGGGGTGCTCGTAAATGACCTCCTCGACCTCGTGGGGATAGACGTTATAGCCGCCAGCGAGGATTATCTCCTTCTTACGGTCTACAATAGTGAAGAAACCGTCCTCGTCCATTCTGGCCACGTCACCGGTATAAAGCCAGCCCCCGCGCAACACCATCTCCGTCTCCTCGGGCTGGTTCCAGTAGCCCTTCATGACCTGTGGTGCTCTGACAGTCAGCTCTCCAACCTCTCCGGTGACCATCTGCCTCTCGCCGGTTTCCAGGTCCATTATCCTGGCCTCTACATCTGGCAGGGGCAGCCCGATGCTTCCCATCTTCCGTGTTCCGACCATGGGGTTGCAGTGGGTGGCGGTGGGGGCCTCACTGAGGCCGTAGCCCTCGACCAGCTTACCTCCGGTTAGTTCCTCAAACTTTTGCTGCACCTCCACTGGGAGCGGCGCGGCACCGCTGATGCAAGCCTTGATAGAGCGCAAGTTGTATTTGGTCACTTCGGGATGGTTGATAATGGCCACGTACATGGTGGGCACGCCTGGGAAGAAAGAAGGCTTGTAGCGGTTGATGGCCTTGAGCACCTGACTGCTTTCGAAGCGGGGCAAAAGTGCCATTGCCGAGCCAGTGGCCACAGAATAATGCATTACCGTAACCATGCCGTATACGTGAAAGAGGGGCATCACCCCAAACACTACCTCCTGCCCTTCCTTGACGCCAGTGGGCTCCGTCCAGGCTTTAAGCTGGAGGGCATTGGCGAGCACGTTCCGATGCGTGGCCACTGCGCCTTTGCTAAGGCCAGTAGTCCCGCCTGTGTACTGGAACATAGCAACGTCGTCAGGGTCGGCCGTAATGGGTGGTGGTGTAGGAGGAAAGCGACGTAGTAAGGCGTGGAGCGAACTGCTGCCTGCTACCCCGCGTATGTCAGCACGGTGTCCCCCCTTTCGTTCCCGAAGAAGGGTAAACAGCATCCGGCTGAGCGGGGGAAGGTAGTCTTTGATATTGGTTACCACCAAGTTTCGCAGGCTGGTTCGCTCCTTCAGCCCCGCTACGGTGCGATAGAAGAGACTGAGAAGTATTATGGTCTGGGCACCGCAGTCTTTGAGCTGGAACTCCATTTCCCGCGGCGAGTACAGAGGATTGGTTGCCACCACCGTTCCTCCTGCCTTGAGGACAGCGAAGTAACTGATGACGAACTGGGGGCAATTGGGCATGAGAAGGGCTACCCTGTCCCCTTTCAGCACGCCCAGGTTTGTTAGCGCATTAGCCAGCCGATTGCTCAACTGGTCTAGTTCCCTGTAACTCAGCCGAAATGAGTCCCCCAGAGCTCCGGGAAAGATGACGGCAGTACGGTGGGGGAAGCGCTGTGCCGACTCAGCCAGCAGTTGGTGCAGGGTAATTTCAGGATAGTCGATAGTCGAGGGCACGCCAGGGTCGTAGTGTTTCAACCAGCTCTTGGCCATTTCAACCTCCCTTCCTTGAACGAGCGCCTTTGCCCAGGTCGCTACAATGCTCTACTTTCGTGGCGCTCTACGGAATACTCGGTTTTGCCTCGCCAGTAAGCCGCATCCCCCTTGGCTACCAAGTTGCCGGGAACATGCAGGTATTTATCCCGTCGCTCACTATCTCATCGTTTTGATTCCTGACCTGCCAATGATAGTGCAGCACAATGCGGTCGCCCTTCGAGGTTGTCCTCTTATCAAGTAGTTCGATCTCACCCCTGATCATGTCTCCGGGAAACACTGGAAGCTTGTGAGTACATTTGTCTGTGCCCATGTAGATCCCATCACGTAGTAGTCCGGCTTTGTAGAGCAACCCCATCATGTAGCCGAAGGTCAGGATACCAGTCGATACACGGGACTTGAAACCCAATGTCTTGGCATAACCATCGCTAAGAAAGAGCGGGTGGTCCAGGCCAATAATACGAACGAAGGAATCAATCATTCCCTCGCTCATTGTCCCCCATCTGGTTGTAAACTTGTCACCGGGCTCCAGGGCTTGTATTCTCTTTTCTTCTTGGTCCTCTATGTATTCCATCTTCCCTCCTCTGTTTGAATTTATATTGCTTCAGCTATCCTGTCGAAATGAAACTTGGCCTTGTCTAAGCTAGTCTCCAAGCTTTGTCACGAAATAGACCACCCGAAATATCGGTCACCATATCAGCACAACAGAACTTTATCACAGCTTTCCTATGATAGCTCTCGCAATGCTATGTTTCTCTATTTCCTTTGTCCCCTCATATATCTCCTGGATTTTGGCGTCTCTGTAGAATCTTTCCACGTCGAAGTCGCACATGTACCCGTATCCGCCGTGCAGTTGTATTGCCTCATCGCAGACCTCTACTGCAATTCTGGCTGCAAACCATTTCCCCATTGCCGACAGAACTACATCAGGGTGGCCTTTATCCGTGAACCAGGCAGCTTTGTAGACCAGGTTTCTTGCCGCCTCGATCTTCGTCGCCATCTCAGCAATCTTGAATTGGGTTGCCTGGAACGCTCCAATTGGCTGACCGAATTGCTTTCTCTCCCTTACATATGCCAGTGCTCTGTCGTACGCGCCCTGTGCAATACCAAGAGACTCCGCCGCCACCATAATCCTCGTCACATCAAAGAACGTCATGGCCTGCATAAACCCGTTGCCTTCCTTTCCGATGATGTTTGATACGGGAACCCGACAGTCAGCGAATGCCATTTCACCTGTAAGTGAAGAGTTTATGCCCATCTTTCTGCCCAGGTCGTTGATTTGCACGTCTTTTCTATCCTGCAAATCATCTACGAGGATAATGCTCATATTGCGATATCTTGGTGCATTCTTGTCTGTCACGCACGATATCGCACCGAAGTTTGCAACACTAGCATTTGTGATGAACGTTTTTGTGCCATTAATTACAAATTCATCACCCTGTCTTTCTGCCGTTGTCCTGATACCTGCGGCATCGCTACCCGCTTCAGGTTCCGTATACGCTCCGCAGGAAATCCATTCTCCGGCCGTAATCTTGGGCATGTATTTCCTTTTTTGTTCCTCACTACCGAATAGGTCAATCTGCTCGGTTCCAAAACCTGATGAAAGAATTGGTGTTGCAAGTGTGGAGTCCGCTTTGCAAAACTCCTCGCAGATCAGAGCAAATTCCAACGAGCCCAACCCTTGCCCGCCGTATTCCTCGGGGAAAACAGGCCCAACGAAGCCGTGCTCGGCAGCTTTCTTCACCAGTTCTCTGGGGAAAATGTGTTTTTCGTCGCATTGTCTGGCGTACTCAGCATTGAACTCACCCTGGGCAAACTCCCTGGCGCCTTGCCTGAGCATCTCCTGTGCCTCAGTTAGCTCGAAATCCACTTTGCTCGTCTCCTTTCGCTTCGAAGTTGGCGTTTTCTTCTGCACACAGTTTATCATTTTGACAAACGCTGTCAAGATTGGAGCTTTTCGCCCCTGTTGTTATAATGCCATTTCGGTCGATGGAAGTATTAGACACCCTCAATCCGGCCCAGAGGGAAGCAGTAGAAAGCAACGAAGGGCCCTTGCTCATCCTCGCCGGCCCGGGCAGCGGTAAGACTAGGGTAATTACCCACCGGGTTGCCTACCTGGTAAGGGTGTGCGGTGTCAATCCCTATCGTATTATTGCGGTTACGTTCACCAACAAGGCTGCCCGTGAAATGCGAGATAGGTTGGAACGGCTTCTGGGGCAGCGGTTTGAGGCTTTGACCCTGGGCACCTTCCATGCCATTTGCGCCCGAATTCTGCGCCGTGAAGGTGTGGCTATCGCGCTCAGCCCTAGATTTGTCATCTACGATAGCGAGGATCAACTGAATTTGATAAAGCAGAGCCTTGAAGACCTGGATCTCGATCCGAAGCGATATTCGCCTCGTGTCTTACAGTCAGCAATCAGTGGCGCTAAGAGCCGCCTTCTTACTCCTGAAGACCATGGTCAGCGAGTCCATAGCTTCTTTGAAGAGATAGTCCAGAGAGTCTACGAACGCTATCAGCAATTGCTCAGTCGAAGTGGGGCGGTAGATTTCGATGACCTGTTGATGAAGGTGGCACATCTGTTCGACAATCATCCCGAGATTCTTCACCGGTATCAATCGCGCTATTTGCATATACTGGTTGATGAGTTCCAGGACACCAACCTTGCCCAGTATGTGCTGATAAAGCAACTGGGAGGGAAGCACCGCAATATCTGCGTGGTTGGTGACCCGGACCAGTCCATTTATTCCTGGAGGTTTGCCGATTTGCGCAACATCTTGAGCTTTGAGAAGGATTACCCTGAAGCCAAGGTAGTGCTTCTAGAGCAGAACTATCGTTCCACTAAGACTATCCTGGAGGTGGCTTCAGACATCATCTCAGCGAATGTCCACCGCAAGCCGAAAGCCCTTTGGACAGACAACCAGCTCGGCTCCCCGGTGATAGTCATCGAGACCTACACTGACGAAGAAGAAGCACAGTCTGTGGTCAATGAAATAGAAAAGATAGTCGGCCAGGAGCGAATACCTCTCAAGGGTTGCGCCGTAATGTACCGGGTAAACGCGCAATCGCGGGCACTAGAGGAAAGCTTCATACGCTATGGGGTGCCCTATAAGCTTGTTGGAGGCACGCGCTTCTATCAAAGACAAGAGATAAAGGATATGATTGCCTACCTCAGGCTGGTTCGTAATCCGCACGATGATGTGAGCCTTAGCCGCATAATAAACGTTCCTGCCAGAGGCATTGGTTCGGGCACACTGGGCAAGCTCCAGGCCTGGGCAAGAGACAACAATGTCTCTCTATATGATGCTGCAAATCAAGCAGCGGAGGGAAAGACGGTATCCCCCCGTTTTGCTGCAGCTCTAGCTGGATTCACTGCTCTGATCGATGAGGTCGCCGTAAAGAGCCACGAACTGGATCTCGCTGGACTATTAGATGGGATATTGGCGCTTACCGGATACAAGGAGTATATCTTGGGTAAAGAGAATGCAGAGGAGAGATGGGAGAATGTGACGGAGTTAAGAAGCGTTGCTTCAGAATACAGGGAGCTCAGCCCTGAAGATGCTTTGGATGCCTTCTTGGAGAAAGTCAGCCTGGTATCGGACATAGATGAACTGGATGAAAAAGCCGACGCTGTTACTCTGACCACTTTGCATCAGGCTAAGGGCCTGGAGTTTCCTGTTGTTTTCATCGTGGGCATGGAGGAAGGCGTTCTCCCCCACAGGAGGTCGTTTGACGACCCGGCAGAGATGGAAGAGGAGTGTCGCCTTTGCTACGTTGGCGTAACTCGAGCACAGAGGCGACTCTACCTCCTGCGCAGCCACCGTCGCAGCCTATTTGGCGGCACGGTGAACCCGCCATCTCGCTTCCTCCAGGATATCTCACCACATCTGGTGACAACCAAGGGACTTCTGGGCGAGGAAAGCACGAGTCCGTTAGCTGCGATGCCTTCTAAACGTCCTCCCCGTTTCACTGGCACCCTACATTTGAAGGAGGGCGACCGGGTTCACCATAGCAAATTTGGCGATGGAATAGTGATAAGTTGCCTCCCTGGTAGGGGTGACCAGGAGGCCACCGTAGCCTTCGAGGGGGTGGGAGTCAAGAGACTCTTGCTCAGCCTGGCACGTTTAGAGAGAATCCAGAAGGACTTTGATTTTTCTTCATAACCTATTGACAGAATACACGAAAACGTGTAAGATTACAATTGACATTCATTTCAGGGGGACGTGGGTTTGTCATGGCAAATATACCTGAAGCTACAAGTGGAATTCTAGATATAATCTTCAAAGACCCTGAAGTGAAGCACGGGCTTAGGATTTTCTCGTCTGCAGATCTGGCGAAATTCAATATCTTTGAGGAGGATGGCAAGTTCTTTATAAAGTGTCCAGTCTCGGACAAAAAGAGGGTTGCCAAGCCGGAGGAAATAATCCGCCAGCTCACCATAAAGAAGCTCACCGATGACCTTCACTATCCCCTCAAGCGTCTGGATGTTGAGGTTCCTATAAAGATGGGCTCCACGTATGCCAGCAAAAAGGCTGACGTAGTGGTCTATGCTGAAGATAGCAAAGAAAACCCCTACATTATCATTGAGGTTAAGAAGCCGCTCCGCAAAGACGGGCTGGAGCAGCTCCACTCCTATATGAACGCCACCGGCGTTTACTACGGTGGCTGGCTCAATGGAAACGAAGAGGTCTACCAACTGCGAACCGAGCCCAACCTTTTTGAAACACTTAAACGGCTGCCTGCGGTGAACGAGGACCTGGACGATGTGAAGACTCCCATCAGGAAGTTCGAGCTAGAACCCATTCACGACTTGAAGGAAATGGTGCTGGAGCTGGAGAATACCGTCTTGGCCAACGCTGGGGTGAGCGCCTTCGATGCTATCTTCCCGCTCATCTTCGCCAAGCTATGGGATGAGTTTGATAAGGGCGATAAGGACGTCATGGAGTTTCGCACCACCACAGCTACACCCCAGGAACAGTACCGGAGACTGGATGGACTATTCAAGAAGGCGAGGGAAGCCTGGCCTGGCATCTTTGGAGAAGGCGACAGGTTAGAGCTTACCCCCGAGGCGCTGGTGGCTGTCGCCTCAGCCTTTCAGACCAAGAAGTTCTTTGATACCGACCTTGACGTTATGGATGCTGCATTTGAGTATATGATTAACCCAGAGCAGAAGCCAGACAAAGGGCAATTCTTCACCCCTCGCCAGGTGGTCAAGATGTGCGTCAAGATGCTTAACCCCAAGCCCGATGAAGTAGCCCTCGACCCCGC
>CAZHQV010000100.1:0-8028 GCA_964534285.1 uncultured Dehalococcoidales bacterium
CAGAGCGGCCGGCTCATAACCGGTTGGTCGTAGGTTCGAATCCTGCCGAGCCCATCTGCTTTGCCCAACGGGTCAACTCCTCGTAGTATTACCTCGTAAACAAGACGGTCGCAACGCGAAACAGTCTACCTCGTCGCCTCCCCATGTATGGAGGCCCCATACTCTTCTGATCCAAGATTCATCACAAAACCAGTCTCCCAAAGGAAGAGACTGAGCAACCGAGCAGGGGTATGACCTCGTTCAGATAGATGGGTGCCATCTTGGGATGCAGGCACATGTTCCACTTAGGGCTTGGGAGGAGGCCTCGCAGCTCTTTGTGTCATTGCTTGGCTTCGCTCGCCATCGCCGGGATGCCGGCCGGTGGTTCAGAATTGTGCGCGCCGACCGCGATTGCTCCCGCACTAGCATGCCTCGCAATGACAACAAGAACGGGTGGCGGCAATACCAGCAGGGAGGGGTACGTCCGAGGCAACATGCCTAAAGCGCGTGAACACCCTAGAGAAGCCCCGCCGGGGTATTGACATAATGTTTCACGGACGCGAGCAGCACACTCCAGCTGATCGCCAGCCACTAGTGAAGGTTGACTTGGTTGCATAAGGCGTCCCTATAATATCAATGAGGGATGGGGAAATGGTGGAAGGTCCCTTGCCAACATCGATCACTAGGCGGCACAGTCTCAAAGGTGGGCGCAGAGCCGTGGAAGAAGCTTCGTCGGTATCAACAACTCCACCACAACCGCAGGACGATAGACGCGCCAGCGAGTATGCGGATCAGACAACTGAGCGATAAAGGAGCACCCTGAGAGTGTCAAGGAGGTGGGAATGGTTAAGTGAACTTGAACGTTTGTGGCACGGTCCGTTTCAAGACTGAGCTGAAGTCCAAAAGAGGAGGTGCAGAATAGTGGAACAGAGGTCATCAATAGCTGAGAGGTATTTTGAGAAGCCGACGAGGCTAAAGACATGGTCGGGAATCCCTGTCAAGGAGACCTATACGCCTGATGATGTGAAAGATATGGATTATCAGAGGGACGTTGGAAACCCCGGCGAATATCCTTACATCAGGGGCATATTTCCCGATATGTATCGAGGCCGCCTTTGGAGCATGCGTGAACTTTGTAGCTATGCCTCACCTCGCGCTACCAATCAGCGACTCAAATATCTGATAGATGAAGGTGAGAGCGCGGTAAACGTTATTGGTGACATGCCAACCATGATTGGCATTGATTCAGACCATCCTATGTCTGAAGGCGAGGTTGGTGTAGAGGGTGTCCCCATAACTTCGTTACAAGATATGGAGATAATGACCCACGGGCTAAACCTGCAGGACATAAGCTTTACCTGGTCTTGCTACATAACTCCCGTCTTCGCTCTGTATGTTGCCACTTATGAGAAACAAGGGGCAGATCTCTCCAAGATGAGAGGCACCTTCTTAAATGATACCCTGGTACATTATTTGACTCGCTATTACCCTCCGCAGCTGCCACTAGACTGCGGCACAAGGATGGTAACCGATTCTATGCTGTGGTGTGCTGACCATGCACCTCACTATTATGCTACGAGCATAGGTCCTGAAGGCATACGAGAGCACGGAGCTACAGCAGCTCAAGAGATAGCCCTTGACTTTTGTATCGCCAGGCGGCAGATAATGAACTATCTGGAGCGGGGAGGAAAGGTGGAGGATGTGGGCGCCAAAATCAGCTTCACCCATCGAGTAGGCATTGATATCTTCGAGGAAGCAGCGAAGTTCAGAGCAGCCAGGAGGGTCTGGGCTGAGATGCTCAAGGAATTTGGGGCTACCACCAGAAAGGCATTGTCCTACAAGGTTCATGCTTTCTGTAAGGGAAGCGACCTTACGCGCCAGCAGCACGAGAATAATATCATTCGCATCGCTTATCAAGCATTGGCCGCGGTCCTCGGAGGGGTGCAATCTATACACACTACCTCTTTCGATGAGCCTGTATGCCTGCCTACAGAGGAATCAGTAAGAATTGCGATGAGGACTCAGCAGATATTGTGCTACGAGACGGGTGTGGTAAATACAGCCGACCCTCTTGGTGGCTCATATTATGTGGAGTGGTTAACCAACAAACTGCAAGAAGAGATTACCAAATTGATGGATCAGTGGAAGGACGATATCGCAGAGAGGGTACTGGATGATCGGATATTGAGAACGATCATAGACGAAGGAGCTTTTAGGTTTCAGAAGGAAGTGGAGACCGGAGAGAGGGTGGTGGTGGGCGTGAACAAGTTTACCATGCCTGACGAGGTGGAAAGAAAACAGATGCTGCACGTGATCGACGAGAAGGAGGTAAACGAGCATTTAAACAACGTTAGGGAGCTAAAAAGGACTCGGGATACCAATAAGGTTGTCTATGCTCTGGAAAACCTTCGCAACGTGGCGGGAAGGAGGGAGGAGAACATATTCCCGGCGTTGATTGAAGCAGCCAAAGCATATGCCAGTCTAGGTGAGATGATGGGGGTGGTGAGAATGGCTTATGGTCACGACTACGATGGCTTTGGACTGCTGCAATATCCGTTTCAAGGCTTATCAGGAAAGTCAGGTTGAGTAGGGGATCGGGGCAAACGGAGAAGGAGGCTGGGATGTGGTCGAAATTATTACCCCTCGGTTGCACTATCCATCTGCCTAAGCAAAGGAGCTATGAGATGAGTAGCCAAAGTGAACAAGAAACCTCTTTACCTATAACTAATCATATGGAAGTGGAAGGGGAGCTATGCAAGCTCTTTTACCACAGGTTTGGCGATGAAGCTCTACCTATTGTCAGCTCAGTATTTAGGAGGTGGGGAGCATACCTAGGGGAGAAGCGGAAAGAGAAGCTTGGAGGGAAGGTCGATTTTAGAGCGGCTGTGGAGGCTCAGATGAAGCCTGCTATGGAACGAGAGCCTAGACCTGAGATCATTGAATTCTCGGATGAGCGGGTAGAGATAAGAATTCATCTGTGCCCTTATCGTCTCAAGGGAAATATTGCACCATTGTGCGAGGCAATGGAGGAGATGGACCGTGCAATTCTTCGATCTATATGTAAGGACAATATAGAAACCGAGATCATTGAGTCTTTGGCTAATGATGATGGGTGTTGTCATGCCATACTCAAAAAAGCCTGAGGGAGGGGAAATGGAAAAGAAGTCTTCAATAGCAGAGAGGTATTTTGAGAAGCCGACAAGGCTAAAGACTTGGTCTGGAATCCCTGTAAAGGAAACCTATACGCCTGATGATATAAAAGACTTGGATTACCAGAAGGACATTGGAAATCCCGGAGAGTTTCCTTATACCAGGGGGATATTTAAGGACATGTATCGGGGAAGGATGTGGAGCTTGCGGGAGATATGCGGCTATGGCTCTCCTCGGGCTACCAACGAGAGGCTGAAGTTCCTCATGAGCGAAGGCGAAACCGCAATGAATGTCATCGGAGATTTGCCCACAGAGTGTGGGTTGGATTCGGACCATCCCATGTGCGAAGGCGCGGTTGGGGTGATGGGCGTCCCTCTGTCATCATTAAGGGATATGGAAATAATGATGGAAGGGCTACGTACAGACGAGGTGAGTATGACCCTGTCTATCGTGTGGATGCCTATTTATGCCTTTTATATTGCCCTAGCTGAAAAGCAAGGAGTGCCTCTGGACAAGGTGAGGGCTACTTTCTTCGGGGATCCGCATGTGTACCTGTTGACTCGCTATCTCCCTCCCTCGAGACCTATAGATATGGGAATGAGGATGAGCGTTGATACTGCGATGTGGTGCAACGAACATGCTCCCCGAGTCTATACCGAGAACATTGGTGCTGAAGGCTTGAGGGAAAGTGGTGCCACCGCAGCGGAAGAGATAGCGGCTGATCTTTCCATAGCCCGAGCCTTCCTTAAAGCGGTGGAAGAGAGAGGAGGGAAGGTTGGAGAGATTGCCAGGAGGGTAGCGTTTACCCAGCGGGTAGGTATAGACATCCTTGAGGAGGCGGCCAAGTTCAGGGCGGCGAGGAGGATATGGGCCAAGATGCTCAGAAATGAGTTTGGCATCGATGACCCTAGGGCACTAACGTATAAGGTTCACGCCGTAACCAAAGGAACGGACTACACTCGGCAGCAGGTGGAGAATAACATTATTCGGATTGCCTATCAGGCACTGGCAGCAGTTCTTGGCGGAGTTCAATCTATGCATACCATGTCGTATGATGAGCCGGTATGTCTGCCCACAGAGGAATCAGTGAGGATTGCCACCAGGACACAACAGATATTAGCTTATGAGACGGGGGTGATAAACGTTGCCGACCCACTGGGAGGCTCCTATTACGTGGAATCCCTTACCAATGAATTGGAGAGGGAGATGATTAAGCTCATGGATGAGTGGAAGGACAAGATATCACCGATGGTGAGCAGTGAGCGGTTGCTAGCCAAGTTCTTCGATAATGCTTATCAATACCAGCGGGAGATAGAGAGCGGAGAAAGGACGCTCGTGGGCGTGAACAAGTTTACCATTGGCGAAGAAGGGGAAAGAGAGGAGAAGTTATTCACGGTCGATCCAGCAGCAATGAAAGAGCAACTGGATAATATCAAAGAACTAAGGAGAACTACGGATAATAGGGAAGTCAAGAGATGTCTTGAGAATGTAAGGAAGACCGCCGAGAGGAAGGAAGAGAATCTCTTTCCTGCGGTGCTCGAAGCGGCGAAAGCCTATGCCGCTCTAGGGGAAATAGCAGGTGCCATTAGGTTAGCTTATGGCTACCCCTATGACCCCTATAAGATGTTAGAGTATCCATTTGCCTAGCAACTAAGACCAAATTTGCAAAGGGGGTTTAAGATGGCAGAGGTTAAACGAAGAAAAGTCTTGCTAGCGAAAACGGGCCTGGACGGCCATGATAGGGGAGTACGTGTACTGGCCAGTTGGTTTCGAGATGCCGGGATGGAAGTGATTTATTTGGGCCCGTATCAAACAGCGGAGAAAGTGGTAAAGAGTGCTATCGAAGAGGACGTTGACATAATTGGGCTAAGCTTTCTCGGCGGGGAACATCTATTCCAGGTGTCCAAGGTGACGCAGAAGATGAAGGAAAGCAACCTGAATGTCCCGCTATTGGTTGGTGGCATCATTCCCAAAATAGACGTCCCCAAGTTGAGGGACATGGGAGCGGCTGGTGTATTCCCCTCTGGTAGCCGGGTGGAAGATATTCTACTGTGTATTGACGAAGCGACAAGGGGGAAAGCGGCTGCTTAACTGGTGGTAAGGAGGCGTTGGATTTGTTGAGAGGGGCATTTTCGGCGTAATAGTCTCGGGCATTTAAATGCGTAGATTGATTACACCGGTTATTAGGGTCACGCAAGCAAAAGAGGGCCGTGAGAGAGACTGCTAGTGGTGCATAACGTACAAAGGTTGCCGAAAACTCAAACTGGGAGGAAGACATGGAAAAACCAGGAGGGTTTGCGGGGAGTGTCCTGCATGTCGATTTAAGTCAGTGGAGTAGTACCAAAGAGCCCTTATCCCAAGAATTAATGAGCAATTTCCTGGGTGGAGCTGGGATTAATACCAAATTGGCTTATGATTTGATCAAGCCCGGTGAGGATCCTCTTTCTCCAGGAAATATTTTGCTCATCGGTGCCGGGCCGTTCGTAGGAACGATAATTCCTGGAGCAGGGAGGTGCAGTGCTACTGCCAAGTCCCCCGCATCAGGGCTCTTTGGAAGCAACATCAGCGGGTATTTTGGCACGCTGAAATTCGCCGGCTACGATCACCTAGTAATCAAGGGCAAAGCCGATAGGCCCGCTTATTTGAAGATACGTGACGACGAAGTGGAGATTCGAGACGCATCTCATATTTGGGGGAAAGACACCTGGGAAGCTACGGATGCTATCTGGGAAGAGTTGGGACAGGAGTATGAGGTTCTGGCCATCGGCCCGGCTGGTGAGAATCTGGTAAGGAGCGCAAATATAGTTGGTGGCAAATATTCAGCTTTTGCCAGAACGGGGCTTGGGGCGGTGATGGGGTCGAAGAAGCTTAAGGCAATCGCAGTCTATGGTACGGGAAGCATTGAGGTTGCTGATGTAGAGGCCTTCACGCGGTTGCTCGATAGGTTATATAAGGAATTCACGGCTCAGCCTGGCCTTGATGGATGGAGGACTTATGGCACTCTTATCAGTCTCGAAGCCATGGCTAAGGCTGGATTATATCCTCGTAAGAACTTCCAGGAAATCGGCGAAGCCGACAGGTGTATTGAAGCATTCAACCTTGAGGATTTCGCCAAGCTCAAGGTTGGCGACGTGGCCTGCATGTCCTGTCCCATAGGATGCAAACACTTTGTGGAGTTAACAGAGGGAAAGTACGCTGGCTTAAGGTTAACTGTGTCCTGTGCCAATGCACCAACACAAAGCTGGGGCGGCCCTTGTGGCATTGAGGGTTGGGAGGAGATATTCAGGTGTGTAGAGCTGTGCAACCGCTTGGGGCTGGATTACTACGATACAGCCGGCCTGGTAGCCTGGGCCATCGAGCTTTACCAGCGAGGGATAATAGACAACAAAGATACCCAGGGTTTGGAACTCGATTGGGGCAAAGCAGATGTTATACAGGAATTGATTGAGAAGATAGCTCATAAGGATGGCTTTGGAGGCATACTTGCTCAGGGACTAGTCGAAGCCCCCAAGCGTGTTGGAAAAAGCTCCTCTTACTACCTCGCTCAGGTGAAGGGAATCGGGTTGGTGTTTGATCCGCGTGTTAGGCATTCTGTGGAGGTTGTTAGCCAGTCCTTTAACGTTAGAGGGGCGCATGATTCCGCCCTTAGTGTGACCATGCTCCCCAGAACCCGTGATAAGATGGTGAAGTTCGCTGAGAGGATAGGCTTTCCTCCTGCGGATGCCTGGGATAGAGTGCTCGCTGGACCCGAAGGATTCAACGCCGCCCGGCTCAGCAAGTGGTATGAGGATAATGTGACCATGTTAGATTCCTTAGGTATGTGTCAGTTTGCTCCCTTTCAGAGGCCCAACATCGCTTTGTGGGCGGAACTCTACTCTGCTCTGACAGGGATACAGAAGGACGCCACAGAGCTGCTGAAGGCAGGGGAGAGAGCCTGGAATGTGAGACGGGCATTCAATCTCAGGGAAGGGGCGACGAGGAAAGATGATACATTTCCGGAGAGGACTACCAGGGAACCTGTTAAGGCTGGAGACAAAGAGTATAGTCCATTCACCGAACAGCATCTCACGAAATTGATAGACGATTACTACGACGAGAGAGGATGGAATGCGGATGGCACAATTAGCCAGGAAAAGCTCGACCAATTAGGTCTAAGATTGTAGAAACGAGCTGTTGGAGGAGTCACATGCCTGAAGTGAAGGCTATAAAAGAAGAGAATTGTTCTGGCTGTCGTCTTTGCGCTTTAGCTTGTTCTTTCTTTGTCTCTCCTGAGAGAGCTTTTAGCCTATCCAAATCACAGATAAGAATTGAGCGGATCGATGGCCAAAATAGGTTCAGGGTCCATCTTTTGGAAGGCTGCCTGGGTTGTGGGATATGCGTAGACTACTGCCACTATGGAGTTTTGGCTATTGAGTGAGAAGCCAAAGCACACCATACTGCGGACACCTACCGTAGCGACGTTCCCGTATTTCTCCGGCATGGCAAATTGTGAGTTAGCGTGATACCTTTCTTTGTCGCGCCCATTTCGTTGCCGGGTTGCGCCATTGACGGGCTCACCGAGGCGGATTTGACATAATGCTCCGCGGCTTTCTCCCGTCAACGAGCCCTAGAGAGGGGATGATACTTGTGATGAGTTTCCTCAGCGTATTTGTCTGAGGTATGGACGTAACGTGTTGTGGTGTCTAGCGATTCATGGCCTAGGAGAATTTGAAGGGCTGCTGGATTAGCGCCTTCTTCAGCCAAGTACGTGGCAAAGCCATGTCTCAAGGAATGTGCCGACGTGGGAACGTTGATCTTCAGTTTCTCCCGATATCTCTTGATTTTCTCTTGAAGGTAATTAGTCGAGATCCTCCTTCTGGGATTAACCACATTCCTGCCAGCATAAGGGATGAATAAAGC
>CAZHQV010000101.1:0-7756 GCA_964534285.1 uncultured Dehalococcoidales bacterium
TTCTACTGGGAACCGAGGTTGACAGTCATTCTGATCATCGCTTGGCTATGAGCTTAGCTATTGCCGGGCTGATAGCTAAGGGCGAAACAACAATCAACCACGCCGAGATAGCGCGGGTCTCATATCCCGCCTTTTGGCAGGACATATTGTCGTTGCGAGCAGAGCGAGGCAATCTCGCAAGTTCTTGAATCTAATCTTGGGGGGTGACATGCGCACAGAACTAGTCCACATAGGTTTTGGCAGTGTCATAGCTGCGAACAGGGCAATTGCTTTCCTCAGCGTTAATCAACAACCAATTAGGCGTCTTATTCAAGAAGCAAGGGACAAGGGGATTCTGGTGGACGCCACTCATGGTAGAAAAGCCAAATCCGCCATTATTTTCGATACCGGCCACATAGCTCTGGCTGCTCTGTCACCGGAGACCATTATTCACAGGTTGGCTACGCCATCCACGCCCGTTGAGGAGAGAGTTGAACTATGAATTGACTGCCTCAGCGAGACCGGAAGCAAAACCTCTGCTCATCATCCTTTCTGGACCCTCGGGGGTAGGAAAAGACGCTGTACTCAAAAGAATGAAGGAGCTGGGACATTCCTTCTACTGTGTTGTTACCGCAACCACTCGGCCTGAGCGGGCCGGGGAGAAGGACGGAGTGGACTATCACTTCTTGTCTCAGGAAGAATTCCAGCAGATGATACATAAAGGTCAGCTCTTGGAATGGGCCAAGGTTTATGACAACTACTATGGAGTACCCAAGGATGAAATAGCCCAGGCCTTGTTCAAAGGGCAAGATGCGGTAGTGAAGGTGGATGTTCAAGGCGCCGCTACTATCAAGGAAATCCTACCTCAAGCGGTGTTCATCTTTCTCATGCCTCCCTCCATGGATGAATTGGAAAGGAGGCTGAAACAACGCCACAGCGAACCCCACGAAGCTGAAGCTCTAAGGTTGAAGAAGGCCATAGAGGAACTAGAAAGGCTGCCACTCTTCGATTATGTGATAACGAGCCACCAGGATAGAATTGACGATGTTACTTCTCGGATCGAGGCTATTGTTGCCGCTGAGAAATGCCGGGTGAAGCCAAGGGTTGTTCAGCTCTAGTTTTCTCCTATTGGCTCGGATTGAATCCTGATTCCAGTCAATGTGCCTCGAAGGCCATGTAAGAAACTAATGATCTCAGATTGGGTACCTCCAAGTCCGAGTCACAGATTGCTGGTGGCGTTGCTCCAGAATCCTGTTGACGCTTCCTTCTATTGACCCAGATAGCTGACAGGCCCATTGCTTTTGCCGGAACTATGTCGTGATAGACACTCTGTGCGATGTGCAACATTCTTTCGGGAGGACGACCAATCTTTTGCATGGCATATTCAAACATGCGTCGTGATGGCTTGTAGGACTTTGCCTGCTCGGCTGTGATTACCCAATCAAACTCGACTTGCAGGCGTTTTGCGGAAAAGGCAAAGAGGTCATCATCTATGTTGGAAATCACAGCGAGCTTGAAGTTCTTCTGCAGAGTCTTCAGTGCGGGAACGGTATCGGGAAAGGGCAGCCAGTCCCTTAATGAGTTGGCGAGGCAATTCAATTCAGATTCCGAGGGCGTGAACCCAAGCCTACTCCCAAGTTGCCGCACCACTTTTCGGAGAACCTCTTTGTAGTTCACATACTGGCCTTCCTCTTGAGCTTCCGGCTCCAGTTCAGCATAAAGCTCAAGGGTCTCTTCATCGCTCAGGCTTGTGCTATGGGCCTTGAAAACAGGCTGCAATGCTCCCAAGATACCTTTTCCCCAGTCAATAAGAGTCCCGTAGCAATCGAAACTCAGTACCTTAAACCTGTTGAAATCAAGCATATGCGCTCCTCCTGACTCCTACAGCGCCGATTGCGATGCCTTCTACTTAGTCAAGCTCGGCCATGCTTTGTAGCTGGCGAAGATAACCTTCTATGTAGTGTTTGGCCTCTGTTGCTGGCTGGTAGATGCCAAAGTGGCCCTCACATAGTATGTCAGCTTCAAGGTCAATGAGCTTTCGCAATGAGATAATCGCCTTTTCTGGTTCTCCTCCCCACATAGCCTCATAAGGTCCATGTATGTCCTGGCCAAAGAGGACTCTTTTGCCACCCATGTCTGCATATATGGCGATGCTGCCCCTGGTATGACCGGGGATATGAAGGGCGGTAAACTCCTGTTCACCGAAAACCAGCTTTTGTTCTTCTCCTTGCAGCTTAACGTCCACCTGGCAGGGCTCATAGCTAACCCCATAAAGCTCAGCGCCGGTGCCTTTTCCCGTCTCGATTGCTCTGGCATCTAGTTCATGGGCTATTATCTTGGCGCCATATTTCTGTTTGACCTTGGCCAGGCTGCCGATGTGATCAATGTGGCGATGCGTAACGACCACCGTGCTTATCTTTTCTGGAGCCAGTCCCAAAGTAAGAATATTGCCCACCAGCCTGTCGAAGCTCTCTCCGGCGCCGCTGTCAATCAGGATTAGCTCTCCCACGTCAACCAGGTAAACACAGCAATCATAGGGATGGGATATCTCACTGCTGCCGATGATGTATATGTCCTGGCAGATGCGCAAAGGCCTACTCATGATTGTGCTCCCTAAGCAATTTCCTCCAGAAGCTCCTTTTCTCTGGCTCTCATTTTAGCTTCTTCTTCTGGCTGCTCGTGGTCATAGCCTAGAAGATGAAGTATGCCGTGGATAATCAGCAGTGCCAGTTCTTTATCAACGGAATGTCCCTGTTCATCGGCTTGCTCCACTGCCCGGGGATACGAGATGATGACCTCTCCTAGATGGGATATGCCATCGGGGGGAAGTACAAAGGACGAATTATCTTCCTGTTGGGGAAGCATGCCGAAGGCAAGCACGTCTGTAGCCTCATCCACGCCTCGGTAGTCTCGATTAAGTTGTTGCACCGTGTTGGAATCGGCGAAGACCAGGCTCACTTCATAGGGAGGGGCCACTCCTTCAGCCTTGAGGACATGCTGGGTTATCCTTGTTGCCCGGTCCTCGTCAACCAAACCTCGGAATTCAACCTCAATAGAAATTCCAATCACCTCTGACATGGCAGAAACCTCACCCCAACCTCCGTTGCAGCGCATCCCACCCTCTGTGAGTAAGGGGAGTTGAGGGGAAAAGGGCAGATTTTGTGAAGTCCTTGATTTGCGTTTCAGTCGGCATTGGATGAAGGCAGTGCACCTTTATCCCTCTTTTGTATCGCTTCCAGCTGTGATTCAGGCAGAGATTCATAGAGCTTGTCAACTTCTTTCGGGTGTGTGATGCTGTCATACACTATTAGATTGACTAATTCAAATAGTCTGATTGCTGTATCCCTGTCATCTTTGACATCTATCTGACCAGGGTGAACAGCATTATTGCCAATAACGCGAACTACGTCCAAAGCCCTTTGAATCTTAACAGGAAGCCCTTTCTTCACAAGACCAGCGATATCATCGTTCAAATTCTTGCCCTTTTCACCTAATTGCTCGCACAGTTCCTGAATACAGAGCCTCAGGAGGGCAGCGGCACCTCTTGGAGATTTGTTTACTATGCTCCTTGCTTCCAAATAGTCTTCCCTTATATCTTCTCTCAAATCAAGATTTGGTGGTTCAACTCCAGTGTCCTCTGGATATATCACCTTTTGAAAATGCCAAAGTGTGTAGTTGCCACAATGGCTGCAGAATGCCGCCTGCAAATCGTCACCTATTTCATTCGTTCGATGGAATCTAGCCATGTCAGAATCCCGGGCTTGCACCCACATGTCTCTCCACGTTTGGTCGGCGTACGCGTTACAATGGGGACAATTGAAAGCCCCTTCCTTAAACTTGGGTGGTATATATGTAGTCATGCGTACACCTCCTTAAGGCGCTATTTCCTCGTTCAATAGCGCCCGCGCTCCAGCTCCAAGAACACTTGCCTTGCGCTACGCTATTCGAAAGCAAACGCATAATAACACGCAGGCCGACTTGCCTCAACGGACCCATTGGGCCGAGACAGCATCCGCCAACAATAGCTCCGCCCACAGCGCAATGTCTCAGCATTCTACAGGGGAGCGAGAAAGTTGGAAGACCTTCCAACTGGACACAGTCATGCTATTTGCTGTGCCTTGGAGTTGCTTTGGCCTTTGGTCACTGAGATGACTGACAGCTTAATGCTTGCCAATTCCTCCTCTTCTTTTGGCTCGAAGGGAGTGTTAGGCATATCCTCTCAGCCCCAATTCTCAGTGACTCCGTCAGCTCTTCCTTTGCCCTGTCCTGAGCATTCACGCCGGGTGAATCTACAAGCCAGCCAGTCCACCAACCCCACTCCTCTTGGTTACGACTCTGAACCTCATACTAGTTTCTTCTTTTGCTTGCATTGAGTATGGTTATCCCAATAACCTCTTGTTTCTCATATCTAATTATGACGTCATCATCTGTGAGCTCAGAGTCATCCGCATGGCTTGGCTTCTTAAAGTTGATGTATAGGACATCCGCCTCTTTATCATATGTAGTCCAAATTCTCGTATGTGGCATTTCCAGCAGCTCTGGGACGAGACCCAGTGCCTTTTCTACTTCTATGACCCCCATATCTTTCGCCTCCCTTCCAACTGTTTCGTCCGCCTCGTCAAGAACGCAGTAATCACAAATCCATCTTCTTTGCCTAACTCCTTATACACTACCACAATCTGCTTACCCTTTTCTATTTCCTTCACGGCTATATGCTCACCTGCTTTGCCAGCATAAATCGCACTTGGCTCTTCCACCGCTTCGAGAACCTCAAAATAGTAACCCGCCATTTCTGAATGCTCTTCTACAATGTGAAACCACCTCTCCTGTGATAACCTGATAGGTACATTGTTCTTAGACCTGGCCAGCTCCATATCGGTGAAGGCATCATAACAGGCCATTCAATTCGTTTCAACGAACCCATTGTAGTAAAATAGCATTCGATGACCGTAACTCCGCTCAGGGGGCAATATCTCAGGGTTAAGCAGAGGTATCCCGAGGCCGTAGTCTTCTTCCGGCTGGGTGATTTCTACGAAACCTTTGACGAGGATGCCAAAGTCGCTTCACGAGAGCTGGATATCGTCTTGACCTCCCGTGAGATGGGCAAGGGCCACAAAGTGCCCATGGCGGGGATACCCCATCATGCGCTGGACAACTATCTGGCCAAGCTCATCAACCGAGGCTACAAAGTGGCTATTTGCGAGCAGCTTAGCCCTCCTGGTACGGGACTGGTGGAAAGAGATGTCATTCGTGTGGTTACGCCGGGAACGGTAGTCGAGCCCAATCTGCTTGAGAGCAAGAGCAACAACTATCTGGCCAGTATGATTATGGATAATGGCGAGGCAGGAATCGCCTATGTTGATATTACGACGAGCGAATTCGCCACCAGTCAGCTTGCTGCTGCAATGGTCTCCCCGGAATTGGAGCGACTTCAGCCGAGCGAGGTCCTCATTTCCCAGAGCAATGACGCGCCCGAATTACCATCGGCCTCTATAACACGGCTTGATGATTATTGGTTTGATTTGGAAGTGGCTCGAGGGGCTTTGCTGGAGCATTTTGGCGTGGCTACTCTCGAAGGCTACGGCTGCGCTCATTTGCCCCTGGCTATAAGGGCTGCCGGCTCTCTAATCCACTATGTGACACAAACTCAGAAGGAGGCTTTGGCACAGCTGGGCAGCCTGGCTACGTACTCCACAGATTCCTTCATGATTCTCGACGTCCAGACCCTCCGTAACCTGGAGCTTTTTCGAGGTGGTAGGTGGGGAGAAAGCCACGACTTCCTCCTCTCTATCCTTGACCTGACCAAGACGGCTATGGGCGGCAGGCTGCTGAGAAATTGCCTGGCCCAGCCACTTCTCGATATAGACAAGCTGAACCAGCGCCAGGAAGCAGTCGCCTGGTTCTACCAGAATACCCTAGGTCGCCAAAAGGCTATGTCTCTCCTGGGAAACGTCGCCGACCTGGAAAGACTAGTCAATCGAGTACGCAGCGGCAAAGTCATTCCCAGAGAGCTGATAGCGCTTCGTGATAGCCTTGGGAGGATACCTGAACTGAAACAAGCGATGCAGGCACGCGAAGGTCTGGATCACATAGTCGTTACACTGAAACCTTGCCCTGATATCGTGGATTTGATCGCGCGGGCTATCGCTGATGAGCCTGGCTATCTGGAGCAAGGCGGCGTAATAAGGGAGGGGTTCTCCCCCGAGCTGGATGGGCTTCGCCACGGCTCAGAGGAAGCTAAGCAATACCTGGCCAGCCTGGAGCAAAGGGAAAGGCAACGCACAGGAATCAGGTCCCTGAGAGTAGGCTACAACAGGGTTTTTGGCTACTACATTGAGGTATCTCGGGTCAATCTCAATCTGGTACCTGAGGACTTCATTCGTAAGCAGACGCTGGCAGAAGCGGAAAGGTTCTTCACCCCTGAACTTAAGGAGTATGAGTCGCTGATTCTCACTTCCCAAGAGAAGATTGCTGAACTGGAAGCTTCCACTTTCCGACAGGTGTGTCAACAAATAGCCGCTGGTGGCGAGCAAATTCTCGCTACTGCTAGAGCTATTGCGCAAATTGATGTGTTTTCCAGCCTTGCTGAGGCGGCAACACGCTATGCCTGGGTCAGGCCGACATTGACCACCAACGACGTCATAGATATCAGAGGAGGACGCCACCCCGTAGTGGAGAGAAGCATAGGCAGCGATAGCTTCGTCCCCAATGATTCTTACTTACGCAACAAAGACACTCAACTCATCATACTCACCGGTCCAAACATGTCGGGGAAATCCACGTATCTCCGGCAGGTAGCGTTGATTGTACTTTTGGCTCAGGTGGGCAGCTTCGTCCCCGCCGAGTCAGCAAACATTGGCATTGTTGACCGCATCTTCACCCGTATTGGTGCTCAAGAGGACTTGGCTGCCGGTCAATCTACCTTCATGGTGGAAATGACCGAGACGGCAAATATCTTGCATAACGCCACACCTGGCTCTCTGATCATCCTGGACGAAATCGGACGGGGTACGAGCACATACGACGGGCTGTCCATTGCCTGGGCAGTGGTCGAGTTTATCCACAACTATTCCAGGCTCGGGGCGAAGACCCTGTTTGCCACTCACTACCATGAACTGGTTGGCCTAGCCAACACCTTGCCCAGGGTAAAGAACTTCAACGTGGCGGTGGCAGAAGAAAGAGGCAAGGTCGTCTTTCTGCACAAGATTGTTCCCGGAGGCGCCGACAAGAGCTATGGCATTCATGTGGCTCAACTGGCAGGCTTACCAAAATCCGTGATAACCCGTGCCAATGAGGTTCTAGGCGGACTGGAAAGCAGTCATGCCCCCGGGAGGGGCAAAACTTCGAAGCACAAAGCAGCACCCCAGCAGCTTCCTCTCCTTGGCGGTGACTCAGCGCTGGTCAATGAACTCCTGGAGCTCGATATCGATTCTATGTCTCCGTTGGAAGCCATCACCAAGCTGTACGAGCTGCGAAGGATAGCGAAGGAGAAATAGGTTCAGCTAGACTTCAATGCGTGGCAGGCTCATCAGCTTGCTCTTCCACGCCAGCTAAGACCTTGGCAGCCTTCTTGAAACGCTCCATATTCCTCATGAGCGACCCTTCGATGAGAATACGCTGGGCTTGTGGAGAACCAGCACCATGGGTCGATTCGATGGGAATAACAGAGCCCTGACCAGACAGATATTCTACTAGCCTCATTATCCTTACGCGGTGTTCCGCGGGAACGTCCGCCTTTCCTTTTAGGTATTTTGTCAGGAGCTTACCGATCTTTTCG
>CAZHQV010000102.1:0-6720 GCA_964534285.1 uncultured Dehalococcoidales bacterium
TGGGGAGAGGACCTCCTCAGGTACATTCTTTCCCAATGCTACGTATGTGAATGTAGGGAGAAGGCTTATGGGGGAGACAATCTATCACGAGTACAACATACTAACCGAAATAGCCGGAGGTCTTTCGGTGACTCTGCCCTTTGAGGAGGACTTCTTCGCCGAGCCAACCAAACAAGACCTTGATAAGTATATCAAGAGGAACCCTAAGCTATCCTCTGAGGAACAACATCGTATCTGGAGGCTGGTAGAGAACGTGGGTGCTTCAGCTATGGCTTCTTGGTACCAGATCGCAGGGGTTCATGGTGGTGGTTCCCCAATCATGGAAACGATCACGTTGAATGCAGAATATGATTATGAATCAAAGAAGGACATAGCAAAATATCTCGCTGGTGTCAGTAAGGAATTAGATCAGTCAAAATACCTGAAGGAAAAACCCACTTTATGATAAGCAGCCATCTAGAGAGCTAAGAAGGAGGTCTTAGATTCATGGAACGTGCCACTGTAGCCCTTATCAAGTATGATGAAACGCCAAATGCCTTGAGGAAGGCTCTAAAGCTGTGTGACGGTTTTGAGAAGCTGAAGACTACTGACAAAGTCCTGATCAAGCCAAATGCCGGTCAGGGCCTGAAAAGGACGCAGCCACCGAATGGAGTAGTTACCACCACTGCAGTTCTTGGCGATCTCATAGGGCTGCTGCGTGACCACGGATGCAGTGATATCACCATAGGTGAGGGTCCGATACTGTTACCGGAGTTCAGGTGGGACCCTGCCAGGGCCTTTGAATGGTCTGGGATCAAACAGCTTGCCCAAGAACTGGGCGTCAATCTAGTGGATTTCAATGAAGGGGAATTTGCCAGGTTTGTCATGGGAGGGAAAAGGGTTGAAGTGTCAAAGGCGGCTGTGGAAGCTGATTTCTTGATTAATGTGCCGGTCTTGAAGGCTCACAGACAGTCGATGGTTTCCATAGCCCTCAAGAACCTCAAAGGCTGTTTACATAACACATCAAAGAAGAACTTCCACCGCTTTGGTCTGGGTCGTTTTATTGCCCTGCTGAACACCAGAATCAGGACCGACCTGACTATTATCGATGGCATCTACGCCTTGCAACGAGGACCGTGGGGAGATGATGCCCATCGTCTCGATTTGCTCATTGCCGGGAAGGACGTGTTATCTTGTGACTTGGTGGGCTCAGCGGTTTTGGGCATCGATCCCAAGACTGTGCCTCACTTTCAGGAATTTGCCCAAATGACAGGAAGGTCGTTGGACATGGAAAGCATAGATATAAAGGGGGAAAGGATAGAGGATGTCGCTACCAAATTGGAATGGAGACTGGTGTTGGCCGGACAAACCCTTAGGGAGGACTATGACGTGAAGGGGATTGCCATGGATGATCCTGGGGCACTGGTCTGCACTGCCTGCGGCACAACGGCGTGGACGGGCATCTGCCAGTACCTTGAGGAGAATCGTGGAGCAACCTTCGATAACATGGAATTCTGCATGGGGCTGGGGCCAAAAGCCAAAGAGGAATCGAGACAGGTTTTCCTCTTGGGCAACTGTGCCATCACGGTCAACAAGGAGCGCAAGGATGCTATCCGACTGAAGGGTTGCCCACCCTCCATCCAGGATACCTATGACATATTGAAGAAGCGCGCGATGAGAAAATAGCAAATGTATCGCCTGTGTCGATGGAGAGGTAGATGGGTTGGAAAAGCTGAAGGCGCAGCCCTTCAAGTCAGTTTTGGATTGAGAATCGAGAGATCGGCGCAAAGTGAGGACGAAAGGAGGGAAAACTGTGAGCAGCGAGCACGAGGTCACGTCCGACAGAAGAGCAGTCGTGGATAGGTTTCGGCTTCCAGGGAAGGTAGCCTTGGTTACCGGAGGAAGCCAAGGGATTGGCAGAGCTATTGCCTTGGGTTTGGCGGAGGCAGGTGCTGATGTAGTTCTCGTCAGCCGCAAGCTGCCGAATTTAGAAGCAGTGGCTCAGGAGATATCGGACATGGGGAGGAGAGCTCTGGCTGTGCCGGCTAACATTCGCCATCTTCCCGAAATCGATAATGTGGTGAAAAAGGCGATGGACGAATTTGACCGTATTGATATCTTAGTCAATAATGCCGGCACCAATCCTGTATTTGGCTCCGTATTCGATATAGATGAGAAAGCTTGGGAGGTAATTATAGGACTGAACCTGAAGGGGTATTTCTTTCTGGCACAGCAGGTAGGCAGAGTAATGCGACAAAGAGGTGGCGGAACCATCATCAATGTAGCTTCACAGGGTGGGATCGACCCTTCGGTGGGAATTGGGACGTATTGCATAAGCAAGGCGGGTGTGATCATGCTCACCAAGGTGCTTGCCCAGGAATGGGGACAGTACAATATCAGGGTAAATGCGATTGCTCCGGCTCTGGTGAAAACCCAGTTTGCTAAGGCGCTCTGGGACAACCCAACAATTTCTAAGACCTTTGTGGACAGTACAGTTCTGGGACGTATCGCTGAACCCGAGGAAATGGTTGATGTCGCTCTGTTTCTGGCATCAGAGGCTTCAAGCTACATGACGGGACAGACTGTCGTGCTGGACGGTGGTCATTTTGCTTCTGTCAGAACGCTGCTGTCCACGATCGCTCCGGCCGAGTAGCTTTTCGGCTCGATTTCGCCCCTTTACAGCGGGTGCCCCATCAGAATATAATTCCTACAGTGACCCACCTAAGACAAAGTGGCGCTGCCCCCATCCTAGACAAGATATCTCATTTGCTAACCCATCAAGGATACCGCGCTTACATCGTCGGTGGTTTCGTCCGTGACTGCCTGCTGGGGAGACAAACCAGGGATATTGACATCGCCATAGACGGTGATGCCATAGCGTTGGCCCGGAAGGTAGCTAGGGCAGTAGAAGGAAAATTTGTGCTGCTTGATGAGCTGAATGGCATAGCTAGAGTGGTAGTGGGGAAGGAAGACCAAGGTGGCTCTCCAGAAAACACAGGACCTCCCAGAGCAGAGTGGAATCTCGATTTTTCATCTTACTTCGGCAACATAGAATCCGACCTTGCCCGCCGAGATTTCACCATAAATGCTATGGCTACAGAGCTCAATCAATTTGTCATTGCGAAGGCAGCGAAAGAATCTCAAGTAGAGCTCATCGACCCATTTTCTGGCGAGGGGGACTTGAACGGCAGGATAGTGCGGGCGACAGGCAAGCAGATATTCGAGAACGATGCTGCCAGGCTACTCCGCGCCGTCCGCATTGCTGCTGAGCTGGGATTTGTGATTGAGCCAGGGACTGAGACTTTGATCCGCGGCTGCTCGCACTACATTTCCAGAGTTCCTGGGGAGAGAACTAGAGAGGAATTGCTTCGCTTGCTTGTTCTTCCCCGAGCTGCCTACTACCTGATGTATCTGGATCAACTTGGCTTGCTTCTGGCCTTGATTCCCGAGATGGCTCAATGCAAAGGCGTAGAACAGCCAAGGCTCCACTTCTGGGATGTCTTCGACCATTCCCTGCAAACGGTCGCTGCCATAGAATTCCTGATCAGAGAAAACGCCTTGGAATATGGCGGTACAGATATGTTGGCCGTTGCTCCATGGTCGGATGCGATAGATGAGCACCTGTCCCAGGAAGTCTCCAGTGGAAGCAACCACAGAGCCCTCCTCAAGTTGGGTGGGCTACTTCATGATATCGCTAAGCCTCAGACAAAGTCTGTTGATGGTGAGGGCAGAACGCACTTCTACGGCCATACCAATGAGGGAGCTGATATGACAGCAGCAATTCTGGAGAGGTTGCGGTTCAGCAATCGGGAGATAAGTCTGGTGAAAAGCCTTGTCTATCATCACCTGCGCCCGGCTCAAATGGCAAACGAGGAGTTGCCTACTCAGCGCGCCATCTATCGCTACTTCCGTGACACTGGCGAGGCTGGCATTGACATCCTGCTCCTGGCTCTGGCTGATTACCTCGCTAGTCGCGGACCTCTGGTAGATATGGAGGAATGGAAGGAGCATTGCCAGCTAATAGACTATATATTGACGGAACATGACAAGCAGCAAGTCCAGGTTCTGCCGGTGAAGCTCATTGATGGGCATGACTTGATGAATATCTTTGGCTTAGCTCCGGGGCCGTTGATTGGCGAGCTTTTAGCTATGGCTCGCGAGGCTCAAGCCAGCGGGGATTTGACCACTCGAGAGGAGGCTTTGGCTTCAGTGCAGAACGAACTCGATAGACGGCGATGCCAAGCAGGGCAATGTAGAGGGACGGCAGTCAGTTGAGAAGAAACATTTACATGCTGGTTTTCATCCTTGCCCTATTTGGCTTTGCCCTGTGGTCGGTCGTGCCCTTGGATAGAGATGTCTTTGGCAGACAGGGGTTAATGCTCGGCTTGGATCTTAAGGGGGGTAGCTACCTAGTATATCAGGCTGATCTTACAGAAATCGCGCCCGGCGACAGGGCTGAAGTCATGGATGGCATGAAGGGAGTTATTGAAAGGCGTGTCAATGCCCTGGGGATAACAGAGCCAATCATCGAAGTACAGGAACAAGAGGGAGAATATGCCATCGCTATCCAGTTACCTGGCATCAGTGACATAGAGAGGGCTAAGGAGCTCATTGGACGGGTAGGTATACTAGAATTCAGAGAGCAGGATGAGGAGGGAGAGTGGATTCCTGCGACCGGGACGGTCGACGGTAAGGAGCTGACGCTTACAAGCAGGTATCTTAAGGAAAATACGTACGTTGATGTAGATCAACTTGGCAGACCGCTCCTACTATTTGAGTGGGATGAAACCGGGCGGCAGCTTTCCGAGCAGATAACTGGTCGTCTTATAGGCAAACCGCTGGGCATCTTTCTTGATGATGAGCCGCTCCGCGGCGCGGATGGGCATCCCATCGCTCCTATAGTCCAGAGTGTAATCAGCGATAGGGGACAAATCGAGGGCTTGAGTCTGACCGATGCTCAAGATCTATCCACTACACTGAACTATGGGCGTCTGCCTGCTCCGCTGGGGCACTGGGGAGTGGAAGATGGCTCCGCGGTGTTCATCCCCGAGGTTCCTCTTTATGAGAGGACTGTAGATGCCACTCTAGGCGCTGATTCTGTCGAGAAAAGCCTGCTCGCTGGCGGGATTGGAGTAGCATTGCTATTGGCATTCATGATTTCATACTACCGCGTGCCTGGTCTGATAGCCTGCCTCAGCTTGGGAATTTACGGCACCCTACTGTTAGCCATCTTTAAGCTTTTTGCCATAACTTTGACCCTCCCCGGCGTCGCTGCCTTCATACTATCCTTGGGTATGGCTGTGGATGCCAATGTCCTCATCTTTGAGAGGATGAAGGAGGAGTTGCGAGCTGGGCGTACCCCTGGTGCTGCTGTGGAAGCCGGGTTCAACCGTGCCTGGACAGCCATTCGTGACAGCAATATCACCACCTTCATTGCCTGTCTTGTCCTCTTCTGGTTTGGTGGTGCACTGGGTGCCTTCATGGTCAGGGGTTTCGCCATAACCCTGTTCGTTGGTGTGGCCTTGAGCATGTTCACCGCCATAGTTGTGACTCGGACCTTTCTTCGCCTGATCGTAGGCCAGCGAGTGGCGCTTAGGCCATCAGCTTATGGTGTGAAACAATGATTGATTTTGTAGGCAAGAAACGTTGGTTCTTCTTGGCTTCAGCTATAGTGACCCTTGTGGGGATAGTCTGCCTCGCTGTTTTTGGGCTGAAGCTGGGGACGGATTTTGCTGGCGGTACAGCCATAACCTTTCATTTCAGCGAGCCAGTGGAGCAAAGTCAGCTGCGGGAGGAGATGACCAGCCTGGGCTATGGCGATGCCATGATTCAAAAGTTTCGGGACGACCTTTTCCTTGTCCATCTTGGGGAAGTATCACGGGCTGAAGCACAAGAGCTGGCGCAAGCATTGGGAGGGGAATTGGGATGTGAGGTCACCGTAGATGACTACTACCTAGCCTCCCCAACGGTAGGTGTGGAGACGGCGAGGGATGCCGGCATTGCCGTAGCCATAGCTGCTGTGGCTATGTTGATTTACATCGCCTGGGCATTTCGTCGCATGCCCAAGCCATTCCGCTGGGGCATTTGTGCCAATATTGCCTTAGTCCACGATGTGCTCATAGTTGTCACCGTCTTTTCTATCCTGGGGCAGGTAGCTGGGGTGGAGGTTGATGCCATGTTTATCACCGGGCTGCTCGCGGTCGTGGGCTACAGCATCAACAATACAGTCGTCATATTCGACCGCATCAGGGAAAATATAACCAAGCACATCAGCTCTGACTTCGCAGAGGTAGTGAATTCTAGCATTGTGGAGACATTAGGCAGGTCTTTAAATACGGCTCTGACTACCCTGTTTGTCCTCCTGGCTCTGTTTCTCTTCGGCGGGGCTACCATACACTATTTTGTCCTGGTCTTGATCCTGGGCGTAGTCGTCGGCACCTATAGCTCCATCTGTATCTCTAGCGAGTTCTTGGTGGTGTGGGAAAAGCGCGAGTGGGGCCGATTATTCTCCCGGGTTCCCGTTGCCAGGAAGCCTGCCTCATAGCCAGGGCAGGAACTGACTTCCTGCCCTGCATTGGACTAGCCTTCTATGTGGTGTGTCTGTTTTATTCTTTCGATGTGCTCCTGAAATCCGCCGGGCTTTCTCGCTGTTGATTCTCCCAGAGGGTCGATTATCTCCGGGCTGTCCAAGAGCACATCACAGGTAGCTCTTAGTGCGTAGGAGTCCACCTGAAGGTTGTA
>CAZHQV010000102.1:6730-7672 GCA_964534285.1 uncultured Dehalococcoidales bacterium
AAGGTAAACACGAGGCGCCCCCCACATAGCTCGGTGGCCAATTCCTTCAGAACCTTCACGATTTGGGCAAAGCCAGTAACGCTCAGCTCCATCATGGCCAGGTTGTCGGCCCAGTGTGGGTCGAAGCCAGCGGAAACCAGAATGATCTGTGGCTGAAACCTTCTCGCCACGGGAACCAGGACCTCATTGAAGGCCCTTAGATACTCCTCGTCGCCCCAGCCGGCGTTCATGGGAAAGTTGACTGTGGTCCCCTTTCCTTCCCCGCTTCCAGTTTCATCGACACTTCCTGTCCCGGGATAAAATGGATATTCGTGAGTGGAGAAGTAAAGGACTTTGGGGTCGGCATAGAAGGTATCCTGAGTCCCATTGCCGTGGTGGACATCGAAATCGGCGATCAGCACGTGATTGATGTTGAAGTTTGCCAGAGCAAAGCTGGCAGCGATAGCCACATTATTGAAAATGCAGAACCCCATGGCCCGATTGTGGGTGGCATGATGTCCTGGGGGCCTGACCAAGGCAAAAGCGCTATTCACGTCCCCCTTCATTACCGCCTCCACGGCAGTCAAGAGTCCACCAGCAGCATACAGAGCTACCTCGTAAGACTTGGGGCACATTACGGTATCGGGGTCAAGCCAACCCCCACCGCTTTCAGCTTTGCTCTTCGTCTGGGAAACATATTCCGCTGTATGCACCATTTGTATCTCCTCAACCGAGGCAGCACGCGGCGAAAGCACAGCAAGCTTTTCTTTGATGCCAGTCTCCTCCAGATGTGACATCATGGCTATTAGCCTTCGGGAGTTCTCCGGGTGGCTGCCAGTATCATGTTCCAGATAGATTGGATCGTAGACCGAAGCTGCTTTCACGACCAATACCCCGAGGAGTCGTGCTTGGCGCTCTACATTTAGATAGGCTATCGGCATATGTTATACTTCCTGGAGGTAG
>CAZHQV010000103.1:0-7620 GCA_964534285.1 uncultured Dehalococcoidales bacterium
ATAAGCGGTCCTGCTGAAGAAGCTACACAGAAATACTACATCTTCGCTCATCTGGTTTCTCGCCTTAAGAAAGACGAAGACTACACTATTGACGAGCGGACGCGTACCGCCAGCCTTACCGACAACGGCATCACTGGCATGGAGAAGATGCTCAGGAAGGAAGGTTTGCTCAAAGCACCCAGCCTTTATGACCCCTCAAATTATTTCCTTACTCAGTACCTGGAGAGCGCGCTTAAGGCGCACGCCTTGTTCAAGAGGGACCAAGACTACGTGGTCAAGAATGACCAGGTGATTATTGTTGACGAGTTCACTGGTAGGTTGATGTTTGGGCGAAGGTATTCTGAGGGGCTGCATCAGGCTATTGAGGCTAAGGAGAGAGTGAAGATTCAGCGAGAAAGCGTTACCTTGGCCACCATCACTTTCCAGAATTATTTCCGCCTGTATGAAAAACTGGCAGGCATGACTGGAACCGCCGCCACTGAAGCTGAGGAGCTTCACAAGATCTATGAATTGGAAGTAGTCACCATACCAACCAATAAGCCCTTGATTCGCACTGAATACCCTGACCAGGTCTACAAAGACGAGAAAGCCAAATTTGCCGCTGTAGTCAGAGAAATCGAGCAATTGCATAACGGGGGAAGGCCTGTTCTAGTAGGCACAACTTCCATCGAGAAATCAGAGTATCTGAGCGACTTTCTGACGAAAAGGGGTATACCTCATCAGGTGTTGAATGCCAAGAATCATGAGCGCGAGGCCGGCATAATTGCCCAGGCTGGGCGTCTGGGAGCGGTGACGGTGGCTACGCACATGGCTGGGAGAGGCGTAGATATCATTCTTGGTGGCAATCCTGAGGGGCGCGCTCAGCAAGAATGGCTTGAGGAGCACAACAAGGTAGTCGAGCCAGGTGGACTTCATATCGTCGGCACTGAGCATCATGAAGCTAGACGAATTGACAATCAGCTTCGTGGGCGCGCAGGAAGACAAGGAGACCCAGGCAGCTCTCGTTTCTATGCCTCTTTGGAGGATGAGGGCCTTCGCCGTTTCGGTGGTGAGCGCGTCAAGAGCTTGATGCAGTGGGCTGGAATGGATGAGAACACTCCCATTGAGCATCGCTTGGTTACCAAGAGCATAGCTAATGCCCAGGTGCAGACGGAGGGCTATCACTTCGATATTCGTAAACATCTTGTGGAATACGACGACGTCATTAACAAGCACCGTGAGGTGATTTACGCTGAGAGGAAGAAAATCCTCAGCGGCGCCGACCTCAAGACGAACATAATGTCTATGATTCAGGATGAAATTGAAGCTGTGGTCAATGCACACTTCGACCATAATCTGGGTGAGCTGGACTCGTCAAGCTTGCTTGAAGATGTATCCTCTATCCTGCCACCACCAGAACAGCTCATTGCGAGCGAAGCGAAGCGACCTCGCGCCAATGGCAAGGAAATCGCAGAAAAACTCAGTGATTATGCCGTACAGCTTTACAACCAACGGGAGCAAGAGATAGGTGGCGACATCATGCGCGCCGTGGAACGTCAGGTGATGCTTCGCGTTATTGATAGATTGTGGATGGAGCACCTCACCGCTATGGACCGTATGCGGCGCGGGATAGGGTTGCGAGCCGTTGGCCAGCAGAATCCGCTGGTGGTCTACAAGAGGGAGGGGCATGCGCTGTTCGAAGCCCTTTTGTCAAGTATCCAGCATGATGTTGTCCACACCATTTACCACGTTAGCGTTACCAAGGAACCACCGCGGAAAAAGCAAGCTGTCCTGGCCGGCAAGAAAGTGAGCCGCAACGCCCCCTGCCCTTGCGGCTCAGGTAAGAAATACAAACACTGCTGTGGTAAGTAGGGCCGCCTACTGTCGGTCTAGGTCACGCCACTTACATTTTGGGGGGTCACCGCGACGCAACAAATTGCCCACGCTGCAGCAGGACTCCGTGGAGGTGAGGAGGCGGAACCGAACCCATGGGCCTCTTCCCTACCGGGACAGTCCACAGACAGTGCTCCATTGTGTGGGCAACGGGACGCATTACAACGGCGGTTATCCTCAACTCATCATTTTTGTCAGCATCGTGACTTGGCCGAACTCAAGAAAGGGGAGGTGTACGGGACATGTCTTCGGAAGTTGACATAGCTGTCGTGGGAGCTGGAGCCGTGGGGCTTGCCATAGCTGCTGAGCTGGCACCGGCAGAGGTTTTCGTCTTCGAGAAGAACCGCTCCTTCGGGCTCGAGGCCAGCAGTAGAAACAGCGAGGTCGTTCATGCCGGAATCCCTTATCCTGACGGTTCCCTTAAAGCCAGACTTTGCGTTGAAGGTAACGCTTTGCTCTATGAGTTCTGTGAAAAGCACGGTGTGGAATGCAGAAGGCTAGGGAAGATTTTCTCGGCCGTCGAAGAAGATGAAATGGAGGGACTGGAAAGACTCTACGAGCAAGCGAGGAGGAACGGAGTCGAAGGTGTAACTCTCCTTTCCCGGGAGGAGATTAGGAGACTTGAGCCCAATGTGCAAGGTATAGCCGGAATGCTTTCCCCTTCTTCGGGGGTTGTCGATTCTTACTCATTCATGAAAGCCCTGTATAGCAAGGCGACGAGCGAAAACGTCAATTTCGTCTTCAATTGCCAAGTCGTGGGCATAGAGAAACTCGATTCCACATACAGGGTGACCATAAAGGAGGAAGCAGGGATTTCATCCTTCACAACTCCCATCTTGATAAACTCTGCCGGCCTGAACGCGGAGAAAATGGCGGAACTTGCCGGAATAGATATCGCCCGCGCACGCTATAAGACCTATTTGCTAAAGGGGGACTATTTCAGCATACCACCCAAGAGGTGGCGGTTGGTGAGAAGGCTTGTCTATCCCGTCCCAGGGAAAGTCGGAGTAGGGATCCACAACTGCATCGCTGTTGATGGAAGGGAGAGGCTTGGCCCCTATGAGTACTATGTTAAGGACACACATTATGAAGTAGGTGAAGGGGAAAGGGATTTGTTCTATGACTTTGCCAGAAGGTATTTCTCCTTCCTCGAACTCGAAGATTTGGAGCCCGAATCTTCTGGAATAAGGCCAATGCTTCAGAGTCCGGGGGAAACAGTCAAGGATTTTGTCATAGCGCATGAGGACAAGAAAGGCTTTCCAGGGCTAATAAACCTGATTGGGGTGGAGTCTCCAGGCTTCACCTGTTCTCTTGCTATTGGCAAGTATGTCAAAGAGCTAGTAAAGGGAATTTAGTCCAGGAAGATAGCACGCTTGGGCCTCAGGTGAGAAATCGGGTCCTGCCGCGACCAGGCAAATGCCCGTGCACTACGACGGCCTGATGAATTGAATGTATCACACCAACACTGTATCCTATAGGGTGGCGGACCGACATAGGCCATCTGGCAGAACCAATAGGTGTATATAAAGGAAGCAGCCACGGAAAGCGGGGAGTACGGCGGCTATGCGGCGCTGGACCTGGTCAGCTGAATTGTCCACTCAGAAGCCGTGCAGTCAACCCCGCGGCGAAGGCAGCCAATGGGAAGCTATTCTTTGGAATATGGTATAGGTAGCAACGGAGCCAGTGGACTAATGATAGCGCTGTAATGCCAATTTACGAATACAAAGCTACAGGCAACGCTCACTGTAACCTATGTAAAGACAAATTCGAGGTAAGGCAGGGAATGAATGACGAACCGCTGAAGAGCTGCCCCAAATGTGGCTCTGAAGTAAGCAGACTGTTTTCCCCTCCTTTCCTGTGCCGGAAAGAGTCCCTCAGCGAGGAGGAAGGCTTCGACAGGTACGCAGAGGAGGAGGCTGATGAATTGGGGCTGGAGGAAGGCTTTGCCGAGGACGAAGACTGGGAGTGAGGGAGGGAAGAGTCAGGCTGAAGGCACAGCCAAAGGGGCAAGATAGTCCAGAATTATGGAGGCAACTATGATGGAAGCTCGCTTGGGCGTGACGACCTGTGATAAATGCGGAGAGCCCATGAAGGAAGCGCAACCCGTTCTTGTCATAGCGGAAGGCAGTGTTATGCAATCGGGCGGTGACCTAACGTTTCACGGCTCTTGCGTTCGTTACGCTTGCCATGCTGACTGCTGGGACGGTGTTGAAGAAGATGGGTGAGCAGCGTGTAAGCAATATTCCAAATGCGGTAGGAGCAAAGCTCCACGGCCGCCACATATTTTGTTATCCAAGAGAACTTCAATAAATGCTGTGCGACAATGATCAAGGGAACACATGACTGAGATAAGATGTTCAGAGGACGTTGAGACAAAACTCTGGAAGCTTATCCGTGAGTATGAGGTTAACTACAAGGGCGAAATATTCAGATGGAAGACGTGGGTTTACCCATGTGGTGGTACCGTGGAGTACAGGGAGGACATTGATGAAAAGGGGAATCGTATCTACATAGTGGAGAGATCCGAGCTTAGTCCAAAATCATGGGTTAAGGGGAAACCAGTGGCAACAGCTGGTTCGCCCATTATTGTGGAAGAGCTCAGGGACAGGGACGAAGCCTTAGAGCTGGCAAGGAAGTGGAGGAATGAGGTAATCCCTTGTGAAGTGTGTGAGACAGAGAGGTCGACGGTGTTCAAATTCAAGACAGGGGTGAAACCTCTTAGGGTCAAGAAAGTACCAATAGCAAGTGGAGTCCAGTAGCGGGAAACTCTAGGGAGTGTAGGGATGATCTTCAAAGATTTAACTGAACTCTGGGAGAAGTACAAGAGAAAATACGGAGTCGACGCTTACAGGCATGTTTCAGAACTTCTGAGGGAAGCAAAGGAGCTACATAGAACAGATTTCTTAAAGAACCCAACGCCCCAAGGAGATCACGAGCAGTCTTGGCGGTCTTTTAAAGGTAAGAATCTCGAGAAGCTGATTGCTTATATAATAAGAGATGAGGTTACAAGCTTGGGCTTGAAGATGGCGAACGGCAATGTCCTAGAAAGGACTAAGAGTGAGAATCTTCCCCTAGAGTTGAGTAAAGTGAAACGAAACCTTTCAGTGGATTATGGAGAGTTTGGTCTTCATGTTCCTGACTTGGATATCATTATCTATGACCCAGGTTCTTACAGAGTAATAGCTGGTATTTCAAGCAAGGTTACTCTTCGAGAGAGGATTGCTCAAACTGGCTATTGGAAGATCAAACTTTCGAAAGACGAAGTTACTAAGCATATAAAGGTATTCTTCATCACACCTGATGAGGATAGGACTCTGACTTACAGAATTCCAAGAAAGAAAGGCAGGGCCATAGTAGAAGTAGATACTGATGGCAGTTATATTATGAGTGAGATTCAAGTCGAAGAAGATGACAAGGTAAAAATGTTCGATCAGTTCATTAATGACTTGAGATCATTGGCAAACAAGCTAAGCAAAGATAGTGAAAAGCATGGCTAAAGAGAAGATTGGAACGAAGAAAAGTAAAGGCGAAAAATTAATGTTGCCCGTTTTCGGGGATATGCCGCCCGACGGCTTCACTTATCAGGTTAGTGACGTTAAAGTAGCATACGAAGAAAGGCCTTCGCTAGAAGCTACGACGTTATGGGATTATCCAAAGCAAAGCTATGGGAAGGTTCCAAAGGGTAACAATAGATATCCGGGTGTTACACCGGCATTCATAGTTTGGAATCTTGTTCAGAGATACACTGAACCCGGCGATCTAGTTGTTGACCCCATGGCTGGAAGCGGAACGACGATTGACGTCTGTAAAGAGGAAGCAAGACGAGTTATTGGATATGATATAGCTCCAGCACACCCTGAGGTTACACAAAACGATGCCAGAAACATCCCACTTGATAAGAGCACAGTTGACTTAGTATTCATCGATTCACCTTACTCCGACAACGTGAAATATTCCGATCATCCAGACTGCATAGGCACGATTTCTTGCGAAGATGAGCGTTTCTTTGATGAGCTTGAGAAGGTAGCGATAGAAGCGCACAGAATTCTGAGGCCAGGAAAAGTGTTAGGGTGGCTCATTGGCGATCAATGGGTTAAGAAAAAGTATACACCGGTAGGCTTCAAGCTATATCAGCGTTTATGTAAGTATTTTGACACGGTAGACGTCATTTGTGTTGTTAGGAGAGGCCAAACTTCGAATACAGGGCTTTGGTACAATAGAGCTAGAAGGTTCAATTTCTACCTTCGAGGCTTTAAATATTTGTTCATTATGCGCAAGCCCGAAAGCAACTCAATGGGCAAAGAGGAAGTTCGTTCCGTTAAATGGGCTAGCTACGAAAGAGGTAAAAGCAGGAAAAAAAAGCTAGCAGATTCGAAAATGAAGGGCAATGGTAGCGTTCCTTGAGTGGCTGAAGGACAACTTCAAGTCTTTCTTCAATCACGGCGATCCCGATTGGGAGTGGATAAGTAAGAGGACTGAGTGTTTGGGTAGAGACTGTTAAGGAGGAGAGTCATGACTTCGTTGCGAAAGGAAAAATTCATAACAGATGATCAAGGCAAGAAGGAAGCTGTAATTCTCGATCTCAAGCTTTATGAAGAAATCCTGGAGAACCTGGAGGATTTGCGGCTTCTGGCTGAGAGGAAGGAGGAACCTACGAGTTCTCTACAAGAAGTTGAGGAGCGGCTAAAGGCTCGTGGTCTCTTATGACGTCAGAATGACCCACTCAGCAGAGAGGGAACTCAATGATCTACCTAAGCCCATTGTGCCAGTCCTTTGGGAGAAAATAAAGGCTTTAGCAAGCGAACCAAAGTCAAAGCGATCCAAGAAACTGAAAGGAGCAGAAAAAGCCTATCGGTTGCGAATAAGGGATTATCGCGTCGTTTACACCGTTGATGAAGAGGAGAGGTTAGTCATAGTTACGGCTGTTAGACATAGAAAAGAGGCCTATCGGGGGTAGCCAAATCCAATGAAGAACACGGCTATTGCCAGAGTATTTGGTGACATCGGTGACCTCCTTGAACTTAAGGGCGAAAACGCCTTCAAGATTCGCGCCTACCAGAAGGCAGCCCGAGCTATCGAGCATTACCCCAGGGAATTGAAGGCTATGCTAGAACAAGGGGAGGACTTGACGAATATACCCGGCGTCGGTGAGGCAATAGCTAAGAAGACCACCGAGCTCATAACTACAGGGAAGCTGGGTTACTATGAGAATCTCAAGGCTGAGTTCCCTGAAGGCACAACAAACCTCCTATCCATTCCAGGAATCGGGCCCAAGACAGCCAACAGGCTTTCCAGCGAGCTGGGGATAACATCAGTGGACCAGTTGGAGCAAGCGATCAGTGACGGTCGGCTGGCTGGGCTCTTCCGGCTCGGTGATAAGACTGCCGACAACATCCGCCAGCAAATTCAAGCCCTGCGTCGCAAAGACCAGCGCACTCCCATTGGTGAAGCTCTGCCCGTTGTGGAAGAGATTCTAGGTGCGCTCCACTCCGTTCCTGGTGTGGAGAATTTGACGTACGCCGGCAGCCTGCGGCGCTTCAGGGAGACGCTGGGCGACATTGACCTTATGGGCACTGCTGGCAACCCCAAGGAAGTCATAGATGCCTTCGTTAGCTTGACGCCTGTGGCACAGGTGTTAGCGCAAGGGTCAACGAAGGCAAGTGCTATCGTTTCGGGCGGGCTCCAGGTTGACTTGAGGATGGTGGAGCACGACTGCTTTGGCTCTCTGCTTCAGTATTTCACAGGCAG
>CAZHQV010000104.1:0-7499 GCA_964534285.1 uncultured Dehalococcoidales bacterium
CGTCCAATTCAGATTGCCCCACGACGTTTCTCAGTGTAGTGGCGGCAAGCAGCGACGTTGCTTTGATGTAATCGAGCACCTTAAGTATGGCATCTGCAGCGTCAACTACCCGGAAGTAAATTACGGCATCAACCGTAACCGTAACATTGTCCACAGTCATGCATTCTTGCTGTGGCACATCCATGGTGATAACGCGGAGGTCGATTTTCCTTATACGCTCGATAAAAGGAATGATGACGACAAGCCCTGGACCTCTGAGGCCAACGAATCTGCCCAGGCGGAAAACACCTCCTCTTTCATACTCTTGAACGATTTTTATGGCCGCAGATAGAAGTATTATTACCACTATTGCGATAACAAAATAAAGGATCCAGCTCATTCCCCCTCCTTTTCTTCAGATTTCTTGGCTACCCACAATTTCAGTCCTTCTACTTTGGTTATTATCACCTCCTCTCCGGGCTCTATTTTGTCACCTTTGGCAATGGCTGTCCACAGCTCGCCCTCGGCCAAGACGGTGCCTCTAGGGTTGAGAGATGTTTGTGCCACAGCTTCCTTTCCGATCATTTCCTCGGTGCCGGTGGCAAGTTTCCGCCTTTGAGCTTTGACAATAGCGTAAATGACAGAAACAATCACTGCGACTACGAATACTATGGCTATAATGATGGGGGGTGTCATTTCCATTATTGCCGCCCTCCTATTTCGCTGATCTTCTTGCCACCCATAGTTTCAATTCCTCTACTCTGGTTATTGTCACCTCCTCCCCCGGTGCTATTCTATCGTTTTCAGCTACGGCCGTCCATAGCTCGCCTTGAGCTAGAACTGTGCCTGTGGGGTCAAGTGGTGTCTTGGCTATGGCTGTCTTCCCGATCATTCCTTCAGCACCGGTAGCCTTACGCCTTTTCTGGCCCCGAACGACGGCGCCAACAATAAAGACAACGAAGGCGACAAGCGCGACCGTCACCCCGGCGATAAGCCCGCGATTGACCTCAACTCCTGGGCTGTGGGTGAACAAGATTAGGGAGCCAAAGACCAGCGAGGCTGCCCCTCCAGCACTCAATAACCCAAAACTGGAGGTGAAAAACTCCGCTACAAAAAGCCCAATAGCAAGTAAGATAAGTGCTATGCCCCCCCAGTAAGCATTCAGCACGTCCAATGAATAAAACGCAAGAATCAAGCTAATACCGCCGAATACTCCAGGGAAGATTAGCCCTGGGTTGGAAATCTCCGTGATCAGCCCTATGGTAGCTAGGCTAAGCAAGATATAGGCGATATTGGGGTCGCTGATAACTTGCAGGAACTTCTCGATGGGATTCATTTCATCACCAGTGGTCTGGTAGCCCGTAGTGTCAATGGTGACCTCCTGGCCATCAGCTAGAGTGACTTTCCAGCCATTGATTTGGGAAATGAGGCTTTCCAGGTTATCAGCCCGTAGGTCGATAAGGTTGTTGTCCAGCGCATCAACGTCAGTAAAGGATTTACTTTCTGTCACCGCTAACTCGGCTTCTTCTACGTTGCGACCACGCTCCTCAGCGATAGTCCTCATCCACTTGGCTGAGAACTCGACTATCTTTTTCATCTGGTCTTCTGGTATTTCCTCTCCTCCAGCAGCTACCGGGTGAGCGGCACCGATAGTGGTGCCTGGCGTCATGGCGGCTATGTGTGCGGATAGAGTAATGAAGGTCCCCGCTGAAGCAGCCCAGGCGCCTTTGGGAGAAACATAAACCACGATAGGCACATCGGCGTTCATAATTCTCTGTACTATCCTCTCAGTCGAATCTAGAAGCCCTCCTGGAGTATTCAGCTCGATGACGCAAGCAACACTTCCTTCCTCTTCAGCATTGGTTATGCCTCTATCGATGTAGTCGGCGAGAACGGGTACAATCGTGCCTTCTATATGGAGTACGTGCACCGTTGGACTTGAGGCACTAGCCAGACTATTCCCCAGAAGCCCCATTAGAGGGATGACAAGAAAAGCAATGAACAAAATCCTGAGCAGAGTCCTAAACATCTACCTTGACCTTAAGTTGATTATAAACTAAGCAACTGGAAGCGGCAAATTCTGAGAGCATTTGACCCTCGGCCTAAGCCGAATGCGGCCAGGATTGTTGGCCGCCTCTTTGTTTGACTCATAGTCGTGATTCAGGATGTCAGCTAGATCGTCATGCAAGCTCAAACTCAGCATTGAAGCTAGAAGTAGCTTGGTGTAGAATGGGTTGAGAACATGGAAAAGCATAAGTGTAGGGGGATGAGAGACCTTCTTCCGAACGACATGTTGCGCTTTCGCCACATCGAAGATGTCTTTCGCACATGCTGCCTCAAATGGGGATATCAAGAGGTGAGGACACCAACGTTGGAGTACCTTCACCTGTTTACAGCCACAGGGACGCTTAGCCCCGCCATGTTGAGCAAAGTGTACTCTTTTCTTGATTGGGATGGCTGGAGTGGGGAAAGGGTCGTCTTGCGACCAGATGGCACTATCCCTGTAGCCAGGCTCTATGTCAATGATCTAAGTGAAGGGGAAATAGCCAGGCTTTTCTATGTAACGAACATTTTTGCCTTTGAGGAAACGGGCAAGGAGAATAGGGAAAGGTGGCAGTGTGGTGCTGAGTTTCTAGGCGGTGCTGAAGCGGCTGGGGACGCTGAGATAATCATGCTGGCTGAAGAGGTTGTGCATAAGCTTGGCTTGGATAAGGTTGAGTTGCAGATATCTCATGCTGGCTTGGTCAAAGCGTTGATCAAGGAGCTCAGGCCAAGCACCGGCGACGAAGCCAGATTAATGAGCCGTGTCTTGAGTGGAGACTGGCAGGCGTTAACTGAGACGAAATCAGGTAGCTTTGAACTGGATAGGCTTCTGTCTTTGCTTCTGAACGTGAAGGGAAAGTCAAGCGGCTTTCTGCGGAATATGCAAGCTCTGTCATTGGAAGCTTCATGGGACCTCAGGTCGGCTTTGGAAGACTTCACGAGTACTGCCGCCCTGCTGGATAGCCTGGGCTGTGATTATGAAATTGATATTGCAGCAATACGAGATTTTGAGTATTACACCGGGGTTTGCTTTCAGCTATTGGGTGGTGGAGAAAGGATAGGTGGTGGAGGAAGGTACGATGACCTAATCCCACTTATGAGTGGCAAGAATCTTCCTTCCTGTGGCTTTGCTCTCTATGTTGACGCCATAATGAAATTGCTTCCGTTGGAAAGCAAGGAATTGGGTGAGTCTGGGGTTCTGGTTAGGAGTGAGGAACTGAGTCCTGAGGTGGCAAAGATGTGTTTCGATTTGGCTCAATCGCTTCGCAATGCAGGGCACGTAGCAGAGCTTGACTTTGCTGGTCGAGAGATGTCCGGCTATCGTTGGATCGTCTCAGTATCTGGGAAGCGGCCATCGGCATTTGCGGTTGTTGATCAGAAGCAAAAGGAACACCAAGACGTGGCTTGTGTAGAAGAAGTTCTCAAAATGTTGAGAGGATAAGTGAGAGGATAAGTGAGAGGATAAGAAAGACCGATTTTCTGTGAAGGACCATTCGAGCTATCTCAAGCTTGCCCTGCCTAAAGGAAGGCTCCTATCATCTACAGCCAACTTGCTTAATGAGGCTTCCTTAGGCTTTGAGGGCTATGATGACAGAACAAGGCAGTATCGCTTGAGTTCGGAAATATTTCCCTATCTTTCGGCGAAGGTATTTCAGGAGAGGGATATCCCGATACAAGTGGCTATAGGCAATTACGACTTGGGGATCTGCGGGTTGGATTGGATTCAGGAGCTTCTGACCAGATACCCCGCGAGCGCTCTAGCGAAGATATCGGGATTAGATTATGGTGAAGGGAGTATATATTTGGCAACTGCCTATCAAGCGGGGATAGATAACCTCAATGAACTGACCGTGAAGCAGAATAGGTGGCGGATAGCAAGCGAGTACCCCAATCTGTCTCAGGATTTCGTCTTAAGCCTCAGGTTGAAAGCCTTCAAGGTTTTCCCCGTGTGGGGTGCCGCCGAGGTTTATCCTCCGGAAGACGCCGATTTGGCTGTGCTATGGGCGAGGGATGAAAACGGTGTGAAAGGAACGGGCTTGGTCCCCTTACATAGACTGATTCAGGCGAATGCTTTTCTGATTGCAAATCGCGACAGTCTGAGGGACAAGGACCTGAGTCAAGTACTTGACTGCTTGAGCCCTAGGTTTGCTTCTGGAAGTCAAGTCTCTATCTATAGCGAACCAAGTGGCAGGAACGAGATCCCGGTTGTCCATCGGCGATTGCGGAAAAAGACGGTGAAGCTGGCTCTACCAGATGGACATCAGCAATTGCCCACGTCGCAATTCTTGAAGCGAGCGGGCCTTGACCTTGAGGGATATTCGGGAGAGGGACTGAATCGTCGCCCGAGTGTCGATCTGGACTGGCTTGATATCAAGGTAATCAGGCCTCAGGATATGCCCAGTCAGGTAGCCAATGGCAATTTTGACTTAGCTATTACTGGCAATGATTGGCTGTTTGACCATCTCTATCGTTTCCCATCAAGCCCGGTGATGAACCTGCTTGACCTTGGTTTTGGCGTGGTCAGGATTGTGGCAGCGGTGAGTCGGGACATGCCTGTAAGCAACATTGATGAATTAAGGCTGCTTGCTCAAAGTGGCAAGCTTGCTCCTTTGAGAGTGGCCTCGGAGTATGTGTCCATTGCTGACAAGTATCTCCGTGATAATCACGTCTCGTTCTACAAACTGATACCAACCTGGGGCGCGACTGAAGCTTTCTTGCCTGAAGATGCTGATTTGCTCATTGATAATGTTCAAACGGGCAGGACGCTGGCGCAACATAACTTGAAGATTATCGATACGCTCTGCGAATCCGTGGCTTGCCTGATTGGGAACAGAGAGAGTGTCAGTACCCGCCACAAAAGGGGGAAAATAGATTCTCTCGTTGCGATATTGCGAGGGGCGTTATCATGATAAGAGTTGAAGGCTTTGGCAAGGCAAAGGAATTGCTGACCAGGAAAGCATCCTTTCAATCCTTTGACGTCTCGCCGGAATTGAGATTGGGGATACAGCAGGTATTCGGCGAGGAACTTTCTCCCCAAGCGGTGGTGGAACGGATTATTAGTGAGGTTCGGGATAAAGGGGATGAAGCACTTTTTCATTATACGAAGGCACTGGATGGTGTGGAGCTTGAGTCGTTGGAGGTTAATACAGAGGACATTTCAGCTGCCTACAATGCAGTGGATGGGCAGTTGATTTCAGCACTCGAACTATCGGCCGGTAGGATACGCAGCTTCCATCTTGCTGTGGCGCCGAAGCTTGGCATCGGTTTCGTGGACAAATACCTGGGAAGGCAGATTAAGCCCTTACATAAGGCAGGTTTATATATCCCTGGTGGCACTGCTGCCTATCCGTCAACGCTGCTGATGACAGCCATACCTGCCAAGGTGGCAGGCGTGAAGGAAATCATCGTGGTTTCGCCACCTAACAGAAATGGCGATATTCCCGCAGCTACTTTGGCAGCTGGCCACATAGCCCAAGTCGACCACATATTCAAGGTTGGCGGTGCTCAAGCCATCGCTGCTCTAGCTTATGGCACCAAATCGATACCAAGGGTAGATAAGATCTGTGGCCCTGGGAACATATTTGTGACCTTGGCCAAGAAGATGGTTTACGGTGTAGTGGATATCGATGGTCTTGAGGGGCCAAGCGAAATGATGATTGTAGCCGATGGGAAAGCCGATCCCTCGCTCTGTGCTGCCGACCTTCTGGCTCAGGCCGAACATGATCCCATGGCATCCGTAATCCTGGTCACTACCTCATCCGAGCTGGCTGACCGGGTGGACAGGCAGATTGAAGCACAATTGAGGCGCCTAGAGCGGTGTTCTATTGCTACCCAAGCTATCAATAGAGGAATAATTGTGCTCGTTGACAGTAATGGTCAGGCTATCGAGTTAGTCAACGCATATGCTCCAGAGCATCTTTCTTTGATGGTGTCCAACGCTGCTTCGCTAGTTTCCGAGGTTCGGAACGCCGGGTGTATTTTCGTTGGTGAGGATTCGCCGGTTGTCTTGGGCGACTATGTTGCTGGCCCGAGCCACGTGTTGCCTACGGGGGGCAGTGCTTGCTATAGCTCCCCCTTGGGTGTCGAGGATTTCCTGAAGATTAGCAACATCGTCGCTTTTGACAAATCTGCTATGCAAGAACTGAGGGGCGCAGCCATAACAATGGCCAAAGCTGAAGGACTGGACGCCCATGCTCAGGCAATGTTATTGCGAGCGAAGGGAAGCGACCTCAAGGGATAGATGGACGTAGAAAAGCTGATAAGGCCTGAACTGGCGACCATGGAGGGTTACGCCCCTATCGAGCCTGTAGAAGTTTTGGGGCGACGAACCCAGTTGCCCCCGGAAGGTATAGTGAAACTTGACGGCAACGAGAATCCCTATGGGTGCTCTCCAAAAGTCTATGAAGCTCTGGCCGCTTATTCGCGCTACCATATCTATCCCGATCCTGAGCAAAGAGACTTGAGAGAAGCTCTGGAAACATACGTGGGCATAAGCCGCCAGCATATTCTTTGTGGTAGCGGCAGCGACGAGTTAATTGACCTTGTCCTAAGGCTTTTTATCGAGCCTGGGGATGAGGTTATCAATTGTCCACCAACCTTCGGCATGTATCCCTTTAGCGCGAATGTGTGTGGAGGCAAGGTAATCGATGTACCTAGAATAGACGGAAGTTTTGCTCTTGATTTGTCCGGCATAAAAGGAGCACTCAACAGGAAAACGAAGGTTATTTTTGTTGCTTCACCCAACAATCCTACGGCGAACACTGTTCGTGAGCAGGAGATCATGCAGCTGCTTGACACTGGGAGAATTGTGGTGGTGGATGAAGCCTATTTTGAGTTTAGCGGCGCAACTGTGGCCAGTCTGACGCCGAATCATCCCAACCTTATAGTGCTGCGAACCTTCAGCAAATGGGCCGGGCTTGCCGGTCTGAGAATAGGATACGGCGTTTTTCCCGTTGAGATCGTCAATCACCTTATGAGAATTAAACAACCATATAACATCAACACTGCGGCTCAGATAGCGGTGTTAGCCTCTTTGGCAGACATAGACTATCTTCGTGATAACGTAGCAAGGATAGTTGCTGAACGCCGGCGATTATTTGGCAGATTGCAAGAGCTGGGGTGGCTCAAACTTTATCCATCCAGAGCGAACTTCATTCTCTGCTGCCTTCGCCATCATTCTGACACCTCCCCCTTCGTCATTGCGAGGGAAGCGAAGCAATCTGATAGTGCGCAGGATAAGCTGGGCGAAGAATCCCACGCTAAGAGAATCTGGCACCAGTTGCAGGAGAAAGGCATCTTTGTTCGTTACTTTGATAGCCCAGGATTGGCAGACTGCCTGCGGATAAGCGTCGGGAAGCCTGAAGACACTGATGTGTTGATTGAGGCGCTGAAGGACGTGTGTTAAGCTAGCGACATGTCTCTTCGTCATGTCGAGCCGAAGGCGAAGCAATCCTCATAGTGTGAGGTTGGAAAATGGC
>CAZHQV010000105.1:0-7440 GCA_964534285.1 uncultured Dehalococcoidales bacterium
AATAGGTGTAATGAAACCCTTCCATCCCCGTGATTTTCTCTGAACCTGGAGCAGCCTGGCATGGTCGGAGTTGATGCCTGGGATGAGAATGGGAACGTCGTCATCGTAGCGGAAGGCTGAAGCAGTGCTTATGACCGCTTTGTCAACGGCAAACTTCGGTTCAAGAACCTTCGCTTGGTCAGACTCAACGGCAGAGAAGACGATGTCCACAGGGGAGATATCCATTTCGATGGCATTCTGCACTGGCATAGCCATAACCTCTTCTACCGGAGGTTCATCACAAAACCAGCGCAGTGCTCCTGATTGAGCGTCGGTTATTGCCTCCTTATAGCTGCGCCCGGCTGATCTCTCGGAGGCAGCCAGTGCTGCGATCTCGATCCAGGGGTGATTCTTCAGGGCAACAATGAACTGCTGGCCCACGATGCCTGTGGCTCCTACGATTGCAGCTTTTGCCATGGATTCCCTCCGCTCTGATCTTGATGTCTAAGGACAATCAAGCCGTAGAGATTTTACCATGTTGTAGGAGATTGGACTAACACGGCCACAGTGTCCAGCGGTCATCCTTCAGCCTCGTTTATCACAGAACGGAACCTGGTGTTCACCATTCCTAATCCACATCGTCGAGAGGAAGCGCGAGTCCTACCACCCTTGCTGAGTGTTTTCTATGCCCAACCCTACCTGCCGCCACAGTAATACTCCCTCTAGCTCAATCACAAAGTCAACTCTCTAGAAGTTGATACTCCCCATTGGCAAGCCCTCTATTGAGCAACAGCCTCCCTGCCCTATCTAGATCGGCCTTGGTGTTTACATTGAAGAAACTCAGGTGTTCTGGGTCAAATTTATCAATACTATCTTCTTCCACATACTTCACCCTGACGGCATTAAAAAGTTCCCTAATCGCCAGTTCATTGCGCTCCAGCAGCCCTTGGATGGGGACTACACAATTCTTGGAGTATATGGCGCAAAGTGGCTCTACCATTTCTCCTAACCTGGGAACCACGACATCAAAGGCTGGAGCGAACTGAGCCATATAGCCAAGCAAAGCCACGCTTAAGAACGGCATGTCGCAGGCAACAACAATAGCTCGCGAGCACGATGATGCAACCAGGCCTGAGTAGATGCCCCCAAGCGAACCTTTGCCAGGATAAATGTCAACCACCCTCTTTATCGGCGGGGACGGTGAATAGGCAAAATCTCCACTCTTGGCAGTCACTATGAGGATTTCCTTAGTGAGCAGGGTAAGGCAATCGATTACCCACTGGATAAGACTCTTACCGCCAACGCGTTCAAAGGCTTTGCTACAGCCAAACCTTGAACTCCTGCCACCAGCAAGAATAATGGATATCATATGCTACTCTTGGTGAGATTGCTCAATCGCCTGTCACCATGATATACTTAACTAATTCACTATATCGAATGAGGCAGGGGTTGGCAAGACGACCAAGGTTCGTTGCCTGGTTTGATGAGCTAAGTAAGAAAGATGTCGCTTTAGCCGGTGGAAAGGGAGCGAACCTGGCTGAAATGGCGCGTGCCAGGGTTCCTGTGCCCCCGGGGTTCATTGTTACTTCCGATGCCTATTTCTACTTCTTGAAGAGAACAGGCCTTGGTGCGGCAATAGGTGAGCTGCTGGAAGCTCTAGACGTAGATAACACCCAGCAGCTTCAAGAAGTCAGCGACAAGATCAAGGAAGAAATCTCCAGTTCCCCAATCCCTCGAGAAATTGCCCATGAGGTTAAACAGGCCTACAAAGAATTAGGCGGAGGGCTGGTTGCGGCACGCTCCTCAGCCACCGCTGAAGACCTGCCTGAAGCTTCTTTTGCCGGACAGCAGCGGACTTTTCTGAATGTCCAGAGCGAAGGAGAGGTATTAACTGCAGTAAAAGGCTGTTGGGCTTCGCTGTTCGAGGCCAGGGCTATATTCTATCGGCAACAACGAGGATTCGATCACCTCACAGTAGGATTGGCCGTTCCAGTCCAGCGGATGGTTCAATCCGAGGTTTCTGGCGTTATGTTCACTGTGGAGCCTCTAACCAACGACACGGGAAGAATCCTCATCGAAGCAGCCTATGGACTGGGCGAAGCCATCGTCTCTGGAGAGCTAAACCCTGACCGGTACATGGTGGACAAAGCAAAGCTCTCTGTCATCGAAAAGCACATAGCTAAGCAAGAGTGGCAGCTAATGAAGAACTACCAGGCGACCGGAATAGAGAATACTAACGTCAAGGTCCCTACAGCTAGCTCAGAGCAACAGAAACAAAAGCTATCTGATCAAGAAATCCTTGCTTTGGCGGAATTGGGCAAGCGCCTCGAGGACCTGTACCAGTTTCCTCAAGATGTCGAATGGGCAAGACAAGATAAGAAGCTATTCATTGTTCAAACTCGCGCCGTGACAACCCTGGGGATGAAAGAACAAGAGCTTGCTGAAATCAGGGCTGAACCCATTCTTATTGGGCAAGCCGCCAGTCTGGGGATAGCTTCAGGTACGGTGAGGATTGTTCCTGAACCTTCACAAATACACAAGGTGCGTGAAGGGGATATCTTGGTGGCCGAAATGACATCTCCAGATTTCATCCCTGCTATGAAGCGAGCAGTCGCCATTGTCACTGATAAAGGTGGCAGAACTTCCCACGCTGCCATCGTCAGCCGTGAGTTGGGTATCCCCTGTGTAGTCGGCACGGAAAAGGCCACCGAGATTCTTAGAGATGATACGGTGATAACAGTGGATGGGGCTCGCGGCCGCGTCTATCAGGGCAACGTAGTAGAAAAAAGAGTGTCTGCAACCAGTGCCACTATGGGGAGGAAACTCAAGACCAAGACAAAGGTCTATGTGAACCTGGCCCAGCCAGGTTTGGCAGGCAGGGTTGCCGCAAGGGATGTCGACGGAGTCGGCTTACTCAGGGCGGAATTCATTATTGCCCAAATTGGGGAGCACCCTCGGTTCATGCTCCGCGAAAAGCGGGAAGGCAAGTTTATGGCTGCACTGGCTCACGGAATAGGGAGCTTCACTAAAGCTTTCTATCCTCGTCCCGTCGTCTACAGAACCAGTGATTTTAAGACCAACGAATATAGAAACTTGAAGGGTGGAGAGGAATATGAAGAAATCGAGGAGAATCCCATGATTGGCTACCGGGGTTGTTCTCGCTACATTCAAGACCTGGATATTTTCGGGCTAGAAATCAAGGCCATAAAGAAAGTTCGAGAAGGCTATGATAATCTCTGGGTGATGATTCCCTTCGTAAGGTTACCCGAGGAAATGGCACGAATCAGGGAAGTATTTGAGGTTGAAGGACTGCTTCGCTCCCCCAATTTCAAGTTGTGGATGATGGTCGAAGTACCTTCCAACGTTTTCCTTATCGATGAATTCCTAGCTACAGGGATAGATGGCATCTCAATTGGCTCCAATGATTTGACGCAACTCATTCTGGGTATAGATAGAGACAGCTCCAGGCTGGCACACATGTTTGATGAGAGAAATCAAGCAGTAATGCAAGCCATGGAAAAGGTTATTACAACTTGCACAAGTAAAGGTGTTACCTCTTCTATTTGTGGGCAGGCTCCCTCCTTCTATCCTGAACTTACTGAGAGGCTAGTGAAGTGGGGAATTACTTCAGTATCAGTAAGCCCAGACATGATAGATAAGACAAGAGAGATAATCGCTGCTATAGAAAGCAACATTAAGGAGCTCCCCTACGTAGGTCTACCCAGTTAAGAACAGACTCCTCAATGATTCTTGAACTTGGCATTCGTCAGCGAACCGAGGAACGGGAGGAAAGTCTCTCTCTTTACGCCGTCAGAAGCAAATTCAGCCGCGGCAGGTCAAGATGGGAAGAGCCTTGCCCAATAAGAACTTGCTTCCAGCGCGACCGCGACCGCGTTATTCACTCCAAGGCTTTCCGCCGGCTGAAGCACAAAACACAGGTTTTCGTCACCCCTTTAGGTGACCACTACGCGACCAGGCTCACTCATACCTTGGAGGTATCTCAAATCGGAAGAACCATATCCCGGGCTCTGAACCTCAACGAGGACCTAACCGAAGCCATCGCTCTGGGCCACGACCTGGGACATACCCCCTTCGGCCACCTAGGGGAGGAAGTGCTGAACGAGCTCTGCCCCGGTGGTTTCAGACACAACGAGCAGAGCTTGAGAGTAGTTGATTCATTGGAGAGGAATGGGCAAGGGCTCAACCTCACTTGGGAAGTGCGTGACGGCATACTCAAGCATTCCAAAGGGCAGGGCAAGATCCTGGAAGCAGGATGGGAAGATGTCGGCACTCTGGAAGGCCAAGTGTGTAAAATGGCAGATGTGGTAGCCTACGTTAACCATGATATTGATGATGCCATAAGATCGAGCCTGCTCAAGGAAAGCGATTTGCCTGAATCGGCAACAAGGGTTTTGGGCTATAGACACTCGCAAAGGGTCAACACGCTGGTTTGTGATATCGTGGAATATTCTTGGCCGGTTAGCGGGCGTGCCGACTCGACAAAACCGTCAATTGGGATGAGCCCAGAGGTTCTCGAGGCAATCGAGACCCTTCGCCAGTTCTTGTTCGACAGGGTGTATGATCCGAGTCTATCTGCAGAGGATGCGGAAAAGGCGAAGGGAATACTGCGCCTCCTGTTCTCTCATTTCTTGGCCCACGAAGATGAACTGCCCCAAGAGTTCTTCTGTCCAGACGATAGCAAAGAGCGCATGATCATTGATTACATTGCCGGAATGACCGATCAATATGCCCTACAATTAGCTGAAGGAATATCTCGATGACTGCCATAAACGAGATAAAGCAGAGAATAGACATTGTGGAACTCGTCTCTGATTATGTTCCCTTACAGGCATCAGGGCGCAATCTCAAGGGTCTATGCCCATTCCATAGTGAAAAACACCCTTCATTCTTTGTCTTTCCGGAACAACAAACCTGGCATTGTTTCGGCGCCTGTGCTGCCGGTGGCGATGTCTTCTCTTTTGTCATGAAGAAGGAGGGGATCGACTTCAGTGAGGCACTTAGCCTCCTAGCTCAAAGGGCAGGCATAACTCTGGGCCCACCAGGGATGAGCAGCGAACCTGGAGACGGGGAAAAGGAGGAATTGTATCAAATCAATGAGGCAGCAGCCGCGTACTACCACCACTTGCTTTTGAATGCCCAGGCAGGCGAAGCGGCCAGAAGCTATCTCAGTCAGCGGAAACTCACGCTCGAGACTGCCAAGGAGGCCCGTCTGGGCTTCAGCCCCGATAGCTGGGAAACCGCCAAAAAATACCTGATAGGGAAGGGATATGAGCTAGGCAAGCTAGCGGAGGCTGGCTTAGTAATCGAAAAGGAAGGGGACAGTTATGATCGCTTTCGTAACCGATTGCTTTTCCCCATATGTGATGCTCAGGGTCGAGTCCTTGGCTTTGGAGCTAGAGCATTAGATGAATCCTTACCCAAGTATATTAACTCCCCTCAGACGCCGGTTTTTGATAAAGGTGCTAGCCTCTACGGGATCGACAAAGCTAAGGATGCTATCAGAAGGGAGAACTTGATGATAATCGTGGAAGGCTACATGGATGTCCTCATGGCTCATCAGCATGGCTGGCGGAATGTAGTCGCTTCGATGGGGACTTCAATGACTGAAAGGCAAGTGGCCACCGCCAAAAAGTTGACCAAGAACATAGCTCTAGCTCTCGATGCCGATGCTGCCGGGCAGGAAGCTACTTGGCGGGATGCTGAGGTACTCATTTCTTCCTTAGACAAGAAGATGACACCCATACCACTATGGTCTGGAGTAGTGAAATATGAGAGTGTTCTTGACGCCGAGATAAAGGTGATCCCTCTGCCTAAGGACAAAGACCCAGATGAAGTGATACGCGACGACCCTAGCGCTTGGCAAGGTCTGGTGAGGCAAGCCACCCCCTTGTTGGACTTTGCCTTTCGGGCTGTGGCAGATAGAACCGATATCACCAAGGCTAAGGACAGGTCTCTAGCGATGGAGAGGCTCTTACCGCTAATCCATGAAATGAAAGAGCCTGTAAGACAAGCCCATTACGTAGAAAAGTTGGCTCGCCTGATACGGGTTGATGAATCCCTCATAACGGTCGCCTTGAGAAAGGCAAGAGGAGCTAGAAAAGAAGCCAGAGCATCCCTCTCCTCCTTTTCTTCCCAGCTTTTGTCCAATCCTGTCGAAGAATACTGTTTAGCTTTGCTAGTCCAGTATCCCGAACTTCACCAGATAGCCGAAGAGCTTTCAGTTGACCATTTTGAATCCAGTGACAATCGGGAACTATTCATTAGATGGCAGCATTCTCGAGACATTCCCACCCTTAAGGATACACTTGATTTTAGTCTGTTAGAGCACTTAGACTATCTGCTAAGTAGGACCTTTCCGGCACCTATTCGGGAGGATGAGAAGACGCGGTGCTCCGCATTCTCTCAATGCAGTCTTCGACTGCAAGAAAGGCTAGTGAGAAAACTAGAGGCCACAAGAGAGCAACTCCTAGTCCTAGAGAATGAGGCGGGGGGCGTAACCGCACAGTTGGCCAGATTGGAGGAACAAGGGATAGAAGCCAGCAAAGAACTCAAGGACATCTTTAGGAGACAAGCAGAGCATCGGCGAAAGAGGGAAGTGTAAGCAGTGGATTCGAATTGTGGACGCACGTTCGAGCTTAAGTGAGGATCGAGAGTCAATGGAAGAAGGCCACATGCATGAGTTTGAGACTGAAGACGTTGCCGGCCTGATTGAAGAAGAGTCGCCAGAGGATGCTGGCGAAATGAGTCTCGAAGAGGCTAAGCTGCGGGTGGAGCCGGAGGAGCACGACTTAATTGATGATCTGACGCGTGCATATCTCCACAAGATCGGCAGGGTGCCTCTTCTTATTGCCGCTCAGGAGAAAGAGCTATCCAGCAAGATAGAGCAAGGCAAATACTTGGAGAGGATTGAAGACAAATACTTCAAGAAGTACAGGGCAGTCCCACCAGCAGTTCACACCGTAATTTACTTGATTTTCCAACTAGTGAAAGCCTATCCTGTGGTTGAGATCATCAAGGAACAACGCAATATCGATCCTTCGTCCAGCCTGGTAGAGACAATCACAGACCCCAAGTTTCGTGCTGCTATTGACGGTGAGCTTGATCCAGCGTTAGCGAGAGCTGTTGCTGAAGAAATCGGCAAGGAAGGAGTCGAAGCCGAGGAAGCCATGATAAATCTCTCCGTGAGCAGTCGTTTGTTGTCACCCGAATCGCTGGCTCTTATCGGAAGCGAAGCTTCGTTTCGGGAAACAAAAGCTCTCCTAGCTAGCAATGAGTTGGTGTCCCGTCTTGAGCCTTATGAGAGACACTTCAAAGCCCAGTTTGAAAAAGTGAAAGCTGAGGCAAGGGAAGCAGAAAGACACCTCATAGAAGCAAATCTGCGTCTGGTAGTGAGCGTAGCCAAGAAATACATTGGACACAGCATGGCCCTTCCCGACCTCA
>CAZHQV010000106.1:0-5303 GCA_964534285.1 uncultured Dehalococcoidales bacterium
GATCTTCTACAACCGGCAGCGTCTGCAGGCTAGACTGGGCTTCCTATCGCCGGCGGCGTATGCCCAAAAATACTATGCTGGGTTACTGGCAGCATGAAGCGTTTGGTGTCCACTAGTGACATCCGACCCCATCCAGACGATTCCGAAGGACTGTTTCCAGTAGGGTTATGGCCGAGATCACCGCAGCCCTGTATTCCCGGAGCTCTAACAGGCGTCTCGGCTCTTCGGCGAGTCGCGGCCCGATAACCCGCGCGACAGATGCAAACCAATTCGTTAAGGATTCTAAGAAACGCTCCGTGTCAGCAAATGGCCTAGCGCGCCGCTCAATATGGGTTACCCCGCCAATGTCCGATGGGAACCATGCTCCCTTCTCAGCCACGACAAGTACTTTCTCTGCCCCAAGCTTTGACAGAGCTAGTCGCATTTCAAGGACAGTATTAGGAGTTGTGGCATCCACAACGACAGTAGTAGCTCTTTCTAGGAGGGCTTCTATCTTCGCGCTGATATTATCCCCTGGCGACACGATGTCTTCAGCCGTCACGGGAACAAATCCAGAATGTTCAGCCACGGGGAAGGCAAACTCCTTGTAGAAGGAATAGAGAGAAAATGGGACTGCAAAGAAACATAGTCTCGTATTCGCATCGTGAGGTAAAGTCAACTCCCTGAGTGGATTTTCCTCGGTTACCTGACTTGCAGCGATTAAGTTGATAGCTAGGTATGAGCGGAGTTCGTCAAAAGCCGCAGCGAGAATGTCGCCATACTTCGATCTGGAACCAGGTAAGTCTATGACCTTGACACCCCTGCGTTCAAATCTGGCAAGATCGGCGGCTCGAGCATCTACCGTGAGGGAATACGCGAGGCGACGCAACCTGCCTAGGCGTTCGCTAATCACCTGCCAGATTTGCCGAAAGTCGGGGTCATCGAGGCTATAGCCAATTAGAACCGCAGTTCGACCAATGAGCAAATTCGCCACGTATGTAGCAAGGAGGGGATATCGTTCCAGAAAGGCATCGTAGTCTTCTTCTGTGACCACCAGTCTCTGAGGATGATGAACATCCCCGTGTAACTTCAAGAGTGTGACAGCTGGGTTGCGGGTACCAATCGAAAGTTGGTCCTCATCAATTACAGGTCGACAATAGCGGGGGCTGGCCTCGTACTGACGCTCAAGTAGAAAGTCCAGGTTAGTGGTGCAAACAATGTCGAACGGAATAGAACAGAACGCCCTGTGAACACCCCCCGGGCGTGCCTGGTCGACAAGAAGCAACTCGGATAGACGCTCAACAAGCTTCGCACGAGAGTATTCATGGCAGTATGCCGAGATAGCGTCAAGAGCTCCAGAATATGGGTAGTCCCGCATTTCTTGAGCCAGAGCCCTGCCTAGGTCGTCCCAGAGTGGCATGGTCGAGCCTGCCGGAACTACCGCGTTGCGAGAGAACCCCGAGCCGACGATTGGCAGCCATCGCCCCACTATGAGGTCGTCAAGAAGTGGCTTGGGGAAGTAGGGGATGTACTTCTTTTGCATGGAATATCTTACCGCCTGACCTATCAAATCCTAACATTATCCGAAGTTGGCTTCAACGCTTCGTAGTATTAAGGGCCTGCCTGATAACCACAGGCTTTGCCTCTCCCCCTCCACAGTTGGAGAGCCGAACTCCAGCTCTCGACTGAACTCGATAAGCTTGCGTTCCCCCCGTTAGCCCATTGGTTCAGATACAAACAGAGATCCCCAGAGGGGATTCCAACTTCCCACTTCAGCATTCTACAACCAGGATTCTTTGCCAGTGCGAGAGAAAACCAAAGAGAATAGGATTGGACTTTCCGCTAAGAGGTTCAATTGAAGAACCGTTGCCGGCAGGGACAGAGGACACTGTCGGCTATCTTGATAGTCGCCATGGGGTAACCATTAGCATCCTAGCGGTGAGGTGTGCTAAGCCATGCAGGTCTGGAACCTGCGGCACCCTGATTAAAAGTCAAGTACCAGCACCACCAAGGCAGGTTGGGTTTCGCCGTTTTTAGATGACATGTGATATTATTCTAGAAGTGTAGTCTGCCGAGGAGGACTGCTTATGTCCCGAATGCGATTTGCCATATTCACAGCTCTATCGGTCGTAGCATTGGTTCTTGTTCCGGTGGCAACGGCCTTGGCCCATTCCCCGGTATTCCCGGAAGAGAACCATAGCCTGGCAACTGCATACCAGGTTGATGACCCGGCGAAATCCTGGGCCACGTATACCGCCCTGGAGCATCCTGATAGTGGCGACTACTACAAGTTCACGATGTCCAGTGGGGATAGGATCACCATCTCCCTATTGACGCCGGACAGCCCGTCCGAATCCGGGTTCCTGCCTTCATTCGCCTTGCTGGTCCCTGGCTTAGACCAGAGCGACAGCGTACCTGCCTATATCGAGGTCCCTGCCGGCTACGGGACAATCGTTGTAGATGGGACCGATCCAGGACGGGCGGCATATGAGCCCTTCTCCCCCGGCTGGTACTATGAGCTGGCCAGCCTGACCATGAACGCTCCCAACGACGGGACCTACTACGTGGTCGTATTCGATAGTGCTCATAAGACCGGCAATTATGGTCTTCCGGTGGGTTACGTCGAGGAATTCACTCCGATGGAGCTCATCATGATTCCATACAATGTGCATGTGGTCTACGTCTGGGAGGGGCAGAACCAGTTCGTGACCTTATTGCCGATAATCTTGACGTTAGTTATCGGTGGAATTATTCTCTACTGGCGGAGCAGGCGAGGCCTGGCCCCGAAAGGCATATCCAAGTGGTTGGCGGCATTCGCCGGCCTTGCGTTCCTGGGATCGGCGGCAAGCACCATCTACCAGATGCTTCTAGCCTTTAGCGTCACCGGTGTCACGGGGGAGGCAGCTTTCACGCTGGTTTTCGTTGCTATCTCCCTTGTACTGGGGGTGCTCACCTTGATGTACGCGGTCCGTGAAAAGCCCAGCTTGACGGCATGGAGACGTGTGGTGCTAGTCGTCATAGGAGTGGTAGCGCTCTTCACGTGGTCTGGCTTGTATTTCGGACCGGCTTTGGCGATTTCGGCAGGGCTCGTGCCGCCTTACGCCGCAAAGAAGAAATAGGACTTGTTCAACGAGGCACTCTGTCTCCACCTGCCGTTTTCCATTGAAGCCGGCTGTTTTGGGTCAAAGACATCGAAACGGCTACAGATAATGGCCATGGTACGACAAGGACTGAAGTTATTTGCAGGCGCTGCAATACACATTCGGGGCATGGATTCGACGATGCCCCGCTGCCGACCGGCCTGCGTTACTGCATCGGTTCAGCGGCAGTTAGATTGGTGCAAAAGAACATAGGAGATTGAACAGGAGATGAGCTACTTATGATCATCGACAAACGGAATAGCAAGAATCTTTCCAACGCTATCTATCAAGGTACTAGTAAGGAGGTTGCCACGCTTGCAGGTGGTTGTTTCTGGTGCCTTGAGGCCGTTTTCACTGAACTCAAAGGCGTAGAAAATGTAGTGTCAGGCTACTCAGGTGGTAAGGTAGTCAATCCTTCCTATGATGATGTATGTACAGGAAACACCGGCCATGCCGAGACGGTGCAGATTGCCTATGACCCGAATGTCGTTTCCTTTGCGGAACTCCTGGATGTATTCTTTGCTGTACATGACCCAACAACCTTGAACCGTCAGGGACCGGACGTAGGCACACAGTATCGCTCTGCCGTTTTCTACCATAACGAAAGGCAAGAACAGATTGCTGAGAGCAAGATCCAAGAACTAGGTAGGGCGGGGATCTGGGAGACACCAATTGTGACCGAGGTCACCCCGTTCAGATCGTTCTATCCGGCGGAGGACTACCATCAGGGCTACTTCCGGCGGAATAGGGAAGAACCCTATTGCCGAGTTGTCATCAATCCTAAGCTGGCGAAGTTGCGTAAGCTTTATCTCGATAAGCTGAAGAAGCGGGACGATGCTTCTTGATAGTGGAAATCACCCGACGGCACAATAGACCTGACTACTAGTCATTGTCGCCGCCACTCGAACGCCCGCCACGCAGCTCAGGAGGCCGCCTTTAGGAATTATCCGTTCTAGCTGCGGTAAGACACAGTATATAAGCCCCTTCTGCCTCATTTACCTCATATTGGGTGTACAGAGGCTCAGTCTGCTGTAAGGTTCACAAAAGGTGCTTGCAGATTGCCCCCTACATTCACGAGCGTGGTACCCAGAGCACCATCCTCGGCTTCTTGCCCATTTCTTTTGCCAGTTCCTCGACCCGTCCGTATTTCATGCAGGCTGCCATACAGTGCTTCACGCAAGCCGGCTCAAGCCCCTTCTTCGTGCGAGGAGCGCACAAGATACACAGTTCGGTAGGAAACGGCAGGTAGGTGAGATACGCCTTATCATTAGGCAGCTTCTGGACAACTTCAATTACTCGAATTCCCCCCATCCCTGCTGGCCACTGATATTCCTGGGCGCAGGCGACTTGACAGGAGTAGCATCCAGTGCAGTATTCATAGTCTATCAATAGGCCATATTCACATTTCTCGGGCATTCTCTGCCTCCTCTCTCGCGTTGACTCTGTAAACCCTACAAAGCAAATGCTTTATGGGAGCGCCCAGGCCGTCTTTGCCCTGGAAGCCCATGGGAATAAGCTGATTCACATTCGATTCCCACACACCGTACAGGGAAGGCTCTTCCCCTGGCTTTTCGGGAAACCACCAGCCGTGAGTAGCTACCACCATCCATCTAGGCACCACAAGGGTGACTTTTGCCCTGAACTTGCACCTGCCAAGCCAGTTCTCGACCCAGACCCACTCCCCGTTACCGACATCAAGCGACTTGGCCGTATCGGGATGGATTTCAATCACCGGGTCTGGCTCAATTTCTCGCAGCCAGGGGATGTTTCTATGCTCCGAATGGAAGTACGCCGGAGACCTTCTCCCCGTGGACAGGATAAGAGGGTACTTCTTGTGCAGTTCAGGCTGGCTAATCGGTGTGAACGGGGGTTCTTCATAGTGGGCTATGGGCTCCAGTCCCCACTCTTCACGTAACGATGAGTACAGCTCAATCCTGCCAGACGGGGTCTGAAATCCAGGTTTCCTGTCCGGCCGCAGCAGCCCTTTTTCAAACCTGTGATATGGGGTGCTGGGGTGACCTTCGGGTGGAAAGGCCCAGCCTTTCTTCTGCAGCTCTTTGAAGGTCATACCGGATGGCTTGATGATTTCATCAAAGAGTTCATGAATGGTGTTCCAGCGAAAATTCGGATCAAATCTCCTGGCCAGCTCGAAGTTGATCTCCACATCGGGTCTACATTCGCCGA
>CAZHQV010000106.1:5403-7129 GCA_964534285.1 uncultured Dehalococcoidales bacterium
TCAAATCTCCTGGCCAGCTCGAAGTTGATCTCCACATCGGGTCTACATTCGCCGACTGTTAGTGCTTTGTTGATGCTCTGAAGGGGCACCCACCAGCTCCTGACACCGTCCTTTTCTAGGAAAGTGGCCGCCGGAAGTACCACATCGGCCAGCTGCGCGGTTGGGGTCATGAAAAGGTCAACTGCGGCCACAAAGTCAAGCTTCTTAAGAGCCTTGACCCATTTCTTGGGGTCAAGACCTATGCCGGCCACAGGATTACAGGTCTGTATCCACATGCCTTTGATGGGGTAGGGGTCCCCGGTGAAGATCTGCTCCAGGACCAGGTCCGTCTGGGCCCGCCAGATGAACTTGTTCAAGGGTCCGTATCGGTCAACCCCGATCCTCTTCATGTCGGCTTCTTTGGACTCTAGCTTGATCACCCCCTTGGCCCCGGGCAAAGCATACGCAACCGCATCAAAGGCAAAACGGGAAATCACGTTGCCACCGGGCACATCCAGGTTCCCGGTGATACACCACAAGTTGGCAATTGCCTGGGCGGTGGGAGTTATCGCGGGTGTCATATCAATCGGCACACCCCAGTGTATAGCCGCAGGTTTACTTCTGGCGTACAAGCGTGCCGCCTCGACGATATCTTCTTGAGGAACCCAGGTGATTTCGGACACTTGCTCCACTGGATATTGAGCCACCTGCTCGTAAAACACGGTCCAGACCGTCTTGACGGGCACTCTGGTTCCATCTGGGAGGCCGACTTCCCACTCTCCCTCAAGGGCTGGTTTTACGTCTGCTGGTCGGTGCTCTACCCTCTCGGAATCCCAGACTACCGGCATCCCTGTTGCAGTGTCCCACACGACAAAGTTGCCCGGCGAACCACCCTCGACCAGGTCGCTCTCTCGAAGCAATTTTCCGGTATCACCCCTAATCAGGTGAGTCGAATTTGTCCACTTTTCAACGAATCCTCTATCGTACAAACCCTCATTGACAATCACATTGAGAAAACCCATGGCAAGGGCGCCATCTGTCCCCGGCCGGAGTCTGAGCCATTTCTCCGCTCTTGAGGCAAACCAGGTAAGCCTCGGGTCAATGGCAACGATTTTCGTGCCCTTCTTCATAAGATCGACGATCCAGTGCCCGAAGACGTTGTCCGGGCATGAGGCCGCAATATTATAGCCCCAGACTATTATGCACTCAGGTACCCTGTATTTCGGGTCGTCGTAGCGTCGTGGTAACCATTGGGCCGCATCGAGTATGCAGTAATCTCCTTGAACAGTGTCCACCGCAGCGATCCTCGGGCTATAGCAGGCAATTCCACTTAGAGCGAACATGACATTGGGGCTGCCATAGGCATAGGCCAGCATACATATCCAGGGCCCAATGTCCCTGCCCGTCCCCATAGAGAAGATCACGCTCTCCGGACCGAATTCCTCCCGGATTCTGCCCAGTCTTTCCACTATCAGGTCAAAGGCTTCGTCCCAGGAAATCTCCTGCCACTTACCCTCTCCGCGCTCCCCTAGCCTCTTGAGAGGGCGGGTTAGCCGGTCAGGATGATTGACATACTGTGTCATTGCCAGACAGCGGGCGCAGAGACGTCCCTGATTCCAGGGGTGGTCCGGGTCACCTTCAATCTTAACCAGTCTGCCGTCCTTGATATGCGCCAGCACCCCACAGCCGCCGTGGCAGCCGGGTCCGGCGGACCAGGTGGTTGTACGCACAATCTCGGGGTTTTCGC
>CAZHQV010000107.1:0-7046 GCA_964534285.1 uncultured Dehalococcoidales bacterium
CTCAAGATTCCAATGGATTGCAAGATTCATGGTGCGGAACTGGTTGGTAAGTGGATTCTGCGCCAGGCATTCGCGGCACGCCTGCCCGAAAGCATCGCCAGCCGCGTCAAGAGTCCCTTTGCCAGCGGAGCCGGCATTGATAAGCTCACCAAGGAGATTGCAGAGCAGAGGCTTTCTCAAGAAGAGCTTGAGCGCAACCCCAAGGCCGATTCTGGCCTCCGCTTCAACTCGCTAGCTGAACTCTACTACTACCGAATATTCAAGGATATGTTTCCTGACCCCTCTTACAGCAGGCTCGTAACCAGGTGGGACCCCTTCTTAAGGCGTTAGACCGGGACTACCCGCCGAATATAGGTCTGAACTTATTCGCCATTAAGCGGTCAAAAAATGCCCCACCTGCTTACTACTTCCCTTGGCAAAGCTGAGAACGAAACTGGTAAAATTGGAGTTGTATCGCAAAATCCATTCAGCGTTTTGGAGTAATAATGGCGAGTTTGTTCTGTACCGAAGCCCCATATAGAGAAGAAAGACCGGCACTTGGATGTGATACCTGGGTGGCCCTACCGGATGCTACCGAGGAGGGAGTAGTGATATTCGGCAAGAACAGCGACCGCCCGGTATTCGACTGCCAGCCTCTGCTATTTCATCCCAGAAAGAGGTGGCCAAGTGGCACTAGACTAAGGCTTGAGCACAGGCAGATTCCCCAGGTCGAAGTCACCTACGCAACCTTAGGCTCAAGTCCATATTGGTGCTGGGGTTATGAACAAGGCATAAACGAATTTGGCGTCGTTATTGGTAATGAAGCGATCTTCACCAAGACCTTCAAGGAGGCTGCAGACGCCCACAAGACAGGCAAGGGGCCCAAATTGGGACTTCTAGGGATGGACCTCCTGAGGCTTGGCCTAGAAAGGGGCAAGACGGCACGCGAAGCCCTCGATGTCATTACCAGTCTTCTAGAGGAATATGGACAGTTTGGCTCCGGTATTCCACTGCTTGACCATGCTAGGGGAGGCTATGACAACTCTTACATTGTCTCTGATAGCAGAGAGGCCTGGGTTCTTGAGACCGCAGGAATTCACTGGGTAGCCAGGAGAGTAACAAGAGGCACAGCCGCGATTTCCAATGAGCCCAGTATCAGGGCCGAGTGGGACATCGTCTCGCCGGACCTCGTAGATTATGCAATCAGAAAGGGTTGGTGGCCAGGAGATAAGACTGAGTCGCTTGATTTCGCCCGTGCCTACATTAATGAACAAATACCACTTCAGCTTACCCACATCAGGGCCATGAGAGTGCGCCAGCTTCTGGAAGAAGAGGAAGGACACATAACTCTCCGTTGGATGATGCGGATCGCCAGGGATCATTTTGAGACTACCTTCTTGAAGGGTCCCTATTTTGACCCCGCACTGCCCGATTTCCAGACAATCGATATGTATGTGTCGCCAGCCAGATTCACCTGGGGAAATACTGCTAGCTCCTGCATCGCTATCTTGCCCCGTTCCCCCAATGAGCTTCCTGTGTTCTGGTGGTGTGCAACACCGCCGGGCAACAGTTGCTACGTTCCCTTCTTCATTCACGGTAGCAAGCTCCCCGCCATGGTGCCGAGAGCTGGCGCGTTCGGAAAGAAGGTTCTCGCACCGAATAAGGCCGCAGAAGACAGCTTCTCGCCAAGATCCTATTGGTGGCTGTTCAGGGACCTTCTAGACATGACGAAGGGAGCCCCTATCGGAAGCAAGGTTGGTTACTGGGAAACCCGAAACCCAATAGTGCGGGCCAAATTTGATGCTCTTGAGAAGCAATTCGAAGCCGAAGTTCCGAACGTGCTGCAGGAGGCTGTCAAAATGCGAAAAGAAGGGCAAGAGGACGAAGCTGCGAAGATTCTCGATGGTTACACAGAGAAATGCACAGGTAGAGTAGCCGCAGAGTTGAGCAGGCTACGTGAGCAGTTCAAATGAAGAACAGGACGAACTCACTCCCCTCCCACCAAGATCAGCCTTACATCCATTACATTAGTATTCGTAGGACCTGTCACTAGAAGGTCCTGCAGTTTTTCAAAAAAGTGGTAGGAATCATTGTTGTCCAAGAACTCAGCCGCCTTTAGCCCCAATAGCGTTGCCCTTTCTACTGTTGTACTGTCAGCTATGGCTCCGGCAGCATCAGTCGGTCCGTCGGTGCCATCTGTTCCCCCACTGAGGACTACTACGTCTTTCAACTCGCCTATCTCCAGCGCCGCCGCAAGGCAGAATTCCTGATTCCTCCCCCCCACACCCTTCCCCTTGACAGTAACCGTGGTCTCGCCACCAGAAATGAGACACACCGGTGGGGCAAGAGGATTGCCTGAATGCAGAACCTCCCTGGCAAGAGCAGTATGGGCTTTTGCTATCTCCCTTGTTTCTCCCTCGATAAACGAGGAAAGGATAAGCGTGTTGAGTCCCAACTCGCTTGCCTTCTCTTGCGCTGCTTTGAGAGCAACAATGTTGTTGCCCACAACAAAGTTGTAGACGTTATGAAAGACTCCATCGCCAGCCTTAGGTGTCTCCTCAATCTCACCCCCTATTCCCTTTGCTATATGTTCCCTTACTGATCGTGGAATCTCCATAAGAAGACCATACTTGTCGATTATGGCCAGAACATCGGCAAAAGTCGAAGTATCTGGAACTGTGGGCCCCGAAGCAATACTATCCACTCTATCTCCAACGACATCCGAGAGTACCAGGCTAATCATTGTTGAAGGATAACTGCGCCTGGCAAGTTGCCCTCCCTTTATCTGAGAAACGTGTTTGCGAACAGCGTTTATCTCCCTTATGTCCGCACCACAGTTTAAGAGCAATCTCGTTACCTGTTGTTTTTCTTCCAGACTTATCGTTTCCCTAGGCATAGGGAGCAGGGCTGAGCCACCGCCTGAGATTAGTACCAAAACCAGATCATCTTTGTCCGTATCCCCAAGAAGTGAAACAATCTCTTGAGCGCCTCTTAACCCTGCCTCATCTGGGATGGGATGTCCAGCTTCATTGATTTTGATAACGCCCAAGTCTGCGGTATGTCCATACTTCACGTTGATAACACCTCGCTCAATCCTATTGCCTAGAATCTCCTCCACCGCCTGTGCCATGGAAGCAGTAGCCTTTCCTCCACCAATGACAAAGATTCTCTTGAACCTGCTGAGCTCAAAATCCCCTCTTTCGCCGCTGGGGGTTTCAACGGTGAGACGGTCTCCTTCAATGCCTACGCAGCTCTTCACCGCTTGAGCGGCATTCACACTCCTGATAGCCGTCAGGAATATGTCAGCCGCCATGGACCTCAGCCTTTCCATGGAATACTCGCCTTTCATATGGACCTTTTCCCCGGCATAAGGATTGCTGCCATTATAGCAACTCTGCCTGTTGACACCACAGCCCGAGCCAGAGAGTAAGAATTCCTTGGCAAGGATATTCTGGGGACCGGGCTTTGGTTTGCCTTTGCCGAGAATCGGACTAATGAGCACACTAGCACATTGTCAGCCCGGTAGCCACAGCTCTAGAGGCAAGGGCATTTGCCGCACGCATTGTCTCGCAAGCAAGTTCTCGTTCACCTCAAGCTGTAACTTCGCTGGGCAACCTACAGTGTTGCCATACTATCCCAAACGTGTCCCTCCAGGAATTCGCAACTGCCTGGGCCATAGGCTACAATACTATCTGAGTCCAAGCGACATGAACAAAGTAGCCGTTGTCACTGATAGCGTCGCTGCCCTGCCGCGAAAGTTGGTCAATGAATATGGCATTCACATCATTCCCGTTCGGATTACGGTTGGAGAAAAGGTTTACCGCGATACTAATGAGGACTTACCCCTGGAACTAGTCCGCGAATTCCAGAACATGCCAAACGTTGATACCACTCCCTGGCCTCCAGAATTCTACTGTCAGGTATATGAGGAATTGAGCCGGAAGGCCAATAGTATAGTCCATATCGTTTGCTTTTCTCAATTTACCTCGACGATTTCCCTAGCTAAGGTGGGGGCCGAAATGGCACAAGAGGCTATTCCTCATCTAAAGGTGGAAGTAGTCGATTCCGCAACAGTCACCATGGCTCAAGGCTTCATCGCTCTGGCGGCAGCTCGAGCTGCCGCCGCGGGCAAGGATGTGGATGAGGTAATCGAGGCTGCTAGCTTGGTGAAATCGAAGGTGAATTTGGTCTTCGCCCTCGATAGCCTCAGCTATCTGGCCAGGACAGGGCGAATCAACAAGCTGGCGGCCTGGGCAGGCTCTTTTCTTAACGTGAAACCGATTGTCGGTCTTTCCCAGGGCAAGGCACATCCTCTTGCCTTGGTCAGGTCCAAGTCGCAAAGCACAAAGAGGCTTATCAAGCTGATGCGTGATAGGGTAAATAGCCCACAACCATTGCATGCTGCCGTCATGGAAGTTGAGCGCCCCCAGGAAGCTGAGGCACTATCGAATATGATCAAGGAGCAATTCCAGCCCGCCGAGCTCTATCAGCTTCAGTTCACTCCGGTGATGCAAGTCGTCGCTGGCTCGGGCCTATTAGGTGTCGCCTTCTATTGTGGTGACTAGAGATGTCTGAATTCAGAATCACTTCTGATTTCCGGCTCACCGGTGACCAGCCGCAGGCGGTGGACAAGCTGGTTGAGGGCCTGCAGAACGGCTATCAGCAGCAGACGCTGGTTGGCGTCACTGGTAGCGGCAAGACTTTCACCATGGCCAGCACCATTGAGAAGGTGCAGAGGCCCACCCTGGTTATCTGTCACAACAAGACCTTAGCTGCTCAGCTGGCCACCGAGTTTCAGGAATTCTTCCCCGGAAATGCGGTGGGGTATTTTGTTAGCTATTACGATTATTATCAGCCGGAGGCTTATATCCCCAGCACCGATACCTATATTGAGAAGGAAACCGACATAAACGAGGAGATTGATAAATTGCGACATGCTGCCACCAAAGGCCTGTTCGAGCGCCGAGACGTGCTCGTAGTAGCATCGGTGTCCTGCATCTACAGCCTGGGCCCGCCTGAGGAATACCATAGCTTTGCAGTCACTATCAAGAGAAATGGGCCTTGTGAGCGAAATAAGTTGCTTCGCCGTTTGGTTGATATGCAATACGAAAGAAATGATTTTGAGCTTACCCGGGGCAAATTCCGCATTCGGGGTGACACCTTGGAAATCCTGCCAGCCTACGAAGAGACAGCCCTAAGAGTAGAATTCTGGGGAGACGAGATCGAACGCATCGCTGAGGTTGATCCCTTAACTGGCGAATTGCTTGCTCAGCGTGACCAAGTCGACATCTATCCCGCCAAGCACTTCGTTACCCCGTACGACAAGCTTGCGGCTGCAATTAACGATATCAAAGATGAGCTACAGGATAGGTTAAGCGAGTTGAGGTCACAGGGAAAGCTTCTCGAGGCTCAGAGGCTCGAAGCACGGACAGACTATGACATTGAAATGTTGCAGGAGGTGGGTTATTGCACCGGAGTGGAGAACTACTCCCGACATCTTCAGCGGCGGGCTCCGGGAAGCACCCCATGGACATTGCTTGATTACTTCCCCGATGATTTCTTGCTGTTCATTGACGAATCACACATGACCCTGCCCCAGATCAGGGGCATGTATTATGGTGATATCTCTCGAAAACACACTCTGGTTGACTACGGATTCCGTCTTCCTTCAGCTCTGGACAACCGTCCGCTTAATTTTGACGAATTCCAAAAACACATCAATCAAGTTATCTATGTTTCCGCCACCCCAAAACCATACGAATATGAGCATAGCCAACAGGTGGCTGAGCAATTGATTCGTCCCACGGGACTGCTGGAGCCCACCGTAGAGGTTAAGCCAATCAAAGGCCAGATTGATGACCTCATCTATCAAATAAGGAGCCGCGTGGAACGGGGAGAGCGCTGTCTGGTGACTACTCTGACCAAGAGAATGGCTGAAGAGCTGTGCGATTACCTCAGAGAGATGGAAATAAGAACCCACTATCTTCACTCAGAGGTAGAGACGCTAGAGAGAGTAGAAATTCTCCGTGACCTTCGCCTTGGCGTCTATGACGTGGTTGTAGGCATCAATCTGCTCCGCGAGGGCCTGGATTTACCCGAGGTGAGCCTAGTAGCCATACTTGACGCCGATAAGGAAGGCTATCTCAGGTCAGAGGAGGCGCTTATCCAGACCATGGGGCGGGCCGCCAGGCATGTCAATGCCCATGCCATAATGTATGCCGACACCGTTACAAAATCAATGCAACATGCAATAGAGGAAACCCAGCGGCGCAGAAGAACTCAGGAGGCCTACAACAAAGAGCACAACATAACCCCGCAAGGTATAAAGAAGGCGATTAAAGACATTACGGAGCGAGTTCAAGCTGTAGCGGAAAGCCGAACGCCCTATTTAGCCGCGCCAATTGACAGAGAGGAAATGGCGCGCCTTATTAGACAACTGGAATCTCAGATGAAAGCGGCGGCCAAGAACCTGGAGTTTGAGAAGGCCGCCCTCCTGCGTGACCGTATAACTGAGCTAAGGAAGAACGAGGAGATCGTGGGCCCCCTAACCAAGCCTAAAGAAACCAGAAACCTTAGGGCAAAGAGATTGAAAAGACCGTACACGCATTGAAGGTGCCGAGCAACTCTCCCCGTTGAGGCAAGAAGGGACCTCCCAGAGTCAGGAAATCAGGTAGCCACCGTCGATCACAATGGTCTGGCCTGTAACATGACGGGAAGCATCGCTGGCTAAGTAAATAGCCGCTCCGACCATGTCTTCCGGCTCAGCAAGAGACCCAAGCGGGGTTCGAGCGACGTGAGCCTCGACAAAACCTTCATCCTCAAAGAGTGGTCTGGTCATGTCAGTTCTTGTCGTCCCAGGAGCGATGGCATTAACCCTTATGCCATGTTTGCCCAGTTCCAGCGCTAGAGCCTGAGTCAGCGATACAACACCCGCCTTGCTAATGCTGTATACTCCCATCTTCTCACTAGGTTCAAAGCTGGCAACGGACGCCAAGCTAATGATACAGCCGCTCTTCTGCTCAATCATTATCTTTGCTACAGCTTGACTCAGAAGAAAATAGCCCTTT
>CAZHQV010000108.1:0-6916 GCA_964534285.1 uncultured Dehalococcoidales bacterium
TACAGAAAGGGTACTCGCTGCCGCTAGCTATTTCCACACCTTTTGATTGTACCTCGCATTTCAGGCTCCGGTTTCACATTTCAATCTGCATATCGAGCTCCACTTTGGCCGCTCGTCATTGGATAAGTCAATACGATTAAGGGATAGTCCGTTTGCTCAGGATGAGTGCTAAGGACATAGTTGAGGAACGGACAAAGGATAGTGAAGACCGGATACAGGCCAAGTGTCAACAAACAGTCTGAACGAGCGACCCTGAGGGGATTCGAACCCCTGATCTCCACCGTGACAGGGTGGCATGTTAGTCCGCTACACCACAGGGCCGCAACAGCGCAGACTTTAGCAGGAAGGGACTACATTGTCAAACATAGTCGAGGGTCATATTGGCTATACTCGCGCAAACGGTGTGCTCCCGTGAATCGTCGTGCCGTAGCTGAATGCTTGACACAACCCGGCACCGGAAGCACAATGTGTAGAAGTAGAGGCTTCAGTGGACATATTGCTTACCAACGATGACGGCATTGACGCTCCAGGCCTATGGGCAGTAGCCAGGGCACTTCATAAGGCTGGGCGTGTGACAATAGTAGCTCCCCGCGAGGAGCAAAGTGGTGTGGGATCCTGCATCACCCTGCGTCACCCCATCAGAATGGCCAAAGTGAATTCACAGCTAAGAGGAGTAGAAGCCTATTCAGCAGAAGGCACGCCCGCTGACTGCATTATCATAGCAGCTAGATTTCTATTCCCAAATAAGCTGGGCTTAGTGATCTCAGGAGTCAACCGAGGGCCTAACTTAGGCCACGACATCTTCGTCTCTGGCACTGTGGGAGCTGCTATACAAGGGCACTTACATGGCATTTCGTCCCTGGCTGTCTCAGTCAATGGCTATGAGGATCTTGACTTTGAGGCTGCAGCCAGCACGGCAGCTTTGCTAGCTGAGAAGGTCAAGGAGGGAATTCTACCGAGGGGAACCCTCCTAAATGTCAACTTGCCCAATCTGCCTCTAGAGAGAATTGCAGGAATAGAAATTACCAAGCTCAGTAGGCAAGGCTATTCTGATACTGTTCAGCAGGTTCAAGAGACGCATTATCGGATTATGCGAGATACAGGATCAGGCAATGAGCATCCTGGCAGTGACATGTGGGCACTGCGGCAAAACAAGATTTCTATCACCCCACTGTCATTTGAGCTAGACGACTCCTATAACAATCCCCTGAGTCAGGATCTTCAAAGACTGGCGCCCATCCTCTATCAAGGACTGTGCACTTATCATCGAAGGCCTGGATGAACAGTGGACGAGCAGCCCCAGGCTAGCCCGTAGAAATTGATTTGTCGAGAATACGGGCAAGAATAGGAATCTACACTGCCTGGATAAGCTCTCTATATTTTTCGCCCACTCTTGCCCAAGTCCATTTTTCCTCCACAAGCTTGCGGCCGTTTCGAGCTAACTGCAGGCGCCTACTCTCATCCGTTAATAAATCAATAACCGTTGTCGCCATGTCTTCGTGGCAGTTGACCAGATAGCCAACATCCTCGCCTTGAAAAATTAACCTGTGGGCATCGAGATCACTGACCACGGGCACAGTCCCAGTAGCCATGGCTTCGACCAGAGGAATTCCAAACCCTTCGAAGCCAGAGTTGGACAGATATATGGCGGAGCTTGCCAGCAGCGCGATTTTTTCTTCCTCAGATACATAGCCATGCATCGCAACATTGTCTGATACGCCCAGTGCCTTGATTCTTCGCTTCACCTCCCCACATTTGGGCCCATCGCCAACAATGTGCAACAGTACATCAGGAATCTCCTCCTTTATCATCGAGACAATCTCAATCAGCGAACTCACCCTTTTGAGTTCAGTCAGCCTACCAATATAGATTAGACTGTGAGGATCCTTGTTTTCGCAGAAGCAATAATCATGGATATCGACACCATTACCTACAACAACAATGCTGTCTCGACAAAAACCTCGTTTCACTAGAATTTCTCTAGTCACTGGGTTGACCACCGCAATTTTGTCTAACTTGGTTAGGCGAAGTGCCAATCTCTCCAGTGCCCCAACCCCTCCAACGACGGCTTTGGATGACCCGTAAACACTTGATGCATGATACAAATGATGAATGATTCCCAACTTGTAAGCACCTTGGGGAACAAACCTGAGGAGAAATGACACTAAGACGCCATTCCCTATTACGATATCGGGCTTTTCCTCCTTTACAGATTTGTAGGCTTCCTTAAGGAAAGACAGGCTGCCAGTACCCATCCACCTTATCCATCTCGAACTGTCCAAGCACATGATTGTGATTCCTCTGTAGTTAATTATCCGTTTCTGCTTGTTTCCTGGAACGTTGGGGCATATGATCTTAATGTTGTACTCTGAAGCTAGGTTGGCTAACGCGAATAGAGCATGTACTAGTCCCCCCTCGGTAAAACCAAGACCTCCTTCCCCCAGTACAGGCCCGCCGGTGACATTGATGAGAATTATCTTCTTCACTTAATCCGCCTAATCCTGGCTATCATAGCCTAGTCCAGAATCAAGATTCAAGATATAATTGAACCTAGCGATGTGGGATCATCTATGGCAATTCCTAAGCATAGCCACTACAGGCAGTTTGTTGTGGCTTGCCATCATCTTTTTGCTGGCGATGCTTGGCGAAATGGGGCTGCCAGCAACATGCCCCATCCTGGAAAGCCTACTGCTTTTCACCGGCTTTCAGATTGCTCTGGGCACGTATATCGTTGCTTCCATACCATTCTTGGTCATAGCATACGCGGGGCGTTTATGTGGCTCCACATCTACCTACTGGCTTTCATCCTCTCTGGGAGACACGATTGTAGACAAATTCGGCAAGCGGATTCGGATTACCAGGGAACGCCTTGAATGGGTGCGGCAGAGGCTACACTCGTTTGCCTTGCCTACCATAATCACAGTGCGGTTTGTGCCAGGGTTCACTGTGCTCACCACTGTTGCCTGCGGCGTGTCAAAAATTCCCTACAAGAAGCTTCTTGCTGCCGTAGCCATACAGGTGGTGGCCTGGGAAGCGATTTTCCTAACCCTAGGCGCTTTGGGTGGCAAGGTGTCGGGTTCCCTTGACCCTCAAATTCAGCCTGTTTTACTCGTTATTTGGATAGCAGTAATGATCACGGTGGCACTCACCCTGGGATATTTTGCTTTGCGTCGAGTCAGAACCAGGCAATAGCTATCGTCTGATTTCATCTATAGCAGGCTGGTCGAAAAGAAAACGGTTGGCCAGTATCCTTACGATTTTACCGCCTTTCTTAACATCACCCCTGAGATCGCAAGTCATCCGCCGAACCACAATAGTAGCGAACAAGATAAGAAGCCCTAGAGTCAGGCTCTTTGGCTGTCCAGAGCACAAAGAGGCTATGGGGGCCACAGCAAAGCCCAGAAACATCCCCACCGGCAGAGCCAACGCCAAAGGGTGAGTAGGTCTATGCAACCTCTCGTCTCCGGATGCAAAAGTATAATACCTCAAGGCGGCACCTGTGGCGAAGGGTATGATAGCCAATAGAATAAGGTATGCATGGTATATCAGAGCTACTGTAAGTATTACACCTGCACCAGTAGTATTCCCTTTCTCGCCAGGCCAGTTGGGAGAAGGAGGCCACATCTGCCCCACCACAGCAGCCACCCCAGTGAAAGTAACAACCGCAGTCGAGAAGCCAAAGCCAAAACCAACGAGCATGGGAATACTTCCTTTAATAAGGTCAACAAAACCCGCCACTGAAGCTTGGGTCCTGCTCACGTTGTGCCACAAAGCAATGTGCGCGTCTTTTTCCTGGGACAAATCTAGACCACTTCTTCGGACGAGGGCGGCTGCAAAGGGAAGGCAGCCAAAAAGATAACCACCTAGAATCAAAGCAATGTCAGCTAACATCAATCAGTACCGCCTAGCCCGCCGAGTGGGTTTCACATCACCACGGTAATCAGGAGCAATGATATTGAATACGAGACTCAGTCTCGGATCCACCATTCGCGAGCTAATCCGAGTCTCGATCTCATCTAAAGAGAAACTGGTGGTAATTACCATGGGTAGTCGGGCGTTGTAGCGGTAGTTGATGAGCTGGTACAGTTTCTCCTGTGCCCAAGGAGTGGCTGATTGCTCACCAAAATCATCCAATATGAGAACCGGGCTCTTCTTTATCTTTTCAACAAGAACGTCATAGGAAATCTTGCTATCAGGACTAAAGCTAGAACGCAAATGGTCAAGCAAGTCGGGCACGACTACAAAGAAGAGCGGCTGGCCCCGTTCCAACAGATAGTTGGCGATGGCCGCTGCTAAGTGAGTCTTTCCACAACCATTAACCCCCTGAAATATCAGCCAGCCGGCAGGGGAATGAGCGAAATCAACAGCCAAATGGCAGGCTTGTTTTAGGTTCTGGCGTTGCTCTAGTGAGAGGTTCAAACGGCCATGGTCGAAATTGTCGAAGGTCATACTGCGTAGTAGCTCCAACTGTAGGCTATCTAAGGCTTCCAGGCCAGGGAGTGAGCATTGCTCTATTGTGTACACCTGGCAAAAATCGGACTCACTGAGGCGCCTCCGTAAGCGATCATCAAGTTCCTCTAGTGGTACATCCGTAGTAATCACAGTGGCTAATCGCGCATTGAAACGATGATTAAGAAGCTGCTCCAGCTTCTCCTTAGCCCAAGCGGTAGGGGCCTCCATCTGAAGATCGTCCAGCGCCAGCAAAGGCGTGTTCTTCACCTGCTCAAAGAGCTCATCATAGCTAATATCCTTTGTGGGGCTGAAAGCAGAGCGCAGATGATCTAAGAGATCGGCTACGCCGATGTAAAAGGCCGGCTGTCCCGAGCTCAAACGGTGGTTAACGATAGCACAGGTCAAATGAGTCTTGCCACAGCCGTTAGGCCCCATAAAGACTAGCCATCCTTCAGGCTTATCAGCAAATGCCATAGCCGCTTCATGAGCGCGACTGAAGCGCTCCTGAAAGGCAGTGTCTTCCTTTCTCCCCTTTGGAGACAAATTGTCAAACGTGAGCCGGGTAAGAGCACCAATGTTGCTATATTTCTCTAGGTACCCCAACTTTTCTTTTCTCAGCCGCCTAGTGACGCACCGGCAAGGCACTACCTGGCTGAAATCAGGTTGCCCCGAAGATAGAATAGGATGAACAAAACCAGCCCCCTTACAAATAGGGCAATCTTGTCCCTCGTCTTTACTGTCTTCTGACCAGGTGCCCGTACCTACCCTTGATGTACTTGTTGGCACCACTCTTCTTAGCACTCCGTCTATTCTCTCCACTGTCTTTGCCTTCAATAGCCCAGCGTTCAAGGATACGGGAAACATATCTCCAGCTACGCTTGTTCAGGGCAACGGCTTCTTTAAACGCATCGTGTATCCATTGACCGGGATAGCGCTTTTCAGCTTCCCGGAGTTCATCCGCAACCATCGGTGTAAGCATGCCTATGTTCTCTTCATAGAGCGAGAAAACGTTGGAGGACGTGGCCCCTGTACTAGGCGTCGCCTCCCCCGCGGCAAGTCTCCCCAGCCTGAGTCTGTCAATGGCTTGCTTGTCACACTCAGTGTTGGCAGAGTAAGCATCTTGCGAACTCCCCTCCAACTCTATGCTTGCGCGCAATATGGCTCCGCGCTCCACAGCCGAGTCGAGTGCGCGGCGGAGGCCCTCCTCACCCATCTGCGCCACCAGTCCGCTGTCGGATAGCAATTCTCCATAAGTAACGAAGCGAGGCAATCCTTGCTTCTCATGCAGCAAATAAAACACGGATAGGACTACTCTGAGTTCCCCTATGTCTTGGATTTGAGGCATGACATGGGCAAAGAAGAAACTGCGCTCTGCCAAACCAGAGAGACTCCTATTTGTCATGTTTCACTCCCCAAGAGTGGAAACCAGCTCAGCCTCCAAATTGTCAAACCTGGAGATTCTACTCAGGAATCTCAGCCTAACCTGCCCCAAAGGGCCATTGCGGTGCTTGGCTATGATAATGTATGCAATTGCCTGCGGATAGGGTTCCTTCTCTATATCGTGCACCCTACTCCATTCCTCCTTGGTATAATACATGTCATCTCTGTAGATAAAAAGGACAATATCGGCATCTTGCTCAATACTGCCACTTTCGCGTAGGTCGGCGAGTTGCGGCACATGTGAAGGTCTCGATTCTACTCCTCGGCTGAGTTGAGATACAGCCAACATAGGCACGTCCAGTTCCCTGGCCAACATCTTCAGGGAACGAGTTATGTTGCTCATCTCTTGCACTCTCGTTTCGTTTTTCCCGTCGCCCTGTATCAACTGTAGATAATCGATGATTATCAAGTCCAGGCCACGCTCAAAGTGAAGACGCCTCGCCTTGCTTCTTATATCCAGAATTCGGAGTTGAGGTGAATCATCGATGTAAATCGGCGCTTCAGACAAGACGCCGCTGGCTTCCATGATCCTCACCTCATCTCGCTCACCAAATTGTCCTAGACGAACAAGCCTAGAGTTCACCCCTGATTCGCCAGCCAAAAGGCGCTGAGCCACCGCCTCCCGGGACATCTCCAGACTGAATATGGCGACACAAGCCTTCTGGATGAGGGCGGCATTTCTCGCGATATTCAGAGCTAAAGCGGTCTTGCCAAAACTAGGCCTAGCAGCGAGAACAGTCAAGTCAGGCCTCTCCAGGCCCCCCAGGAAATCATCCAAGGTAGTAAACCCTGTGAGAACGTGAGACACCTGCCTCCCATGTGCCGTGGTCCGAGGTTGTCCTGCCTCCTCAAAGTACTGACCTAGGACTTCACGAAGGGAAACGAAATCCCGAGGGGTTCGCCTCATTCGCACTTGGAAAAGTATATCCTCAGCTTTGTTGAGACTAGCATCGATATCTGGGCCAGCCTCATAGCCAATAGCAGCAATCTGCCCCGCAGCACCAATTAACCTCCGCATCACCGC
>CAZHQV010000109.1:0-6904 GCA_964534285.1 uncultured Dehalococcoidales bacterium
CAACCAGGTTCTTGCCGATGTCGTGTAAGTCGCCCTTCACTGTCCCAATCAGCACTCTTCCCTTAGAGGTGACGTCGCCTTCCTTAAAGAACGGCTCGAGCACTTTCATACACTCTTTCATAGTCTTGGCAGAGCGCAACATCTGGGGGACAAATATCAGTCCCTTAGAGAACCTGTCGCCAACCTCATCCATGGCGGCAATCAGCCCCTTGTCCACAATGTCCTGAACACGGCTGCCAGCATCCAAGGCGCTCTGAGTCTCCGCCACAGCCGTCTTAATGTCTGCCTTCATCACAGATTCGGTCAACACCTTAAAGTCACTCATGTTCAACCCCCTAAGCTTCTTTCGTTCAAATACAGACAGCAGAATTATGCTCCAACAATGCGGCCATCTTGGTAGGCGTCAATAAAGTTCTCGCAGTATTCATCCCGGCCGAGAAGCATCTCAGCCGCAAGTAGGCTTGCCATCAACTGCTTGTCCGTGGGATCCAGAATGGCAGCAGACAGACCATAGGACATACACAGAACCAAGAAGGTCCGATTGATTAAGCGGCGTTCCGGGAGACCGAAGGAAATGTTGGAAAGGCCACATATGGTATTTACGCCGGGAAAATCAGACATGATCTTGTTGATAGCCCCAAGAGTCGCGGCTCCCATGTGAGTGTCCACAGAAACGGGCTGCACTAGCGGGTCCACATAGATCTTTTCCAGAGGAATCCCTGCATCGGTCAGCTTCTTGATAAGTTCCGAAGCAACCTGGACTCTTTCTTCCACCGTGGTAGGCATCGATGTTTGAGCCATGCACAGAGCGACCACATGACACGGCTGAGAAGTGATTACAGGAAGAAGGGATTGAAAGCGGTCTTCTTCCAGTGAAATGGAATTGATCATTGGTTCGCCTTTGTGGCGTTTCATCGCTTCCGACAACGCCTTGGGATTGGGACTGTCCAAAGATAGGGGCAGAGCTACTTGGTTTTGTACTGTCTCGACCAGCCAGCAGAGGCGATCAGCCTCTTGGTCCAGAAAAGTACCCGCGTTGACATCAATGTAATGGGCTCCAGCCTCCGCCTGATCCCGGGCCACCTTGGTGATGAAAGCGGCGTCTCGTTTCTGAACAGCTTCTTCGATGTTCTTCCGACTCGTGTTGATCTTCTCTCCTACAATGATCACCGCTGGTCCTCTCTTTGAGTCTCTAGGGCTAAGTTGGCCATCCCTAGATAATCCGTTATCGCACAAACCAGCGCCAACATGGCATATAATGGGGAACACGTTGTGGCGATGATTTGAGCAAAGCCCGAATAAATGCAGACTCTGTCATATGCCGCGTTAATGTAACATAAGTCACGACCTGTAGCAAACCCGCGAGCCTTGAGACATTCATCTCGGAGCAAGAGGTGCAACCGAAGCAGCAGAAAACAGTTCCACCCGGTGCTGGATGGGAAGAGACCCCGTTCTTCCCTCGGCTAAGACTGTCTGGCCAGGTTTCTTGGCTTGCAGCTCGCTTGGCTCACAGGCACTTTCCTTGCCCCAGCCAGTGGCTCTCCCCCCATTGCGGGTGGTGGGCGGTACTGGATTTGAACCAGTGACCTCTGCGATGTCAACGCAGCGCTCCAGCCGCTGAGCTAACCGCCCCTCTCTAGCGTTATACTGGATATCCCCACATGAAGCGACTTCAGACCTCGAAGGATGTAAGGTCGCCTAGACGCAAACCCAAACGTTTAGGCCTTCAATCTTGCATTGCTTGTAACGTTGATTTGTATGACCTGACCGCACTTGGGGCACGATATCTCCATCACTAAAGGCGGTCGCATCACCTTTTCCACCAGAGAAGTAACGACAGAATCCAGATTATCAAGCCTTTCGTCCAACATAGCGAGGCGCCTGCTCACCTGCTCCATCGTCAACTGATCATCAACTCGTGCAGCCGGATCACCCTTGTCCATTTGAAGCTACTACAGGCTCCTCTCAACTACGCCAAAAGACTCCAGCTCGCTTTTGTCTCTCTGTATCAGTTTGTCTATCTCCTCAGCCACAGTGCGTTCCAAGAATTTGCGGAAGGCTTCCCGAGCTGCTGGCGAAGACCGCACAGTGTCCTTGACCTTCTGCCACTCATCGCTAATCGCTTGACTAATCTGCTCAGGGCTTATGGGCTCATCCCCCTGCCACAGGGTCTCAACCTTATCTAGGACCCTGCCCATCATGGCTCTCTTTAACCGATCAAACGAAAGTACCTCCTCCCACCTATATGGTCTTCCTACTTCCTCTTCAGGCATGATCATTACCTCCCGTCGTGTCTAGCAAGTATTGCCATCATAAGCTCAATTGGTGCAACTGTCAAGATGAGTGACAGTCGACATGTTGATTTATGAAGATGAAAGATATACAGTATTAGTCACGAGGAGGTGCTTGGATATGCCAGAGGTACAAGTTGGCACTGTGACAGATTTCTTTGCCAAGCCTGTGGTAGCTGGAATTGAGCTGAGCGGGACATTAGCTGTCGGGGACACTATACATATCAAAGGCCGCACTACGGATATGGAGCTCGTTGTAGAATCCATGCAAATCAACCGGGTCGACGTTACCGAAGGCAAGCCGGGTGACCTTGTTGGCGTGAAAGTCCCCGAAAGAGTAAGACCTGGTGACACAGTCTGGAAGGTCAGCGAATAGCCTTAGTCCCTCCATTCCTGCATCAAATTCGCCATCTCGATAGCGCTTAGTGCTGCACTGAATCCCTTGTTACCTTCTTTGGCTCCAGCCCTCTGAATAGCTTGCTCCAATGTATCAGCGGTGATTATACCCTGTGCGACCGGCAGGCCAGCATCCAGACTCACCCTAGCAATGCCCCTGTTCACCTCAGCAGCTACGTAATCAAAGTGCGGAGTGCCACCGCGAATCACAGCGCCAAGGCATATTAGAGCATCGTATTTGGCACTCTGCGCCATCTTCTTCGCTATCAGTGGGATTTCAAGACAACCCGGTGTCCAGGCAACATCAATGTCCTGCTCCTCAACGCCGTGCCGCACCAAAGCATCTTTTGCGCCCTCAAGCAGCCTACTCGTTATTAGCTCGTTAAACCGTGATACAACTACACCAAATTTCAGACCTTTGCCGATAAGCAAACCTTGGTAATTCTTAGCCATCTTCTTCGGAGCCTCCAGCATCTTTCATATTCAAAAAGTGCCCTAGCTTGTTCTGCTTTGTTTTCAAATAGTGGATATTATACGGGTTGGTCTGCGCTACGAGTGGCACAGTCTCAACTATCTTAAGCCCATAGCTCTCCAATCCAATTACTTTCCTGGGATTATTAGTAAGCAACCGAATATTACGTAAGCCCAAATCAGCCAGAATCTGAGCACCAATCCCGTAATCCCTCAAATCAGGGGCAAAGCCCAAGGCCTTGTTAGCTTCCACAGTATCCATTCCTTCATCTTGAAGAGCGTAGGCACGGATCTTATTATGCAAGCCAACCCCTCTCCCCTCCTGCCTCATATAGAGGAAGACCCCCCTACCTTCTGCAGCAATAGCCTCCATCGCCAAGGTGAGCTGATCACCACAGTCGCACCTCAGACTTCCAAAAACGTCGCCAGTAAGACACTCACTGTGAACACGCACTAGCACCGGTTCATAATCTGAAATATCGCCTCTCACCAGGGCAATATGCTCATCCGGATCAACATTGCTTCTGTAAGCTATAGTCAAGAATTCACCAAATTTGGTGGGTAGTCTAGCATCGGCAACCCTTTGTACTAATCTCTCGTGATGACAGCGATAGGCAATCAAATCGGCAATGCTTACAATCCTGAAACCATATTGAGCAGCCATGCTTTCAAGCTCAGGTAACCTCGCCATAGTGCCATCCTCGTTCATAATCTCACATATGACGCCGGCGGGGTAGAGCCCAGCGAACCTAGCTAGATCAACAACTGCCTCGGTATGCCCCGCACGCACCAATACTCCCCCATCCCTAGCTCGAATAGGGAATACATGTCCTGGCCGAACCAACTCATCAGCAGTCGTGTTTGGGTCAAGTATCGTTTTTATGGTTTCTGCTCTATCAAAAGCGGAAATCCCGGTACTTACTTTGTGCTTTGCTTCGACCGACACCGTGAACGCAGTGGAGTACCTTGAAGTATTGTCCTGTACCATCAACGGTATCCCCAATTCATCCAGCCTTTGCCCACTGATCGGGAGACAAATCAAGCCCCGGGCATGCTTAGCCATGAAATTCACAGCCTGAGGAGTGATTCTCTCCGCAGCTATTGCCAGATCACCTTCGTTCTCACGATTCTCATCATCGATGATGATGATGAACTTGCCCGCCTCTATATCTTCAATTGCGTCTGAAATAGTCGCTAGCATCGCTTTGGGGTCCTTTCACGCAAACCCATATTTCTGAAGAAAACTCAGGGTTAGACCTTCACTGGGCCTTTCCTCGAGACGTTGTACATACTTCGCTATGACGTCCGCTTCCAAATTTACCACATCTCCAGCTCTTCTGGCACCAAGCGTCGTGTGTTCCGAAGTGTAGGCTACCAAGGACACATCGAAAGAGTACTGATTGAAGTCAACGACGGTAAGGCTAACGCCATCCACAGCAATGAAACCCTTTTCAGCTATGTAACGCATGAGCTTAGCAGATGCCGAGATTCTCATAACCCTGGCATATTCCTCATGCGTTAGCATCACTACTGTTCCCAGATCATCTACATGGCCCAATACCAGATGGCCCCCAAGACGTCCACCGAATTCTAGTGCTCTTTCCAGATTCACGCTATCACCATAGCAAAGACTGGCAAGGTTGCTACGCCGCAGCGTCTCGGGCATGATATCGACGCCAAATGTGCTATCACCCCGGGAAGTAACTGTGAGACAGACTCCGTTAACGGCTATGCTATCACCCACCATTGTCCCTTCGAGCACTTTCTTTGCTTCAATGAGCAGGCAATATGGACTTGCTTCTCTGATTGTGCCAATTTCCTCAACTATCCCGGTGAACATCTATTTGCCCACATATCCGCTGACTAGTATGTTGTCGCCAAAGCTTTCAACATTGACACGGCTAAGGCGCAAGGCCTCCATTAGGTTACCTACTCCATTTCCCCCCACAGCAGTAGTAGCTCCATCGCCGCCGATGATAATCGGTGAAATGAAAGCCAAGACCTTGTCTACCGAATGGCTGTCAAAAAGCGAACCAAGAACCTTGCTGCCTCCCTCTACCAAGACGCTGAGGACTTCTCGGTCTCCCAATGCCTTGAACAGCGCTCTCAAATCTACCAAGCCCCCCTCTTGAGGCAACTCTAGTACCTCGGCTCCTACCTCACAAAGTTCTCTGCACTTTCCTGCGTCAAAGGGCTTTACCGTCACCACTAAGGTCTTGCCAGGTTGCTTAAAAATCTGAGCCCCCAAAGGAATCCTCCCTTTACTATCGACAACCAAACGGAGCGGTTGTTTTTTTGCCCTGCCACCTTTGCCACAGCAGCATACGGCTATAAGCCTCGGGTTATCAACGATGGCGGTATTCACACCCACCATGATAGCGTCAACTCCGTGACGTAGGCCGTGCACATATCTCCTTGCCTGTTCGTTACTGATCCACTCAGACTGGCCGGTTCTGGTAGCGATCTTGCCATCAAGGCTCATGGCAAACTTAGCGATAACAAAAGGCAAACCTGTAGTAATATACTTGACGTAAGCTTCATTTATCTCGCTAGATTCTTCCTGAAACTCACCAACATAAGTCTTAATGCCAGCATTTTCTAGTTCGCTTACCCCACGACCCGATACCACAGGGTTGGGATCAACCATAGCTACATGGACTTCTGAAATGCCTGCCTCGATTATCGCCTTCGTACACGGTGGCGTACGCCCATGGTGGCAGCAGGGCTCCAGAGTGACATACATAGTAGCACCTTTCGCTTTGTCACCGGCCTGACGAAGTGCCACTATCTCAGCATGGTCGGAACCAGGAGGTTGCGTATATCCCATCCCTACTACAAGACCGTCTCTGACAGCCACCGCTCCAACTGCGGGATTGGGGCTGGCATATCCCACAGCCAGTTTCGCCAAGGATAGAGCACACTCCATGTACTCGGTGGTTGGCATTAACATTGAGCGCCCCCCGGCCAATTCATCATAGTACCTAGTGACTGTGGGTGGGCTCTGCCCTGATACTTGCTTCCCAAACCAGGTTAACCATATAGCCTTTCCTTAGGAGAAGTCAAGTGCAGAAGGATAATTCGCCAGCCTTCCCCTGCGCCAGACAGTCATCGCCCACTCGGCTAAGTTCGATAGTCCAGAAGTAGGATGTCCTCGGCATACAAGACCTACATGGCCCGCAGGAGAATGAATTGAGAGGCCCATCCTTCCTGAAGGAGTCTCACCCCCAAGCCTAGCCACCACATCATCAAGCAAAGTAATCGATCCCAGCGTAGTAGCCAAAGCAGACTCCCCTGCACTCAGAAGAATGGTTTGTCCTCCTCAATTGTCACGGGCTGGGTAACGTCATCCATGCTCTGTTCGACATCAACATCAGAAGGATAACACCAGGTTTTCGACACGAGAAGCTCATTACCCAGCTAGATATCAATGCTGGCTGCCTCAACACAAGCAATGATTCGAGGCCCGAGGGCTATCGTGCCCTTCGCAATCTCCTCCCTGCTCGCCGGAGCGCTAACCACCACGTCTGTAGGATTGTAACATCAGCGCTCAGCAAAGTGCAAAAACGAGTCAACAAAAACCCCTCCCGCCCAGGAAGACAGGAGGGGCAAGATACCAATCCCTCAATCGGCTAGACTATCTGATAAATTACCTGAACATAGACCGGTATTTTCAGCTCCCCAGGGCTAATAGGAGTGGGAGCAGCACCTTCGGCAAACAAATCCGTGTTGCGCGAAGGCAAATAGAC
>CAZHQV010000110.1:0-6854 GCA_964534285.1 uncultured Dehalococcoidales bacterium
TATGGGTTTTCCGGGTCTCAGAGGACTTTACCCTGAGGTTCAATGAAACACCGGACGGATTGATCGAGTCGTTGACGTACTACCAGGCCGGCAATGAGTACGAGATGCCCCGAGTAGAGGGCGAGTTATTGCCAACAGTAGAGGAGGTCCTTGCCATACGTGAGACTGATAGTCGCAAAGCTGCCATAGAGGAGATGGGGGCTTATCAGATCAACGGTACGCTCTATAGCGCTCAGTCTGGAGTCGAGGGCACCTTCTCCACGTATGTCTCCGGCAACGAGCGGTATCGTGTAGACTCTGACTATGGTAAGTACGGCTACAGCCGGACGGCACTCAATGGTGACCAGGCCTGGGTTGAATCCAGCTTCGGACCGTTTGATGAGCTTCACGGCGACTTCCTTGAACAGGCGAAACGAGACCATCCTGCGTCCATGGATGGTGACTGGCGCGACTTCTATGACTCAATACAGGTGCTTCGTTCAGATAATCTCGATGGACAAGAGGTATATGTCCTGCAGTTAAAGCGCGGCGATCTGCCGCCGCTGACCATCTACGTGGATGCCACCACCGGCGATGTCCTCAAATCCCTCGTAGTCACACTAAGCGAAGGATATATTTACATACCCGTCGAGACGCTGTACGAGGACTATCGTGAGGTAAATGGGGTCCCCATCCCGTTCCGGGCGATATCAAGTAATGAGCACAGCGGCGGGATGACTGTCCAATACGAGGCGATTGAGACCAACCTCGATATCGACGATGAGTTCTTCATCCTGACGCCCACGGAGGGCTGAGTGACGTATCAGTGCTTCGTCAGCAACATTGGCACAGCTTGCCAATGGATACTCCAGTTGGTCATAGTACGTTACCAAAGGATCTTATTGTATTGAACATTCCGTCTCAATGTTCATGCGGGACGAAACAGGAATAGGATTCGCGTCGCCTATATGGTACGGCAACGAAGCCTGGCTCCATTCTGCCGGATGGTGGTCAACGCGTCAAATTCGTTGCCTCAATGCTGAAGCGCCTCATCACGAGGCTTTGACCTGATACTTGGCTTTCCCTTCCTCATAAAGGTCGCCGCGGGGAATATCGCTTATCACAGTAAAGGCGAGGCTTCGACCTGTGGGCGCAGAAGCAACTCGGCTGTAAGCTCGTCACAGCCTGCACGTCTGCTTTCCTAGTGCCTTTGCAGATGGTAGCACCAGCCACACCTGTGGCAGCAAAGCAACTCTGCTCCGATGCCGGGACTATCCCAATGATGACGGTAAACACAACAAATATCGCCAGCCTAGTGCACCCGCTCTAGCCTCAAGCTAGCGGGCTATCACCGACGCAGGCCTGGCTTCAGGGTCACTGTGGGGGCATTCTCAGTCATAAGCAGAATCCCACCTCACTGCACCGCCATTAGTCCGAAACTAACTTGGCAAAAGACTCGGGGAAGTACCTCCCGCCATATACAGCCCTTATACCCTTTATGAGCTGCCCAACTGCAGCCTTCTTGGGAATGAAGCCGTATGCTCCGGCTCGGCTGGCCACAAGCATGTTCTCTTGCTCGTCATACTGCGTCAACATCAATACCTTTGTTTGAGGACATTGCGTCGTTATCTCCCTTGTTGCCTCCAGCCCACTCATCGTAGGCATAAGTATGTCCATCAAGGCCACATCGGGCAAAAGCCGAAAAACCTTCTCAAGCGCCTCTCTTCCATCAACAGCCTCGCCTACTATCTCCAAGTCCTTTTGCGTCATAAGGACTGCGCATATCCCATCCCTAATCATGGTATGGTCATCCGCCACCAGCACTCTTATCTTTCTGAACGCTTCTTCTAGCAGGACTTGGATGCGAGGCACCAGTAAGGCCGGCTCGATTGGCTTGGTCACATACTCCTCAGCCACCAACTCCATGCCCTCAGCTCTTCTCCATCCCCTGATAGACCGTTCCTCATAGCGGGCATCAATCACCAAGAGCGGTATATCTTTGTATCTGGGGTTCAGTTTTAGCCACTGATGCATGGAGAATGCTTGACCAGCGGGCTCTATGGTGCCCAGAATAACGATATCAGGCCCTTCCCTCATCCTCTCCTGGGCCTCTGCCTTGCTGGAAGCCGTGACCACTTGACACGATCTAGCTTCCAAGGTCATTCGAAAAGCTTCAACAAACCCGGGCTCGTCATCTATGATCAGGATTTTCTTATTGTCTCCCATTTTACTTCCCTCCTTCTGTTGAGATTTAGCCAACCTGCTTCCCCTATCGTCTTGCCATTCTACTTCCTCCCACTATATTCAGTGGGCCTGACCAACCTACGCAAATGCTTTGGCCAGAGCTCCATCTCAGGAATGCACACCAGCCGGTTGAGCTGCCTCCAGGATATCAGGCACAATTCTTTCGTTGCCTACTGCCATAATGTGCACGCCGTGGCACAGGCTTTCCTCTCTTATCGTCTTCATCGACCTTGCAGCAATCTCGATTCCTTTCTGAAGTCCCTTGCCCTTCTCCACGCCAGCTAGCTCATCAATGACATCTTGGGGAACAATTATTCCAGGAACATTCTCGTTCATATATCGGGCCATCCTTGCTGAAGCCAAGACTATGATACCTGCCAAGATTTTGACATTGAACTGGGAAGCATATTGCATGAACCTGCGAAGGCTTTCCAAGTTGAATATGCCCTGGGTTTGGAAAAACTGCATCCCCGCAGCAACTTTCTTGTCGAATTTGATGAGTTGTGGCTCTATGAAGTCTGCCTCAGGATGAACCGAGGCGCCAAGGCAAAATTGCGGCGCACCTTTGAGTTCGCTTCCCCCCAAATCCTTTCCAGATTCCATTATCCGAATCATCTCTCCTAGTTGTACCGAATCTAAGTCAAAGACAGGCTTTGCTTCCTTGTGGTCGCCAACATCAATGGAATCTCCGGTAAGGCACAGCACGTTTCTGATACCCCGGGTATACGCTAGAAGAAGATCGGCTTGAATGGCCAAGCGGTTGCGGTCACGACAGGTGATCTGAAGGATAGGCTCGCCGCCATGTTCCTTCACCAATAGGCAGCCACCCAGGGAGGGGAAACGCATCACAGAGCTCTGATGATCCGTGACATTGATGGCATCAACCTTGTCCTTGAGCACATCTATGTGGTGAACCATCTCCGAGACATCCGTTCCCTTAGGAGGCCCGACCTCCGTTGTCACTAAGAAGTCACCGGAGTGTAGTTTCTCCTCAAACAATGAATTAGCCATTGTCCCCTCCCAGATCAATATCAGCTTTGCTCATAATCCTCCGCGGTCTAGGAATGGGCCGAAAGTTCCTCGGAGGGTAGTATCGGCGCATTTTCTCCAGTTGCTGTAATCTCTCCAGGCGTTTGTAGATCAAAATCCAGGCGCAGTCTGCATCTTTGTTTGCTTCGCACTTACCGTTCTTAGTGCCGGCGCAGGGGCCATTGAGTATCCCCTTCGTGCATCTGGTAATGGGACAAATGCCAGCAGTCTCGGCCAATCGGCAATCACCACAAGCAGCGCACCGCTCATCCCAAACGCCCCACTCACTGGCCGCCCCCATAAAAGAGGTATTGACCCCAGGCAAGACAGGTATGTTTGGAAAACGTTCAGCTACAGCCTGCACTCCAACGCCACAACCTAACGAGACTACGGCATCCACCTCATTGACCTTGTCCTGAAGCAAGTCCAGGAATTCAAAATCGCACTGTCTTTTCACGGTGTATTCCAAAAAGGTGTGAATTCCATCACCGCTCCGTGCCTGTGCTACCCGTAATGCGTTATGAAGAAAAGAGACTTCACGCTCACCACCAGCGCCACAGACCGTCATACAAGTTCCGCACCCGAGGACTAATACCCCCCTATACGGAGCAATAGTCTGCCTTATTTCATCCAAGGGCTTCTGCTCTGCCACTATCAAATTCTCACCTCCTGCTTTATTAGTGAAGCCAGGTAAAGCTCACCGATGTTTGCCGTGAAATCGTCTAGTCCCTCGACGAAGTCACCGTCAGCATACAGGTTGAATGTCTGCAGACGCCCGGGCTCGAGACCAATCTGGACTAGTGCCTTTCTAACCTTTTCCACACGGCGCAGAACCCAAAGGGCAGTGTTTTCTCTAGCGCATTGCTCGCCACACCCAGCGATGAAGACCCCCTCTGCACCCATTTCAAAGGCGCGCAATATATGTTCCTCTTCGACCTTGGCTACACAGAGGACAGGCACTATCCAGATGCCGGCTTTGCCTCTCCTCCATATGCTTGCCAGTCTGCCAGTGCCAAAGAGCCCATACTGGCAGCACAAGCCAATAATGAGAGGTTCTAACCTCGATTCCGCCGCAGACTTAAGGGCATGCTCCAGTTCCTCATTTATCTGTCTTCGGTCATATGGCTTCCGCAAGACTATTGCCTTAGCGGGACATTCGGCAACGCATATGCCACAAGCTTGACACTGATCAGCAGGTATCTGGATTGTTCCCCTGTCATCGAGATAAGGGACATGGTAGGGACAGACCCGCAGACAGGTAAGGCAAGTGGCACACTTGTCCTGAAACAGGATCTCCGCTCCGATGCCACAACGGAGACAGCGTCTGGCTTCATTGATGGCAGCTTCCCAGTTATAGATGAGCTCCACCGCCCTGAACTCCTTGGTTCTTGCTTCAGGGGAGAGAAGCGGAGGCTCAAGCCGCTCGGTTTTCCTTATCATCTCTACCGTCTTGGGAAGGAGTTCGCCTGACAGGATTTCTTCCGCCTCTTTGCGAACAAAGGGGTATCTGTGCTGGAGGTAGTCATCAACACGAGAGGCTGCTTCCCTGCCACTTGCCAGCGCCTGGGTTACAGTGGCCGGTCCAGTAACGGCATCCCCTCCGGCGAAAACCCCTGCCTGGTTGGTTGAGAGTGTGATTGGATCAACCTGAATAGTGCTGCCTCTACCTATGCGGATATGGAAATCCTCGGGGACCTGAGGCGCTTGACCAATAGCGGTAATCAAAGCGTCGAATTCCATATTGAACTCGCTATCCTTGATTGGCACCGGCTGACGTCTGCCCCTCTCGTCCGGCTCTCCCAGCTCCATCCTGGTGCAGGTTACCGTTAACCGCCCGTTTTCCCGTTTTAGTCTGGCCGGAGCCACCAGAAACATGATCTCTACACCCTCTTCCGAGGCTTGCTCTATTTCAGAAGGACTTGCTGGCATTTCTGCCCGGCTACGACGGTAGAGGATACTCACCTTGCTCGCCCCCAGCCGAACTGCCGTCCGTGCAGCATCCATAGCCACATTCCCGCCTCCTACTACAGCAACACTTTCCTCCAGAGACGGCTTAAGCCCCAGGCTCACCTCGCGGAGAAAAGTAGCTCCATCTATCACCCCCTGACTCTCTTCTCCTTCTATTCCCATTCTAAGGCTTTGATGGGCGCCAACGGTTATGAAGACAGCCTTGTAACCTATGTCAAATAACAGCTCCAGAGATATCACCCGTGTATTCGCCTTGATTTCAACGCCCATCTGAGTTAGCCTCTGAACTTCAGTTTCGAGCACCTCCCGGGGAAGGCGATATTGAGGAATACCCGCTCGGAGCATGCCCCCTAGTTCTGAGTGAGCTTCGAAAATGGTTACGGGGTAGCCGAGTTTTCTCAAATAGTAAGCACAAGCTAGTCCCGCGGGGCCGGATCCTACGATGGCAACCTTCTCGCTGTGCGTCGTCTCAGCTTCGACCTGTATCATCCTGTCAGCGCCGAATTCCACGGCGAACCTCTTCAGCGCCCGGATAGCAATAGGTTCATTTACCTGACCGCGTCGGCAGGCATCCTCGCACGGATGCGTGCACACATAGGCGCAGATTGAAGGGAACGGATTGCCATCCCTTATGACCTTCAATGCTTCCATCACCCTTCCCTGGGCAACCAAATCAATATATTCGCCGATATTCATGTGGAGCGGGCAGGCAGCTTGACAGGGAGGAGTAAGGCTGTGGTCGTAACACGCTTCCTTCGTTCGCGTGGCTTGATGGTCTTTGGTACTAGTATCCCTCATTGGGTACACCATCCCAGGAATCGATCCTAGTTACATGGTAACTTGCCCTTAAGGGAAGCAAAAGAGGCAGTCCCGCAAATAGGGGCGAATTTCATACGCATATTCTGGCCCAAGTGACGCCTATTTCTCGGGTGTGAAAACCGCGGAAACTGAAGGTGAACTTTGCGGAAAGAATGCCGGTACCTATACCATCACATGGTGACGATGCCCTTGCGTATGGCAAACTTGATGAGGTCGGTCCTGTTGTGGATATCCAGTTTCTTGGCTAGATTGGTTTTGTGCGCCTCCACCGTTCTCAGGCTGAGCACCAGCATCTCTGCTATCTCCTTAGCGGTATATCCCTCGGCAACCAGCTTGAGTATCTCCCTTTCTCTGTCCGTCAGATGTTGGTAAGGGTCTTTTCCCCCGTCTGTAGTGGCCTTCTCTTGACACTCCTCAACAACAGCCGCTGCTGCCGCAGGAGATAGAAAGGAGTCCCCACGATGTATAGCCTGAATAGCTGAAGCGAGCCCGGAAAATGCCGCCATCTTGCTAATAAAGCCACGAGCTCCTGCTTCGATGATTGGGATGATATAGTCTTTATCTTCATACTGGGTCAGTGCTAGCACCTTTGTTCCCGGGAATCCCTTGCGTATTCTTCGTGTTGCTTCCAGTCCACCCATGATAGGCATTGCCAAGTCCATGAGCACCACATCTGGGGCAAGCTTTCTTACCTTCTGCACAGCCTCCCTTCCATTTGCTGCCTCGCCGATTACTTCTACGTCAGCAACCATCGCCAGCAGAGCACGGATTCCATCTCGCACCAGCGTGTGGTCATCAACTATCAGTACCTTTAT
>CAZHQV010000111.1:0-6707 GCA_964534285.1 uncultured Dehalococcoidales bacterium
AGCTACTTGTAGGCCAGAAAGCTGCACAGATGGCCTTCACGGAAATGGCATTAGACAAAGCCTTTTTTGCCATCGACATTACGGGTTCATCGGTATTGTACATTCTGCCAGCGAGTACGCCTGATGCCCGAGACTTTAGCACCAGTAGGTTCGATCCAGCACTGGAGAATTCTGAGCATCTTAAAAGTTTATTCACGGACGTTAAGAATATTCACCATAAGAGGGCAGGATTCGCAAATCTGTTCATTCGAGGGAGTCGGAGCCGGTCACAACTCAAAAGTGTTCCGGTGGCACTAGTCGTACTGGACGAGGTTGATGAAATGGTCCAGAAGAATATAAGCTTGGTTTTCGAGCGTGTCAGCGGACAGCTTGACAAGCAGATACTTATGATTAGCACACCAACTATTGATAAGTATGGGATTAACTATTACTTCCGACAGTCCACAGAGGAGCATTACTTCTTCAAGTGTCCTTACTGCTCAAGATTCACCGAGCTTATCTATCCTGATTGTCTAGTCATAACTGCAGACGACCTATTGGACCCCGGTATTGTCAACACGCATCTTATCTGTAAGGAATGCAAGCATATCTTACCGCATGAAGCTAAAGTGGAGTGGCTCTCTATTGATAATGCTAAATGGGTGCCGAGTCATACCGACAGACTAGCAAGGGGTTTTTATATTAACCAGCTCTACTCGATGGCAGTTAAGCCTTATGAACTTGCTCAAGCTTTCTTCCGCGCCCAACGCGACCCGGCTGATGAACAGGAGTTCCATAATTCTAAGCTCGGAGAGACTCACGCGGTCGAGGGCGCACGTATCACGGATGGTATGATAGAGGATTGCATAGGAGACTTCAAGCAGCAGGACATAGCGCCTGTTAATGCACTTGTTACGATGGGTATTGATGTTGGCCCCAAGTGGATACACTATGAAATTGATCAGTGGTTCTTTGATCAGACAGTGAAGACCGCTGATATTAACATCGCTGCATCTTGCCGACTATTAAAGGAAGGTAAGGTAAAGAATTTTGAAGAGCTTGACGAATTCCTTCCGCAGTATTCCGTTGCGTTTGCCGTTATCGACGCTTCACCTGAAAGACGGAAGGCGTTTGAATTCGCATCAAGGTTTTGGGGCTTTGTTCGGTTGTGTTTTTATAGTCGAGGCGTCAAATCCAGACAAATACACCTTGGCGATGATGCAGAACTTACTATGTCCGTTGACAGAACGAGCTGGATGGATATGTCATTAAGCCGTTTCAAGACAAAGAAGATTAGCTTACCGCAGGATTTAGAAATCGAGTACAGGGATCATCTCAAAGCTCCTGTTCGCATCTATGAGAAAGATGCTGATGGTAACCCGACTGGCCGGTATGTGACCGGGAATGAGCCGGACCACCTTGCTCACGCCAGAACCTATGCTGAAATTGCATTGCCTATGGCTGAAAGTATGGCACGTAATGAGGACATAACTAATGGCCAATCACGTAGTGCCAACACCTGCTACGATTACTCATCCTGAGTATGATCTTCTATCGTCAGATTGGAATAAATTCCGTCTGACATACGCAGGTGGAGAGGCTTTCCGTGACGAATATTTAAAAACATTCTCAAGTCGTGAAGATCCTTCTGAATTTGCAGCCCGCAAAAACTCTACATACGTACCCGCACACGCAAAAGCAGCCGTCAATGATGTTAAGAATGCAATTTTCCAACGTATGATAGACATCGCCCGCAAGGGTGGCCCTGAGTCTTATGAAGTAGCTATCACCGGTAATAAGGGTGGCGTCGATTTAGCCGGTAATAGCATGGATTCTTTCATCGGTCGGCTTGTATTGCCAGAACTCCTTTCGATGGCGAAGGTGGGTATCTATGTTGATAAACCGCGCCTGGACGAGGGTGCGGACCTACACACGCAACGTAATGTACGCCCGTACCTATACATGTATAAGGTCGAAGATATACGTTCATGGGTGATTAATGACCAGAATCAACTTGTATCCCTGCTACTAAGGGACCATAGAGAGCAGATTGACGATCAATATGGCTTAGTTGTTGAGGAGATCGAGGAATATCGCTTACTTAAGCTTACTGAGAATGGTGTAACAGTACAATTCTTTGATGATGCCGGTGTTGAGGATACTACTCGGCAGGTAGTCCTTAATTTAACACAAATTCCGTTCGTATTGGGCGAAATTGGCACCAGTCTCCTGACTGACACGGCTGATTATCAAATCGCTCTTATGAATTTGTCCAGTTCCGACATGAACTATGCTTTCAAGAGCAATTTCACCTTCTACACTGAACAATATAACCCGACAGCCGACATTATGCAACATAGACAGTCTGATGCATCTGATGCTACATCAAAACCGGGCACTGCCGCGGAAGCTAAGAAGGCTCGTGACAAGGAAATCAAGGTTGGAGCCACTAAGGGACGTAGGTACTCAAAGGGATTAGATCGTCCAGGCTTTATACATCCTTCATCTGAACCACTCAATGCTTCGATGGAGAAGCAGGAGAAGATGAAGCAGGAGATTCGTCAACTAATCAATTTAGCCATAACAAATATAGAGCCACGTCGAGCAAGCGCCGAGTCTAAGCAACTTGATGAGCGTGGTTTAGAGGCTGGCCTAAGCTATATTGGCCTAGAGCTTGAATACATGGAGCGTGAGGTTGCACGTATTTGGGCACAATACGAGAACAGACGCAGCCCGAACCCGGCGACTATCCAATATCCGAAAAAGTACAGCCTCAAGACGGATGAAGATAGGCGCAAGGAAGCTAAGGAGCTGACTAAACAAGCAGCGGAAGTTCCTTCTAAGAAATATCAGAAGGAAACCATGAAGGAGGTTGCTGATATTACAATCGGTTTCAAGGTTTCATCTGAAGACTTGTTAACTATCCATAAGGAAATTGATTCGGCTGATGTGGTTATTATGAATGGTGAAACAATACGTCAGGACGTAGAGGCTGGTCTATTATCTAAGGAGACTGGTTCTAAAGCTAGACTATATCCTGCGAATGAGGTTAAGAAAGCAGCCGAGGAGCATATTGCGCGTCTTGAGGCGATTGCGATCTCACAATCAAAAGATGGTGGAGTGATTAAAGATCCGGCTGCAAGGGGTGTTGAGGATTTGGACGGCGACGGTAAAGCTGGAGCTAGTGCGGATAAATAATCATGCCTGACACCGAATTGAATCCTCCAGTCCCAGAAATGCCGCCGGGCTTTGATAAGCTGCCGGTGGAACAACAAATGATTATTAAAGCTTATAAAGGTAATCCAGAAATGATGGGTGTTTATCAATCTACTAAGCTTGTACAGCTTCACGATAAAATTGATAAACATGATTCTCGAATCATTTCTCTTGAAGAATCAAGAAAGAAAATAAAGTGGACACTAGCCGGTGCTGGAACTATTATAGCATTATTTAAAGCTATTATTATAGCTAAATGGACAAAGGTGTTTGGATAATGGAAAACTTCATAGATAAAGATGGTGTGGCCTGCACTAAAGTTGCAATGAAAATTGATCTTGCGCGCATAGATCATACTGTTGGGTATGCAAAGTTTATTAAAGATGGCAAAATTACTAGAATCTTTGCCCGATATACCGGCATCAACCACGGTGACGGGAAAGCTTATGAACTTGGTGTAACTGGAGCTTTAAGTAATCGCCATCAGATTTTTAAATCGCAAGCTGAATGTATAACAGCTTATGCTGCTGCCATTAAAGATATTAAGGCTGTTGGGTATGCTCAAGAGGGTGATTCTATAGAATTAGGTATAGTTGTCAAGAAGGCTGTTGCAGTAGGAGGTATTGATCTTGGCTGATCGCTACGAAGTTTCTGGTGGGAATGAGAATTGGAGTGATACCTCCAATTGGTCTACCTCCAGTGGTGGCGCTAGCGGGGCATCAGTACCCGGTTCTAGCGACAAGGCCATCTTCGATGGTAATAGTGGCGATTTGGACGCCGATACTGACGTTGATGTTCTTGAAATAGATTTCCAGGCAGGCTATGGTAACACGTTCGTACTTGATGGTAACATGTTCACCATTGGCTCTGGTGGAATCACTATAGCCGGTGGAACAGTGGAGCTTGATGGCGGCGCAATAGCTATCAATGGCCCCTTCACAATGTCAGGTGGTACGCTAGACGAAATCACTTCCAGCTACACGATTACTGGCGATGTGAGCGTGACTGGTGGTACTTGGAATATCGGAATCGGCAACGGTACTCTGACGGTCGAAGGTGACTTCGTAGCCAGCGCCGGAACCATCAACTGCTGGCTGCTGGTACCGGGTCCGGGCGGGACGATTGTTGCTGAGGGTGATTTTGATATCAATGGCTGCACGTTCGACGCCCGCACCACACTGCTCCAGATGGCTAACAACGGGGTTGCCGCCTTGCTGGATACAACTGGCAACACGCTTTACCAACTTGAACTTCTGAAAGGCAATCAGGGGTTCAGCAGTGTCCCCAGTACGGTAGTGGTGACAGACGACTTCACGATTACCTCTATCGGAAATACATTCATAGGCACGTTCGACGTTCGCGGAAACATCTCCAGTGCGGAAAGCAACAATATCAACTGGGAAGCACATGTCAAGGTTACTGGTAGTGCTGTGCAGACCATCACCGGCACTTCCATACCCGGATTCGAGATTGATAAGAGCGGCGGCTCGTTGACGTTCCTCACGGACTTCGTTTTCGTGGGCAAGACTATTACCTTCAAGTACGTTGCGGGCACGGTTGACTTCAACTCCAAGGTGCTGACCTTTATGGGCCGTGCTCAGACCGTAGATATCGGAGCCCTGGTGCTCCCCGAAATCATCGTGAATACCGGAGCCTACACAATGGTTTCGGTCGGAACATCAATCATCGGCGGCGATATGACGGTCACCACTTGCGGAATGTGGACCGGCGACTGGGAGCTACGCGGCAACGTGACTGTAAACGACACGACACTGGTTACCGGATTGACGGGCAAATGGTTCTTCAAGGGCAGTGCGGAGCAATCGCTGGGAACCGACGGGGGTATCGGAGAGATTCCGCCATTCGAGGTAGACAAGTCAGGCGGCACACTAACACTCTCGCAGACTATTCGCATCACCGGGACTGCTGCCAATAATCCCTGCATTACTCACACCGCCGGAGGATTAGACTTCGGCACCAGCAAATTGATTCTACGCGATAGTGCCAAGACACTGGATATTGGCACGATCAAGCTCTACGATCTAGAGCTGAACCTGACTGTCTGGGACGTGGATGCGGTCGCCGGCACCATCTACGTCGGACACGATTTAATCATCACAACAGTTGATGACATCAAATGCGATATCGAGGTGGAGGGTAATGTCTCTTCCGCCGATTCTGACGTTACAGGTGCAGGCAGTATTAAGCTAGTAGGTACCGGTGCGCAGACAATCGACAGTGGTGGAGTGGGTCTCTTCGGTAGCGGAAACTTTATAATCGATAAGCCTAGCGGCGTAGCTACGCTATTAGAGGCGCTTGTACTTAATGTAACAGGACAAGATTTAAACATCCTTGCTGGTACACTTAATCTTGATGGTTATGATTTAACTGTTGATGATATTCTATTAGTAAGTGCTGGAGCCACTCTCAAGTGGAAGGGTATTGAAACAATTACTGCTGGTACTTGTACTTTTAATGCTACCAGTAACTTATTATTCTTTGATGATGCGGAAATCGCAGATATGTCCAACATTGGGGCCACTACCTTTGGTCATATGACGTTTGGTCAAGCTAAGACACATAAGTTTACATTCGGAGTAGGGAACGAGATAACAGTTAACGGTGAACTTCGGTCAGATGGCGATGAAGTTTATCCAGCTTTACTTCGTTCCTCATCTGATGGTAATCAATGGTATATTGATCTACAAGGCACGTCGGTATTAGCTGATAAGGTTGATGTTAAGGACTCCAATGCAGATAGTGGTAATTTAATTAGAGCTATCAATGCTGTTGATAGTGGTAATAATGACAATTGGTTATTTGCAAGTATAGCTGGAGAGAATAAATTCCGTCCACGGAGCTTAACCGGAAGAGGCATAGCTCCTCAGAAGCTTGGTTAGGAGAATGTGATGAACATTGCATCGCTTAGTTTACCTACAACCCATAATAGTCTTAAGGCTCTTATGGTAGCAGCTTATCCGAATAAAGTTATACCTGATGAAGTAGAGATACTTATTATACAGGCACCAGCAGCAAATGCCAATATATTGTACTTTGGTGATTCTGCTGAACAGCCTTTTGAGCTTGAGGCTAAAGACCCATTCTACTATGTTCCGGCTGATGTGGCTGGTGGGCGTATTAACCTTAATAATATCCATGTGAAGGGTACATCGCCAGATAAGGTCAGTGCAACATGGATAGGATTCGGCAAGGATAGCTAAATGCCAACGCCTGCTGTACCAACTTCGCTGCAAGCTACAAACCCCAATAGTAATGGGGAGTTGGATTTACAGTGGGCTGGCAGTTATGCAGACAGAGATTTAGTGTTTGTTTATAATGCAGCAGATGATTCATTATTGGGGATACTTAAGGCTGATTTAAACATCGGGACAATTTGCAATCTTCTTAATGATGTACTATATACTATTTACCTTAAAGCTACAGAGGATAATGTCAACTTCTCGGCGGCAAGCAATTCAGATACTGGAACACCAACTGGTGCAGCTATTGAC
>CAZHQV010000112.1:0-6677 GCA_964534285.1 uncultured Dehalococcoidales bacterium
GGCCAAACAGTACTAATTGAGCTTCGTGATTGCGGAGGGATTGCACAAAAGTCAGAATTGTTAGGTCAAAACCTTATTTTTACTCAGAAGCCAAAAGTACCTTCATCAGTTCCTTGAACAATTTACCGTGGTTCGGCACTTTGAGGTGCAGTAGTTCATGGACGATGGCTTCGGTGCGGAAACAAGCGGGCTGATTCAGGAGCTCGGTATTAAAGGTAAGGCGGCCGTTGCTGGAGCAACTTGCCCATTTATTCTTTAGGTGGTGAAGGCGGATTTCTTTGGGTTCAACGCTTATACGTTTCGCCCAGCTCAGCACTTCCGCCTTGAATACCTGAGCCGGTATAATCTGTTCGAGCGTATCTGAAGCCTTCATTTCTACCTTCTCTGGATCACCGACATTATTTTCTCAACGGTTTCCGGGATATTCTCTATTTTGCCCTGCTCAAGCATACTGTAAAGTCTACGCCTGATCTGGCGGGCTTGCTTATCACTCCTGTGCCAGTGGGGATATTCTTTCAGGATTCCAACCATTTCTCCAGCGACCTTTTCCGCCTCAGCTATCGTAATACCCTCTTGCTTTAAAATCCACAGGGCAGCAAAGGGCTCTCCGGATATTCCACGCTCCGCCTGTTCGCGCTCCGCCTCGTTGATTTCCTTAATCAATTGTTCAAGATGCTTGAGCGCTTCCTGTGTAGAAAACTGCCGTTGCTTGAAAGCCTCAGCGATAGCTTCAGCACGCTCGCCAATGGTAAAGAGGTAAGGAGCTTTGACTGCCTCACCAAGCACTTTCTGACCGATGCTCTTGAGCAGGTTGAATATTTTAACTGTATCGGACTTGCTACTCCTGGCAATTTTCTCAAGGGCCTGCGGGTTAACCTCATAAACGGAAACCACTGCGCGAATTTCGCCTGCATGTGTGTGCTCCTGAACAAGATATGCCGTCTTACGAGCAAGCTCACGATCGATTATTCCCTGGTTATCATAAGCAGAGCGAAGGAGAGCATAGAGATCAGCCAGCTTTTGATAATCTTCCACGAACTCCCTCAGGAACGAGTCCGGCGAGAGAATCTCATAAAGGTCTTCAAGCTCCCGGAAGAAGCCGTAGTATGAATGGCGCTTATCTTCGCCACGAAATAGCTCCAGGGCGGCCTCAGCAGCCTTATCGTCACTCTTGCCTTTTATCGGAGGAAGATACTCAGTCCGTCCGGTAGTTATTCTCTCACGGAATCGCGCTTTCAATATGCCCAGTCCTTCAATCACACTCTGGACATCCTTAGAATCGAAAGCAAGGGCTTTTTCCAGATTCTCGAAGATACCCACGAAGTCCAGGACAAAACCGCCCGGCTTATGCTTGCCGTTCTCATCTTCATAGGGGCGGTTGACACGGGCAATGGCTTGCAGGAGGACATGGTCACGCATGGGCTTATCGAGATACATGCAATAGAGAACCGGGGCATCGTAGCCGGTGAGGAGCTTCTCAGTTACCAGAAGAATCTTGGGTAATTGCTCCGGCTTGATAAATGCTTTGCGGATTTTCTTTTCCTCTTCGTCGCTCAGGTGGTAGCGAGCCAGCCCCGGAGGGTCATTGTGGCCGGGGCTGATAACCACCCTGGAATATTCGGCGGGCAGATAATCGTCCAAAGCTTCTTTGAGCAGGCAACAGGCCTCACGGTCTACCCCGACAATAAAGGCTTTATAGCCCAGAGGCTCCACCGTTTCCTTGAAGTTCTGGGCGATATACTGGGCAACACGCTGCACCCGGTCACGGTTCTTAAGCATGTTCCTCAGGTTGACTGCTTTGTCCAGCACCCGGTTCAAGTCTTCAATATCGCTGACGCCCTCCACCTCGGCCAGGTCAAGGAATTCTCTCTCCAGAATATCCCGTTCAACCCGCAACTCATTCGGTGCTAGCGCATAATATAGGGGAACTGTGGTTTTGTCCTCAATGGACTCGGCGATGGAATACTTATCCAGATAGCCCTGAGGGTCGTCCACGCCGAAGACCTTGAAGGTGCCCTTGCCATAGGCGGTTTTATCAATGGGGGTGCCGGTAAAGCCCAGGTAAGTAGCTTTGGGAAGAGCACCCATGAGGTAGTTACCGAGATCGCCGCCGGTGGTGCGATGGGCTTCGTCAACCAAAACAAAGATATTGGAACGGGTGTTGATATCAGCCGGGATATCATCAAACTTGTGTATCATGGAGATGATAATGCCCCGGACATCATTCTTGAGAAGCTCCTTGAGCCTTTCTTTACTGATGGCCACTTCAACGCTGCCAAGCCCAACTGATGCCAGATTACCGAAAAGCTGCGTCTCGAGTTCGGTGCGGTCAACCAGCATCAGCACGGTGGGGTTCTTGAAAACAGGTTCTTCAATAAGCCGTTTGGCGATGGTTATCATGGTGTAGGTCTTGCCGGAGCCCTGAGTATGCCAGATAAGCCCCCGCCGTTTGGCCAAGTCACGAGCTCTTACTAAAGCACGCTCGACTGCCCGCATCTGGTGGGGGCGGAGCACGACCTTCTGAAGCTCATCGTCCTTGCGGGTAAAGAGGATGAAGTCCCGCAGCACCCGGAGGATACGCTCCGGCGCGACAAAGGTCTTGACCAGCGTCTCGAAGTCTCTGCCGGCAGTCTCTTCTTTCCAGTTGAACAGGTTCTTATGGGATAGGTTCCAGGTGGCACCATAGAAGTATTGAATCATGTGGGTGAGGCTGAAAAGCTGCATTATTGCCATCAACTCCGGCCCTTCCCGTTCATAGCGGCGCAACTGGTCAAGCCCTTCGGCGATGCCGTCCAGCCGGGTAGCGGCTTTGGTCTCGATAAGGATGACCGGGATGCCATTTATGAGAAAGACGATATCGGCACGGATGGTGTGAACGCCGTTGGTGAAGCTGAACTCGTCCGTGACATGGAAGACGTTGCGGTTTGAGTTATCAAAGTCAATGAGGCGCAGGTTACGCTCCCGTTTCTCTGCATCAACAAACACTGTCTTCAGCCCTTTGAGATACTCCCAAGCATGGAGGTTGCCCTCGATGGTGGGCGGCACGCGAATGAGGCGGCTAGCAATCTCCTCCGCCTTCAGGTGGTCAACGGTACCCGGATTAAGACTCTGGGCTTTCTGGATGAAGGTATCCCAGAGGATGGTGCTGGTTTCACCGCGCCGCAGACGCAGGGCATCATCCAGCGAGAGATACGTCCAACCTGCTTCTGTAGCATAGCGGATAAGCGGCTGCTGGACGATATCACGTTCACTACGGAGGCTCATACGGCTGTAGCCTCCAAATCTTTTACTCTGACCTTGCCGGTCATTAATTGATGTAACATGGTCTTGAATAGGACTTGAAGTGCTGCTTTGATATTTTCTTCCGACTTGATTTTATTTTCTACGGTTGAAAGCGTGTTCACAATTTCTTGCTGCTCGATGGTTCGAGGGCACGGAATAATCAGGTTATTAAGACCCTGAAGACTGAGATTAGCTCTGGCGATTTCTTTCTTTTGTTTGTGAAGTTGTTCCTGCCCATCATCATCAAGTAAGAAATTCATCACGAAATTTGGCTCCATGCCAACTTTCAAACGAGCAAGAGCCACTGCTTGATTTAAATTCCCTCCTTCAATAAATTCGCTGGCAACAGCTGCTCTACCAATTGACGCACCAACGATGTTAATCAGAAGGTCATCCTTGTGTATTATGGACTTCTTTTCCTTTCGATTAAAAGCGTCTGGTAAATGGGCGACTTCCTGTAATTCTAATCTCCCAGAACCAATATTCTGACTTCTGATGAAAATAATGCCTTCATCGCAGTATTCAAAGCCTTGCCAATTGGGAGATGAGCCTTTTGTAATGAGTCCTGACATTTTGCCTAGCCTCACCACCTCCCAGTGCTCCGGCACCGGCCCGATCTCTGTCTCCTTCAGCGACACATGTTCGGCTTCGGAAATCGGGACAGGGCCGTAGGTGAAGAGGTGGCGCATGAGGGATTTTTTTAGTTCCCTGACGGCGGCAATGATTTTGCCCTGGGCTTCGATGGCTCGCCATATGGTGGAAAGGACATAGGCGATGGCGCGCTGTTCGGGGACGGGAGGGAGGGGCAATACAAAAGACTTCAAACGACTTTGAGAAAGGTTGGGTATCGTGGTCTTATTTCCTGTTCCCCCATATAGCCCCAAAAGTAAATACGCCGCCTGCATCCAATACATATAGAAAAGAGGGTAAACATCAGTTCTGGTAGTCCTTAGCCTGTGAAGGTGATTCTGGTAACAACAAATATCTGAATCACCTCGCCAGATGGCAGTACGCCCGATGTCTCCGCCTTCACAAACCAACAAATCATTGGGTATGAGCTTCAATTGAGATACTTCAGCATCGGTAAAATCCATTGAGTCAACATTGGCTAGGTCAATGTATCCCCAAAACACATTCGCAGTCCTTAGGAATGGTCTCGGACTTATACCCCGCCGATGCTCAGGCGATAAAGCCTTACCCTGCTTTATATCAAAGAGGTCTCCTAATTTCGTTGTCTCCCACTCTTCAGGCAGTGGCCCAAGCTCGGTCATCTTTAAGCCTTCTGGAATGTCATTGTTCTGGTTGCTCATTCGATCTTTTCCAGTCCCAGCTTGTTAAGAATCTCTTTCAATTCCTTATCCACCGACTGCCGCTCCTCCTCAGCTTGTGAGAGAAGCACCACCGCTTCATCCAGAGACAAAACTTCCTCCTTGTTGTTGCTAGCCACGTAACGAGAGGGACTTAGATTATAGTCATTGCGGATAGCTTCATCCGTCTTGATGAGCTTGCTCAAGCCTTCCACTTCCTGCCAACCAAGATACACGTTGGCGAGCCGCTTGATGTTTTCATCGCTCAGGTAATTCTTGGGACGACCCTTTAGGAATTCACTGGACCCATTAATGAGCAGGACTTCATTTGGATAGCGTTTCACCTTGTTCAGCACCATGATAATACCCGGTGCGGTGGTGTTATAGAACAGGTTTTCCGGCAGGAGCAGGACGGCTTCGAGAAAGTCGCGCTCCATAAAAACCTTGCGGATGTCCCGCTCGCGGTTGGAGCCTTGATTACCGCTTCCACGTGAAGCGGCTCCGGTATCTATCACCATCGCCATTTTGCCCTGGTCGTTAAGCGAGGCAAACATGTGCTGCACCCAGCCCCAGTCGGCACTGCTGGCGGGCGGGATACCATTAGTGAAGCGCCCATAGGTGTCATGCTCGTATGTTGTGATAGTGAATTTCTGGTTCCACATCGGATTAGCGGTAACTTTGTTAAACCGCCGTAGCGAGCCGTCGGGGTTGGTGAAGGCGGGGCGGTTCATGGTATCGCCAATGGCTATTTCCGCTTCCATATCGTAGATAAAGGCGTTCATCCGCGCCATGGCGAAAGTGGTAGCGTTAATCTCTTGACCATAGAAACGGAGGGGAGCTACATTGGTATCCTCACCGTATTTCTCCCTGAATCTTAAAAAAGACTTCACCAACAGCCCACCGGAGCCGCAGGCGGGGTCATAGATTTCATCACCGGGGTCGGGGTCAAGGATATGAGCCATCAGGATAGCCACTTCGCGGGGTGTATAGAATTCACCAGCACTCTGCCCCTGCCCCTCGGCAAACTTTCGCAGCAGATACTCATAAGCTCGACCGAGTATATCCGGCTCCACATCCTGCAAGCCTAAGCGATATTGAGATAGCCTCTGAATTAGTGCCCGGAGGCGGTCATCGCTCAGGATACGCTGCCCGGCGGCGGTTTCGTTGAAGTCCCTGACGTCAATGACCCCGCTTAGCTTGGAGTTCTCTCTTGCCACCGCACGCACGGCATCAGTCAGAAACTCACCAAGATTTGTGGTCTGACGGGCGATATTTGGCCAGCGGGCGTTTCCCGGTATATAGAACCGCACCAGACTGTGGTCAGTATCTACGTATTTGGCGGTGCTGCCAAGCTGCTGTAGCTCATCCTCGAAGACATCAGAGAGCCTCTTTAGAAATACGAGGGGAAGGATATAGTCCTTAAATTTTGGGGCGTCTATCGGCCCCCGAATTACACAGGCAGATTCCCATAACCAGTTCTCGAGGGTGCCCAGCTGCAGCCTGGAATTACGATTGGTCATGACTTGCCTCCTGAGGGTTTATTGATACTACTATAAGACCATCAGTGCCAGGTGTCAATCATGGGCACATTAAGTTGAGATATGGACGACACAAATCGTCATTTTGTGTAGTGAGGTAACAAAACAGGTTTCTGCCACATTTGAGAATCCAGATAAATTTTCGTGCCTCCCGTAGGAGAACAAGCTTTAATACTAAAAGAAGAACATATAGAGGTGGAAATACCTAATACTGCTTATTTGTAGTTAGAGACGATAGATTCAGCGCAGTTTGGTGGCGGTGAGGATTACTAATACCATCACAATACTCAGCACGATGGGGCAAGTTTACGCTGAAGTTCAGTTGACAAGTTAAAAATTGAGCATTACAATGTACATGCAATAATGCGCATATAAGGAGTCCTTCTATGAGGGAGACTATAAAAACCTTTAAGGCTCTTTCTGATGAAACCAGGTTAAGAATACTCAATATCTTGCTTGAGAGGGAGTGTTGCGTCTGTGAAGTAATGCAGGCACTGGATATCTCGCAGACTAGAGCGTCACGTAATTTGGCTGCACTTTACGAGGCCGG
>CAZHQV010000113.1:0-6630 GCA_964534285.1 uncultured Dehalococcoidales bacterium
TATCTATATGAGGTAATGCAACCTTTTCAGATGCTGTGCATTTATATTGGTGTAAAGGAGGAAAATGAAATATTTGTTGGGCGCCAACTCGCCGATGGGGCGACCAATCGGCTTCAACTGCGGGCTTCACCATTTTGTCACCCCTTAACACCATAGTATGTCTTGGATGCCGCAAAAAAGGTAGGTAGATAGTTCAGGGGGTGTTACAGCGTAGATTACAAAACGCAGTTTCTTGGAAAAACTAAACTGCTATGTTTTGACGTAACATGCAATGCAACCTACAATTATTATAGTAAAATAGATTGTCGGAGGCACATGGTAACCGCTATCTTTTCGCGTTTTCATGCCCAAACAACACCCCGGGGAAGGGGGATGGTACTCCTCCTTGCGATCATATTCCTCTTCGCTATCGCCACCGGCGAAGGCGTCCTGTATCGCGTGAGCTATTTCCTGACGCTGGTTATAGTCGTTAGCTATGTATGTGTCCGACTGACACTGTGGCGTCTGGATATGCGGATGCAAAACAAATCCTATGTAGCGCAAGTAGGGGATATGCTGAAATGGTATGTTCATGTGCGCAATAACTGCCGTCTGCCAACCGGCTTGGTGGAAATCGTGCAAATGAGTAACATGCCCGGTGATGTCTCGGGTATAGCCACCACGATTGGCGCTTGGGGACAGAAGTGGTTAGAAATGCATGCATTCTGCCATGCCCGTGGCGTTTACACCATAGGCCCGCCAATGGCACGTAGTAGCGACCCGCTTGGTTTATTTCGAGTGCAGATAATACAAGGCAATCCTATCAAAGTGGTGATACGGCCACCTGTCGTTGAATTACCCTATTTCCGTCTTCTGGCGGCGGACGGGCTGGGGGAGGAAACCGTACGGCATCGCTCTCGGACTCGCACTCCTCATGTATCTACAATTCGAGAATATATTCAGGGTGATAGTCTGAATCAAATCCACTGGCTATCCACTGCCAAGAGTGGTCAACTCATGTCCAAGGAGTTTGACTCTGGGGGAGGTAATGACGTGTGGATTGTTCCAGACCTAGAGCGGAAAATTCACTGCAGTCAAGGAATGGACAGGACGGATGAGTATGCTGTGGCTATCACTACGTCACTGGCTTATCTTGCTCTGGGGGAGGAGCGATCGGTCGGCCTGATAACGTACGGCGATCATGAATATCTGCTGCCATTGGGGGCCGGCACCAAGCAGATGTCCAGCGTTCTGGACACGCTCACCTTGTCTAAGACTGAAGGGGACAACACCTTGGCTGGGGTGCTTGCAGAAAACGCGGGACAGTTTGACAGGTCGGCTTCCCTTATTGTTGTTACTTCCTCTACTGCCACCGAGTGGATATCGGTATTACGAGAACTGAGGTACCACGGTCTTAACATTGTGGTAGTATTGGTCGACCCTGCGAGCTTCGGAGGGAAGCAATCCCTTGATGAAGTCGTAATGGAGCTTGCAGGAATCGGAATTCCTGCGTACGTAGTACGTAGAGGAGATCCGCTTCCAAATGCACTTTCTCAACCGATAACCTCAGATTACCTGCCCATTTCTAGGCAGTATAGCAAAACTGAGCAGATACCGGCTTCTGAAATATGATGGGATGGAGATATGCCGCCAGAAATAAAAATAACAAATAGAGGCATATGTTGGGCACGGAGGCGGCTCAACAGGGGCGATGATTGGCCGATGGGGTGCATCAAAAGCCTTCTGCGGCAAATGCTGCAGGGCCCTTCGGAAGGGTGGGTAACTTTCCTACTTCTACTGCTCTCTGTAATGCTGGCAATTCGGTCGGTGGGAAGCGTGGAGTGGGTACCAACACCAGGATTGTATCTCTTAGCACTCTCGGGTCTGGTGCTGGGCCTTTTGCTGGCTAAGATGCGCTTCAACGGGTGGTTGCTAGCCGTCAGTGGCATACTCCTTGGCATCTACCTTAGCTTTTGGCAGCTTACCAAGCTGGTTGAAGGTGCTAGTAGCCTTGTGCGGTATGCAGAGGTCGGAAATCGTCTCTTCATATGGGGGCAGGTGTTCGTGAACGGTGACGTGAGCTGTGACACATTGCCCTTCAGCTTGTTTCTTCTGTTCACCTCGTGGCTAGCTGGGTTCATCTGTTCTTGGTCGTTGTTCCGCAAGCACAATATATGGGGCGCAGTGCTTCCCAGTGCAATCGTCATAGTTATCAATCTCACAAATCTTCCGCCTGGAGCGCAGAGGCTACCACTGTATCTGTACCTGCTTGTAGTTTGTTTTTTGGTGGCGCGTCTATTCGTTCTGGAGCGCAAGCACGACTGGGATCATAGAAATGTCCGGCGCTCTCCAACCGATTTGCCGCTTCTGTCTAATGCCTTCAGGTTTGCGCTGGCGGTTGTGATAGTTGCTTCTTTACTCCCCACGACCTCAGCAAAGGTTGCTCCAGTGGCAGCAGTATGGGACAGAATTAGCTTCCCAGTGAGAGTCATAGGCCAAGAGTTTGCTAGATGTGCTGGTGGGTTGCCCGCTGAAGAGACAGACTCTGACCATTCCTTTGGGCCTAACCAGCCTTTTGGAGGAAGCACCACTCTGGGCGAGGAATCTATTCTAATAGTAAAAGCCCCTTTGCCCGTCTACTTGCGCGCCAGGAGCTACGATGTGTATACGTACAAGGGATGGGAGACTGGCGATACACAGATGGTGTCTCCCGAATTGACCCCCGAACAAGAGCTGGAGGAAGAATTCCAGAAGTCGCAGGAGATCGAGGTCAGTGTCATGGCGCTATTCTCGTTGGCAGGAGGAGAGCCAGTATATTTGGGCGGCCATCCCAGCGACATGTCAATTAATTATCAGCTAGAAGTGCTGCAACCTGCCATTTACCGGATATCACTTGTGGGAAATAAAACAGACTTGGCTGTGGAAGCAGAAAAACTCCCACCTGATTTACGAGAAGCGGTTTGGCGACTACGGGAAATGAAATCTACGTCTCACAACACGCTGACAGAGTCCGACATCAGACTTGCTCTGCCTGACGATGTAAGGGTGGTTTCCTGGGAATCTGGCATGGAAGGAGTTGCGAATTTCACGGTGGAACGTGATGTTCCGATCGCGGCGAATACGCTTTCGGTGCGCACTGTCGGTCCAGTCTCCACCGGGGACTCATACCGGGCTACCGTAAGTGTGTCGACAGCAACTGAAAGCGATTTGTCGGCGGCAGGTACCGAGTATCCCAGTTGGATCCTGGACAGATACCTGCAGCTTCCCGGGACTATGCCCTCGCGTGTTATAGACCTGGCACAGGAACTGACCGAAGATATGGAAACCCCATACGGGAAGGCTATGGCGATTCGTGATTATCTTCGCACACTAGAGTATGCACTGGATATAGAAGCACCCCCTGACGGCACTGATGGCGTTGACTACTTCTTGTTTGAATTGAAAAAGGGATACTGTCAGTACTTTGCCTCTGCTATGGCGGTGTTATTACGCGCCTCCGGAGTACCATCTCGCATGGTGGCGGGGTACGGTCCAGGCGCACTGATGGAGCAGTACGGCCCTGGCTATATGATGGGGCGCCGATCGGCTGCATGGCAAGAGTGGCAGGATGCGTTGGCTGTACAGAATAGCCACGGCTGGACCGAGGTATTTTTCCCAGGATATGGCTGGATTTCCTTTGAGCCCACCCCTGGTCGCCCGGTCATTACTCGGGGAGAATTCAGTCTTCCAACACAAGATGCCGAGGGTACTGGTGACTCTACAGTCGAGCCAGATCGTATAGAGACAGGCAGTCCTTGGAATACTCGGCTACTGGGAATACCTCTGGGGTTAGCATTGTTTGGTGCGATCATGTGGCTGGGCTGGAGACGCCTACTGGGACGGGTGTCAGAGCCGCGAGTAGCATACGCGAGAATTGGCTACCTAGCCGCATTAAGCGGGGTGGGACCGAGGGAGAATTTGACACCTCAAGAATACGGTCATAGGCTGGCGACTGCCGTGCCCGAAATAGCAGCAGCCCTGGACAAAATAGTATATGCCTATGTATGTGTTTCCTATGGTAAGGATGATTTGAACAGCGAGGACAGATTCAACGTCGCAAGGGCATGGCCGCAGGTGCGCAATCATCTACTACGGCGCGCATTGCGTAGTGCCTTGCCATTCAAATTCTACTTGAAACGTTCGGAATCCTGAGCAACTTGCTGTATGGGTCACATCTGACTCAGGCCGCTAGTTTATCCCCCGTCACAAGGATACAACCTTGACTACGTTTTTCCTTTAGTTGGCAACCGTCTCCATACAATCCGTCTTCTATTGAGGAACATCTTCACCCCGGAGGAGTATGAGGCCAATATTATGCTACCCACCTTGTGTTGGTCTCAACCACGGGCCATCCAACCGCTAGCTCGAGCACCCGGAACTGGAACATGCTCTAGCACGTCTTCAATAATCTGGCGCCCATGCATGCCCTTTATACGGACTGCAGGAGTGCCAATCACGCGATGCCCCATCACCACCGCTGCCAGTTCCTTCACATCGTCCGGTAGAACATAGTCTCGACTTCTCAGTAGTGCCAGCGCCTGAGAAGAGCGGAACAGATCCAGGGATGCCCGAGGTGAGGCACCTAGGATCACATCATCGTGTTTTCGTGTGGCATGGACTAGTGCAACTATGTAGCGCTGAACTTTTTCATGTACGAAGATCTCTTTGACAACTTCCTGCGCTTCCCTTACCTCATCTGCATTGACAACAACACCAAGGCTGTCAATTGGATGTTGCATGCGCTGACTATCTATAATGCGTATCTCGTCATCGAAGGAAGGGTAGCCCAGTTCTATTCGCATCATGAACCGATCCAGCTGTGCCTCCGGCAAAGGGAAGACGCCTTCGTGCTCGACGGGATTCTCGGTGGCAACTAGCATGAAGGGACGAGCGATGTGGTGTGTTATCCCGTCCACTGTGACCTGTTGCTCTGCCAGTGCTTCCAGAAGAGCTGACTGGGTCTTGGGAGTAGCTCGGTTGATCTCGTCTGCCAGCACGATTTGCCCTAGGATAGGGCCTGGACGGAACATGAACTCACCGGTCTGTTGATTGAAAACATACACGCCAGTGATGTCGCTGGGAAGCATATCTGGTGTGAGTTGTATCCGCCTAAAAACGCCGTCTATAGACTGCGCCAGGCTTTTGCCTAGCATGGTCTTGCCCACCCCCGGTATGTCCTTTATGAGGATGTGCCCTTGACTCAGAAGCGCTGTAACTGCCAACTCCACTGCCCAGTTCTTGCCAATGATGACTTTCCCTACATTGTCGATGATTCTTCTGGCGACATCCTGTGCCTGAGGCTGCTCCATGTAAGACCTCCGTTCTTTCTCCTAGAAGTTGATACTTCCCGTCACTCTAGCCATGGTATAACTGCCTAGACGGCTGCGTTCACATATTATGCCATAGTTCACTCAGGATATCCAAACGAACTACTCAGAATAACAAAGTGTGAGAAGGTGCATAAGCAAGCGTCGTGTTTCAACTGTCGAATCATAGACCGGGGCTTCAGAGGACACAATCCATCGTTTTGTAGCCGGCCTGATCCACACAGTATTCCTCCTGGTCGTTGTTCATAGCCCCCTTTGGACTGCCTATTGTGATTACCCGTCGGGTTATTCCTGTGGGTACTGACACAACCATGTTGCTTGTAGCTTTGTACTCAATCCCGCTGAAAGAAGGCCATGTGACTCCTGAGCGCCATAGTATGTTTTAGACGCCGTAGTCTGTTGACAATTTGATCGACGGTAGTACAATAGTATCTCAGGACTCACATACATGAGAAAGCTTGGCATTTTTTTGCTTACGGCAGCCTTAATTGCCGCAATGGCAGGTTGTGCTACTGCTCAGGACAGCCTTACCGTCTCCAGCACTGAAGGCGGTGAAGTAATCATTCCCGGTGAGGGGATTTTTACCTACGATACTGGCGCGGTGGTTGATCTTGCGGCAGTAGCTGAGGAGGGCTACTACTTTGTAAACTGGTCTGGAGATATGGACACCGTTGCTAGTGTCTTTGCTGCTACAACCACCGTCACTATGAATGGGGATTACTCCATAGTGGCCAACTTTGTGGAAGTGTTGACGTTTTACCCCAATACCAACGTTGGCGTGTCGATAAGGGGGGACATCGGAGAAAGAGGGTACCTCTTCCCTTCAGATGTTCAGGATCACAACCCTTTCCACTAATTATTTGCACATCGCCAACTTCACCGGGCTGGAAAATTGCACTAACTTACACTACCTCTTTCTTAATCTTAACCATAAGAGCGACATACCTCAACTCTAGGCGAGAGTTTTGACTGTTAGTCATTAGAACTCGGGCAGTTGGACTAAGGCTAAAGAATGCCTGATGCTGAGATTGTGCATTAGCAGCGGATAATTTAGAATACTAAAAACTGATAGTCTTGGAGGAAGCGAAAAATGCCGAATGCTGAATATACCATCCTTGAATCCTGGCCTATGTTGAAGGAAGACCTAATCAATTTCTTAAGCGATACCGATGCATGGGTAATCACTGAACTGAAGAAAGCATATCAGACTAAGGATTGGGGGAGAATTAACAACATAATTGATGTGATGGATTCAATCCACAATCTGTCGCACTCACACTAACCA
>CAZHQV010000114.1:0-6527 GCA_964534285.1 uncultured Dehalococcoidales bacterium
CCCCATGGTGGCCGTTGCCGAGAATAAATTACGTCGGGCTTGGTGCCTGTGGTCCTGTAAGGTGACACAAGAGTTATGTAATATGCGCCCTGCCGCCAGCTCACTAGGCTTTTACCTGGCATCGGTATCTTTTCACGCCCTAGCTTTGTTGGGCCTATTTCTACCCTCGGCTTTGGGCCGGGTTTGGGTGTTGGTGTAGGCACAGGGGATGGGCCTGGAGCAGGAGATGGCCCAAGACTCGGGCCAGGGCTTGGTACTGCACTCGGACTAGGTACTGGGCTAGGACTAACCGCCAAGCTGGGGCTAGGTAATGGGCTAGGGCTGGGGCTAGGCTTTGGACTCGGTGAAGGGACAACCTTCGGTGTGGGTGAGTATTTCGCCAAAACCTTGGAAGCGGAAGAGGCCACGCTTGGCATTTTAGAAGCGACATTAGAGACTACGGAAGAAAGCCCTGACGATGCGAGGCTCTGCACGCTCGGGGATTGAGCTTTCTTGTAGGGGTAGATGGGCTCTGAGATGCGGCTCTCCAAGCTCGGCGATACCGATGCCCCTAGAGAGCTGGGGATATGGACTATTACGGCTGGAGAGGCTCCGGTTGATACCTTGGGCGATGTAGCAGGGGTGAATTTGTACCCGACTATATCGGACGGGGTTTGGGATGCTACCTCCAGCATTGCCTTCCTGAGCTTGGGCAAAACCTTCGACAGCTGTGTCTTTGTGTAGCCCATGGCTTTCGCCCAGGACTTTAACCAATCCTCAGCAGTGTATTTGCCTAGGAAGTTTCTCACAATAACGTAGAAGTCCGCGGCATCTTTGGGGACTCCTGGCTGCGCGATTCCTCTCTCTGGAGGCATGAAGGCTGTACCCTTCGGGGTTTGCCTCACCCTTAAAATAGTATCGGCCTTCCTGACACCCGACTCCGACAGCCGCATGATTTTGAGCTCACCCACACCCGGGTACTTAATAGTTATGGCGGGCTCTGATACCATCTTCCCGTAAGAATACTGTCCAGTAACGTCCAGCTTGGATGTGGGGATATCCGCTACGCTGCCCGAGGAGACCATCTCCTGGGAATGTATGTCCGCTATATGTGTCCACTGCCCCTTTATTTGCTTTTCAATCAAGGTGGGCGATTTGGGACTTATCCGGTAAGTTCCACCGCCTCGCGCCTTCAGTTCCTTAATCAATGCCCGGGTGAAGGCTTCCGTTTTGGCCTGGTTCAAATTGAGGCTGATGTCCCAGTCATGGAGAGCGCGCCAGCCTCTCAGCTCGGGGGCCAACTGCGATTTGATGGTCGGGCTGCCATAAAACAGGGAAGCGTCCTTTACATCATCCGCTTTATTAGCAAGGTGGCGCATCATAATATCAATCTCTCTGGCATTAAGGCGTTGCGTTGGCTCTATCAACACATTTTTGTCCAGCCAGGGAGACATCTTGCCAGCGAATAGATTGCGGTCCTTGAGTGTCTTTGTGAGGTAGTCTAGCTGGGTCTTTGAGAAGCCCGCTTTTGATAGGGCTGTTCTGTTCACAAAGACTTTTGTCTCAAGCATCATCTCGGGCTTGTAGCCATTGAGAATCAGCCTAGCCTCCGGCAATGTAAGGTTTCGTGTTCCCAGCACCCACTTGCCACCTGATTTTCCGATAATTGGATGCCCGGCTACCGATAGTCCCTTCCACGCAACAACATTTCCTTTTGCCGTGGGAATAGCTGGTGAGGCTGCTATTTTGACATTCCTTGCCACAGTGGTCAGCATAGGCACTGCGCACAGTGTTGCCACACCAATACCCAAGCCCCTTTGGGCAGGAGTGAGTTCCTTCCAGTTTTTGGCTGTCTCATACCCGATTACCCCCGAGAGTGTAGAGGATGCCCCAATCACAATAGTTTTGCCAACCACTGAGCTGGCGAGAGCCCCCGGGGCGAACCCCACGGCTATTAAGGCTACATTGGCACCGCAAATAGCCCAATCAACTGCGGTAACGTCATCTGTGGTATATTCAGCCAGCAATGGTTTCGCCGGAGGCGCCACCATAGTCAATGCGAGAGACAGGGCTCTCTTTGTTGACCCTTCAGTTAAGTGGTAGAATTGCTTCTGTCTAGTGGAGAGATCTGCAAATTCCTCGTTTGTTACACGGGCAGGGGCAGCCCCCCATTCTGCTGAGACCTTCTGAAATATAGGATCCCACTTAACCCCTGCTGGCTTTTCGCCTTTTTCCCATACTATGGTTGTCGCGGCTTCGACTGCAGCGGGCCCTTTCTCTTTAAGTAGTTGCTGCGTCCCTGTTGGGTAGGTATTCCAAACTTCCTTGGGAATATACTGATCGTCGGCGATAGGTACAAGCTCCCCGCTTTCTACCTTCCTTTGAAATTCCGCATATTCTTCCTGCTGGCTTTGCAGTCGTTCTACCATGACGTCATATCCCTGCTCTTGATAAATCGCATAGAGGTCAGGGGATTTATTCTTTAGGTCGGTGAGCCAGTCGTCAAGTTCCCTTTGGGCTGTTGCGTAAGCAATGCCTAACTTCACCTCGTCTGTGCCTTTGGCTTCCTTGTAAGCCTTTGTGTCCTTCAATTCCGTAGCAGCATCCTTGGGAATCAAGAGCGTCTCACCTGTCTCCTTGTGTTCAAAAGGCACCATGGTTATCGTCTCACCATCCTCCCTTGTTACATTAAAAGCGCCGGTTGGAGTTTTGGCCGGCTCTATACTCTCCCCACTCATCATCCTAGTCACCCATGCGGGCTTGTATCCGGCATCTTTGGCTTTTTGCTCTGCGCTGCTATCGCTAAACGCCTCGACAAGTATGGTGATCCCATCTTTCAGTTTGACTTTGAATGTATGGATTTGCATGTAGCACGACCAGCCCCTTGCCTCTGCCTCAGCCCTGGCCTCCTTTGCCTTCTTCTTTTCCTCCGCGGTAGCCTCAATGGTCACAACTGGCCTCTCTTCAATCTCGGGGATGAGAATGGCGCCGGCACCGGCTCCTATCATTGTCCCTACGGGGGCGGCAATAACCTCCGCCTGTTGCTTGGTGGGCAGAATGTCAAACAATGTTGCGGGAATATGTTGCCCGGTGGCCGCGGTAACCACATCCTGCTGCCATTTCCCGTCCACCTTCTTAATGCCCAGCTCCTTTTGCTCTTCGGGGCCAGCCTTCCTTAGCTCCTTGGGGATTTCCTTGTCGGTAAGAGTTATGCGAGTCCCGGCTATATCTTCTGGCTTGTACAGCTCCTCCAGCCCCACGTCTCTGATTGTGGCTATCTGCTCTTTGACCAACCCGAGCTCGGCCCCCCATTTCCGGGCAGTTTTGGGTGTCGTTGTGGCCAGGCTGTATATCTCATCATAGGAGAGCCCTGTAACCCCCGCCTTTTTGGCGGCCGATATGGCGGCAGCCAACTTGTCCTGGCGCTCCTCGAATTTCGCCTCTGCCTGTTTAGCCTTGGGGCTCCAGTCGGGATAAATCTTGGCTTCCAGCTTGAGCCTCGCGTTTGTGTATTTCCTCGCGTCGTCCCCGTATTTATCCTTGAGTATCTGCAACTCTGCCTTGTATCTGGCTTTGCACTCAGCCATTAAGCCCTGGTACGTGCTAACCTGTTTATCGTACCACTTCTTTTGTTCCGTGCTCAGGGTTGCCAGTAGCTCAGGCTTCTTAACTTCACCGGAAGAGGCACTGGCAATAAGCGTCTCAAGCATGTAGCCGGCTTCGGCGCCAGTTTTGCCGCTGCCCTGCACGTGCTTTACTATCGCTTGTGCAGCGCTGGCAGAAACCTCAACCCCGGCTGCCTCTGCGGCTTTCTCCTCTGCCTTTTCCCGCAGCTCGAATATGCTCGGGGGCTTCCGTTCCCTGCGTTCTCTTGGTGCGGGCAACGGTTCACCTGGGCGGGTTGGGAAGAAGGGACCCACTGCCTTAGTCATCACTGTTCTTGGTATTCTGGCCATTAAGTTACACCTCCTGCGGGATCACTAGGGCTAATGTTTTTCGCAACGTATCTAGATCGTTCCGGAAAGCACTAATCAAAACATCGTCACCCGTAAGCTCAGCCCCACGTAATGCATCCTCAGCCTCTTGTAGTAATACACGCTTGACAACTATTAGAATGCGCGGGTCCCGAGTAGACCCCAAAGGTAAGGGTTTGGGATAAGTTTCGTAAATTAGCTCTACCAGGCATTTATCTGTCATATCTTCACCTCTTCACTATTAAGCAGGAAGGCTCAGAGCCATAGGTTCTGAGCCTTCTTTGTTGCCTTATTTTATTCTCTACTTTAATTCTAACACTTTGAGGTACCCTAAGCGGACAGCTATAATTTGTATTTGCCGGGGGCTTGACAAGCTAACCACCTTTTTTTGATTAGCCCCAATCCAATCAAGGTTTCCACAATCCTCTCCTGTCTCTTTCTAACAGCATCACCTGTCATATCCTTTGCACCTAGTTGCCTTAATCCTTTCGCAATCTCCCCGTACCGGAAACCCTTGCGCCGATGGATGGAGCAATATATAAACTGGTCAATCCAGCTCAAACTTGATTGCTTCAGCTTTTGCTCAACTTCGTCTCTCCCCTCAATGGCACCCTTAAAGCCTCCTACATAAGGATTAGGCCCCCACTGCCAGCTTTCCTCGATGCGAAACTTGTTAATATGGTAATATTGCCGGCGCGACTCCAAATCATACCAATTGTTACTTACCACCTCTACGCGTTCGCTAGGTGGTAGATGTTCAGTCTCGAATACTGTACCAAGCGGAAGAAACCGCATAAATGCATCAGGCCCACAACCAGCTTCAAACTCATGCTCGCGTGTGTATCCCGCCGCTCTTAGGGTACCCTCGGGGCGTGCTCCCCAGCGGAAAATCACATCTGGCCATTGGAGCATCGGTATCAGCTTCTCTAAAATGGTGCGCTTGATTTCACCGGCTGCGATTTCCAAAGCGGTTTGCATTCCATCAGGCATATTAGTATATATTCTTATGCCGAGTGGCTTTGCCACACAATCCCTAAAGAACGGGTCAACAAGCTTATCATCGTATCTAACACCTCTCTCAAACCATTTCTGCATTAGAGCTTTTGGCTTAGCCAGAATAGGCTGCCGGCGTGGAGTGTTCCACTTTATAAAGTCCGGGTAGCCTTCCAAATATGCTTGCTGTCGCATAAGCCATGCTTTCTCTGTTGTGGATTCCCACTTTAATTCGTCCATTTCTCCCCCTTGTCCTCTTCCTGGTCTCGCATTGGCTCTGTCGTCTGGTTTAGCCGCTCTTGCAGCTCCCGCGCTTGTGCCTCTTGCTTAGCCCTGCGCCCTCTCGACAAGAAGTAAACACCCACACCCAATATCATTAAGGCTCTCAGGATTAAGATATTCTGGTCAATTCTGATGGCTTCTACTATTCCCGCTATGGCAAGAACAATGCCAATCATGCCGCCGTAGTAACACCATTTATCCCAAAATTTCATAGTTCACCCCCTCTCCCTTGCTCTTAGCTTTAGATGGTCAACAGGGCTTGCCTTCATGTGTGCCTTGATTGCATCTTCATCATTAAGGCTCTCTGTATATCTGCGTGTGGTGTAGAGGGACTCATGCCCAAGCAAGTGTTGCAGCCCAAACTCCCCTATGCCACATCGAAGTGCCAGGATCCCGAAAGTGTGGCGGAAAGTGTGTGGACTGCAACGCACCCCTGTGATGCCGGCTCTTTTGCCGATCCTGCGAACTATCTGCCTAATGCCCTCTGCTGTTATTGGTCGCCTTTCCTCAGTCACCCACAAACAGGGAAAGTTATCAGTCCGTCTCGCTATGTATGTGAGAACCGCCTTTTGTGTTTCTGTGCTTATGTGGACTAGGCGTTGCTTTGCTCCCTTCCCCGTCACTTTTATGATCCCGGTGTCGATATTCACGTCGGATAGCTGAATGTTAGCCAGCTCCGATAGCCTCAGCCCGGTGTCAACAAAAGTGAATATAACCGCTTTATCGCGGCAGCCCGCAAAGCTGTTATTGCACACAACCAGCATCCTGTTGATTTGGTCCTTCGTGAAGGGCTGAACGATTTGCTTTGGTACCCTCGGGGGACGAAGCCGAGCCATAGGGCTTTCGCCCAAGATGCCCTCTTCCACTAGCCAGTTTAGAAAACGTTTTATGCCTCGATAATGATCACGGACCGAGACTGGCTTTATCCGCTGCTGAAGCGCCAGAATGTAGATGCGAATGACATTGGCCGTGATTTCCTTTGGGGTAGTAATATCCCTCTCACGACAAAAGGATATAAATGGCCTTATGACTTGCTCATAGAACCGGATGCTCTTAGCGGAGAGGTTGTTTACCTTGCACGATATAAGAAAGAACTTTAGCTGTGCCTCAAGGTTGTCGCTTTTAGTTAGTGTGTCAAGAGTTGTATCTGTCCATAGCTGTGATTCTGAATCGGTTATCCGTTTTACAGACATTTTCTTTCATTTTAGGTCCCCCGGGCATCTATATTGTACCACGTTTGGCGCAATTAAGGAAATTGAGCCGCCAGGGTCTCGAACCCTGAACCTGCTGATTAAGAGT
>CAZHQV010000115.1:0-1158 GCA_964534285.1 uncultured Dehalococcoidales bacterium
AGTCAAGGTAACTGGGAATGGAGATTCACCCCTGATATGCTTACGCCCACAATCAGGGAGAGGTTGAGAGAATTGACCAGAATCTATGAGCGAAATCCATAGAAAGATGAAGACAAGCCACTGGCACAAGTTGGTTCACGTAATCATAGAGAGTGTAACCCTCACCGGATAACTACCCATTGTCTCACCAATTCCTCCGTCCAGTTGCTAGACAGCTCACGTATAATTGCCAGATTGGAAACAGGTAAGCAAGTAGCATGCATAATCTCAACTTCTTCACAGTATCAACGGAGTGACAGAAGTCCAGGATTGCTTCTGCTTACACAAAAGCCTGAAATGTCTCGTCGTGGGCGGCATCCTAACACGCCGGAGCGACAGCTCTATCTGGATGGCAAGTACTGACGGTAGAATCTGTCCTCTTGCTGCGCTAGAATATCTAAGTGCCGAGGCCGAAGACTAGACTGAAAGTTCTGTCTATTGTCCACTCTGGTCTACCAAAGCTACTTGACCTGTCAAATGAATCCGGCAGACTCGGCACCTGTGCGGCTCAACCTGGTTCGGCGTACGTCTGCGCTGAAAAGAGAGGCTTTGCCTGTGGCAATAAAGCCCTTGGCAAGGAACTGACGAAGCTCAGGACGTTGGCGAAGCAACCGTTGCCTATTCTCGTAGTCCTCGTGGAACCCTTCCCCGTTTGCTCAGCTTGAACCAGGGGTGAAAACTGATTATGCACTGGGTACATATCTCCTTGTCCACGGCTTTGCTCATAACCATGTTCATAGCCATGAGGCAATCGGCAATCCGGTCAGGAAGGAGGAAGTGCTCCTCCACGTATCTTCTGCCCCTCTCGCCTATTGTCTTAGCCGCCGTGGGGTTTTCCAACAAGTCCAGTACCCTCTTAGCAGTCAGATGCGGCGTCTGGTAAAAGTAGCCGGTATCGCCGTCCCTCAGCTGGAGAGATATAGCACCCACATTGGCACCTATCACCGGTTTGCCTTTCCACAGTGCCTCGGTAACTACCAGCCCAAAGCCCTCTCTAGTAGATGGCTGCATTATCACGCTTGCTGCCCGCTGGAGCGCATTGACCTCCAGCCAGTTCCGCAGACGGTCGGCCATCGAGAGGTTGAGGACGTGGATGTCCCTGTCCTTCTTTGTCGTCTC
>CAZHQV010000115.1:1258-4910 GCA_964534285.1 uncultured Dehalococcoidales bacterium
GGCCAGCGTGAAATCACGTAGTGGGCCGCCGAGAATATAGCAGCATCATACTCCTCAGCCCAAGTGGTAATGAAATCCCACAGGCCGGGGTTGGCACTTAGAGCTTCCTCGTCAATATCTATGTGACATCTCCAGAGCCAGGTTGCTCCGGGTTTCCTGAGATACTGCGGTAAACCGAAAGGTTGCGGGTCGTGAACGAGCACTACATCGGGATTGTCATCGATGAGATAGTCACTGGCGCACTCCTCAAGGCTACAAGCGTAGGTATGCTGCATTTCTGGCGTGAGGGTGCCCTTCTTGCCTTGCAGCAGATTATGCAGACTCTTCGTACATTCGAAGTACTCCTTGCTTCCCTGGATAGTCTTCCACTCAGCCTCTACGCCCAGAGCGTTCAGTAATGGGATCGAGCTATAAAGCATCTCAGCCACGCCCCCACCTCGTGCAGTGGCGTTCAGCTCCAGCAGCTTTAGGCCCTTGAGCCGCTGAGCTATTCTCTGCAGTCTTTCGATCTTCTCCGTGCCCACGATAGAGCTATAGGCCTCCAAAGGGGGTGTGGAAAAAGGGCAGAAGTCCTTCCTTCTACTATAGACTGTGCCATCTGGCAAAGAAATAGCGTCTCTACTTGTCTTCATCATTCAAAACTCCAGTTTCACAGAATATCACTTAGAACCACGACCGGGCCACAGCTGGCATTCGTCCATTGCCAGAACAGCGGACACCGGCAAGTCTCACACCATCACAATTCAACCTTAGCATCATCGCCGACAAAAAGGCTGATCCTTCTAGATTTGCGTCCCCTCATAAGCACCTCCGTGTTCCTGCCGACAACACTGTCAACCAAATGCTGCACCTTTGCGATACGGCAGCCTTCAAGGATGACCGACCCTTCCACCAACGAGCTGTCAATTACCGTCCCGGCCCCGATGCTCGTGAAGGAACCGATGGATGAACTTCTGATTTGGCAATCCTCGGCGATGGCTGTCGGCCCACGAATCAGGCTCTTCTCTATCGTTGTCCCCGGTCGAATCTCAACCTGCCCTAAGATCCGGCTCTGACCATCCGTCTTGCCCTCAATGTCTCGCTCCAAATAGTGATCAAGCACAACACGATTGGCTTCAAGAAGATTGTCTTTCCCCGCTATGTCAAGCCACCTGCCAGCCAGAATATGACTTCTGATCTCCTTTCCGTCTTCTAACAGCTTCCCAATGGCATCGGTTATCTCCAGTTCCCCCCGCCAAGAGGGCTTTATTTCGGCAATGGCCTGATGGATTTCGGAAGTAAGAAGGTAAACCCCCACCAGAGCCAAATTGCTCTTTGGTTCCTTGGGCTTCTCCGCCAGACTGAGCACCTTGCCTGAGCCATTGAGTTCAGCTACACCGAAAGCGCGGGCGTCAGGAACCTCCTTCAGCAATATGAGAGCATCACAATGAACAGCATTGAATTCTTCAACAAATCCCTTGATGCTACCCTCGACGAGATTATCGCCGAGGAACATAAGGAACGGAGATTCCCCAAGAAATCCCTGAGCCATCTTTACAGCATGGGCTAGACCCAGCGCTTCTGACTGGACGATGCAGGTGATTTGAGCGTCCCATTTTGTGCCATCCCCTACCGCTTCCTCTATCTGGGAGCCAGTTTCAGGCGAAATGACGATCCCGATATCAGTGATTCCGGCTTCCCTGATCTGATCCACGACGTAGAACAATATCGGCCTATTGGCAACCGGGAGAAGCGGCTTTGGTATGGTGTTAGTGAGAGGCCTGAGCCTTGTCCCCTTGCCAGCACACAAGACCACAGCTTTCATTCTACTAATCACCCTGACCGTTCACTCGGTCATGAGGGACTCTGTATTCTCCCCAGCCACTTACGGGGGAGACTGGGCAAGGTACCCTTTCACAAAATCTATGGAATCTACCTGCGTAGGATCAACACCATTTAGCATTGCCAAGTAAAAGCTAACGTAGTCTCCCATAAGAACTAGAGTCATCGCCTGAGCCAGCGGCGCTTCTCCCACGGCTTCCACTGATTCGTAGCTAATCCCTGCCTTGTCCAGCAACTTGGCTGTAGCGTCATAGCGAGCAAGGATTCGGGGATGGAGCAAGGGTGAGCGCAACAAAAGGACACTCACCCCTTCCTTCGCCCGAGAGGGAAACTCATAGCCGACCACAGCATTATGATTGAGCTCGGGGAAAAGCTCGAAGAAAGCCAGGGCCTTGCTGTTCTCATTGAACTGCGTTTTCCAGCGCTGGGCTACCTCTGAAAGTATCCCTGCTCCATAGACTATTGCTATACGTCCCCAGAGCTTGGCAGCTAATTGCTTCGCTGGATTGGAGATGAGAGGAGTGGTTTCAGCGAAGTTTCTGGACAGCCTGTTCAGAATCTGCAAAGCTTCTCGCAGGTCTGCTGATTTGTCTCTCAGGAAACCGAGCCTTTGAAAAATCCCGAGCAGGGGAACAAAGCTATGGGGGAAAGCAGCCCTGGGCGGTGCTTGGTAATCTATGGCAAAAACAGGAATGCCATGGCTATCAGCCAGGGACTTGAGCTTACCGCCTTTAGTAACGACGAGCTTCTTAGCTGAGGTTTCGAGTGATTCCTCGAAGGTGGATAGGGTTTCCTCGGTATTTCCGGAGTAGCTCGAGGCAATGACCAAGGTGCCCTCATCAACAAACAAGGGCAAGCCATAATCTCGATGCACCCAGACGAGCGCTTCGCTTTCAAGCAGAACGAGGCGGCGCACTATCTCAGCCCCAATGGCAGAACCACCCATGCCTAGAATAATAACCTTATTTGTCCCGGCACATTCTCGAGGTAGATCAAAATCCAGAACCTGCTCCCATGCCCGCTGGCACTGCTCGGGAAACGCATGCAGATGGTTGAGCATCCCTGACGTATCGTACTGGCCATAGGCAGCGACATTATCCAAGTCAACCATGGGCTGGGTTCCTGGTATCTTCCTTTCTTGCGCCATCACTTCCTGTCCTCGGCCAACGCTATTGGTCTAGGACTCAGTCTGAAGGAGAGGCTCTGTGCCACAGAGACGGATGAAGCGTCACCCGGCGCCTGTGACAAACAAAGGGCGGGCAAAGCGAAAATCGGCAAAGACGTCAGAGCATTACCTTTATCACCCACCGTGCCCAGAGGGCTAGCTACGCCACCCTCAGCTAGCGCCACAGTTGCTCCGCTGTCCTCAATCAGATGGGAAGACTTGAAGCGACAAAGAGAAACGGGCTGACCTTCGATTTCGCTACCAGCTATCATGTCACTGCCTGCGGCGGTAAGATGCTCAGTGGTTGTCGTAACCTGACATTAGACCTTGGTGGACAGGCCTGAGGTCCCAGATACCGCGCCACACTTTGAGCGGCACACGGCACATTGTCGAAATTGTCGAAGGTGAAATGCTGGGCAATGGTCCCCTTGGAACCACCAGCACCAGACTCCATTACGAAGGTTATGCCTGTCACCTATGGAGCCCCTGATTCCAACATGCCCTTATCATTATAAGCTAATCCTTCCTCGCCAGCAAACTTGGTTTGACCACTCGCCGTGGCCAGAAAGCTCTCTTGAGTATGAGAAAACAAGCCGTGCAATTGTACCGATAGTCCATTTCATCTCGAAGACGCCCCAGGCAGGCGTGTCCCACACTTGTTGGACA
>CAZHQV010000115.1:5010-6516 GCA_964534285.1 uncultured Dehalococcoidales bacterium
AAGACCCGGTGACGTTGTGTGGGTACATGATTACCAGCTAATGCTGCTTCCAAGACTCCTGAGGCAGAGGTTACCAGAGGCAGCGATAGGGTTTTTCCTTCACATACCCTTTCCGTCCTTCGAGATGTTTCGCTTGCTCCCGTGGCGCAAGCAGATTCTGGATGGGCTTTTGGGAGCGGATCTCGTAGGCTTCCACACTTCCGATTACGCATGGCACTTTCTTGATAGTGTCCATCGTTTGTTAGGCTATGAAGCCGTTATGGGGCAAATCACCACCTCCGATCACATGATGAAGGTAGACGTATTCCCTATGGGCATAGACTACAAACGATATTCCAGCGTCGTCCAGGGCTCAAAAGCACGGGCTGAGATGAGCAGATTTCGTAAGAAGCTGGGAGACCGTACCATGATACTGTCAATTGACCGTTTGGACTATACCAAAGGCACTCCGCAAAGACTATGGGCTTTCGACGCCTTTTTGGAAAAACATCCGGAGTACCACGAGAGGCTTGTTCTTGTCCAAGTGGTGGTTCCTTCCCGTACAGAGGTGAAAGACTACGCCTTGTTGAAGAAACAGATAGATGAGATCGTGGGGGCAATCAATGGAAGACATGGGACCATCGGTTGGACGCCTGTCTGGTACCTGTACCGCTCCTTGACTTTTCATTCCCTCGCCGCTCTGTACAGCATCGCTGATGTCGCCCTCGTCACCCCCATCAGAGATGGAATGAACCTCATAGCAAAAGAATACATAGCAACGAAGAGGGACGGCAGGGGAGTTCTAATCGCTAGCGAGACGGCCGGAGTAGCCAGGGAGTTGGGGGAGGCAATCATCGTGAATGTCAACGACCAGGAGGAAATCGTGCAGGCATTAGAAAAGGCCTTGGCAATGCCCGATGAAGAACAAATAGAGCGTAACAGAACAATGCAGAAGCGCCTGCAACGTTACAGTCTGGTGCGCTGGGCAGATGAATTCATAGGTAGATTGCTCCACACCAAGGAACTTCAACGAGAGACGGAGACGAGAGCATTAGCCCGTGCCCCAAGAATGGAATTAGTGAGCGATTTTCAAAGAAGCAAACAAAGGTTGATATTCTTGGACTATGACGGCACCCTTATTCCCTTTTCGGAAAGACCACAAGAGGCAAAACCAGGGGAGGAGCTTGTTGGGTTGCTGAGCCAACTGGCCAAGAGCCCAGAAAACGAGCTAATACTCATAAGTGGACGTGACAAACATACCTTGGAGAAATGGTTTGGCGACTTGCACATAGGACTGGTAGCTGAACACGGTGCATGGATTAAAGAGAAGGGAGGGGATTGGGAGACGATAGAGCCTCTTAGGAACAACTGGAAGGAGGAGGTGCGGCCGATCCTTGAGCTATATGTGGACAGGACTCCAGGTTCTCTCATCGAAGAGAAGGAGTTCTCCCTTGTTTGGCATCATAGAAAAGCTGACTCGGCGCTGGGTGCTCTTCGGGCAAGAGAGCTAGTAAGCGACCTTCAGAA
>CAZHQV010000116.1:0-6492 GCA_964534285.1 uncultured Dehalococcoidales bacterium
ATCTTTCGTACCACGCTGGGGTGGGCAGGGGTGTTGGCATCACAGAAGGGATTGTTGAAGCTTGTTCTGCCTCAGTCTTCTTGGCGAAAAGCGATGAGTCTTCTCGAAGGGTTCGCGCTGAGATGGCATGACGGGACACTGAAACAGGCTGAAGCTGGCTGCTTTGGCGATTTGCCTGAAAGGATAAGAGACTATCTGGATGGCAAGCCAGTGGTGTTCCAGGATAAGCTGGATTTGTCTTCGGCCAGTGCTTTCCAAAGGTGGGTGTGGGAAGTGGATCGCTCTATTCCTTACGGCGAGACCAGAACTTATTTGTGGGTTGCCAGCAGAGTGGGCCTGCCGAAGGCAGCTAGGGCCGTCGGACAAGCCCTAGCCAAGAATCCCCTGCCAATGATAATTCCTTGTCATCGGGTGATCTGTAGTAACGGAGATCTTGGCGGATTCAGTGGTGGCAGGGACTGGAAGCAACGCTTGCTTCAAATCGAGGCTGCACACGGGGCAATCTGCGCTGGCAACCAAGTTGTTGACTCCCGTCAAAAAGGCGAGCCTAGAACCAAATCACTGCTCGAGTTTCAAATTGCCTTCACCCAGTAGCTCACTCAGCTGACTCGCTAGTCCCGCGCAGTAGTTTATCGTGGTGTTAGGCATCTCCAGACTGGCAGTCTCATCGTCACCAGTAACCACAAGGGAGACCCTATCCTTTCCCGGGTAGTTCTTCAGGGTATCGATAACCTTCTGCAGGCGTTCGAGATCCCGTGCTGCCTCGTTGGTTTGGTTGATGTTGATTATCAGGCGACGCTGAGTTTGCATGGGGGATTGTCTCGATGTGGCTTCGCTTTGCTCGTGGCTTCGGCTCACCGCAATGGCGGTGGCCTGCTGCGTGTGATGATATTCTTGCACCTCGTGGCAGTTCAGTTGCGCTACGCCATCTTTTATCTTCACCTGCCCCTTAACCAAGAGGACATTTCCCTTGCGCCACAGCTCCTGGGTGTTCTCGTAAAGCCTTGGCCATACGGCAACTTCCACACCGCCAGCTTGATCTTCGAGTGTGGCTACCATGAACGGGCGCCCATCTCGGGTCCGTGCTTGACGCGTTGAAGCCACCATTCCACCAGTTACCACAGTCTCATTTGCTGTATCGGCACTGATTTCGCTGCATGAAACGGTAACCATTGAAGAAAGCTCGGAGGTTAGGGAATGGAGGGGGTGTTGGGAGAAATATACGCCTGCCAGCTCTCTTTCCCACTCAAGCTTCTGCGTTATGGATACGTCTTTGCCCTTTTCGTCGGGGGAGAAGATTGGAGCGGAGGAAGTCTGAGCCCAGGAATCGAACATGCTAGTCTGTCCCGACTCTCTCATTCTCTGTTCTGTTTGAGAGAGGGATACTATTTTGTCAACGGATTTGAGAAGTATCTTTCGACTGCCCAGAGAATCAAAGGCGCCCACCTTGATCAGGCTTTCCAATACCTTTTTGTTGAGGTTGCGTAAGTCGACCCGATGGCAAAAGTCTTCTATGGAGTGGAAAGCACCGGCTTGATCACGGGCAGATAGAATGCACTCAACGGGGGAAGCCCCCACATTCTTGATAGCGCTCAGTCCGAAGCGAATAGCAGGGCCATTTTCTTCCTCAACGGTGAAGCTGTCCCGGCTCTTGCTAATGTCTGGGGGAAGCGTTGCCACACCCAACCTTCGGCATTCAGCGATTGCTGAGCGGACCTTGTCCATATTATCCCAGTAGGTGTTAAGCAAGGCATTCATGTATTCCATGGGGTAATTTGCCTTAAGATAGGCGCAGCGGTAGGCGACAAGAGCATAGCACACGCTATGAGCCTTGTTGAAGGCGTAGCCGGCGAAAGGCTCGATCAGGGAAAACACGTCCTTGGCTAATTCTACTGGTATGCCATTCTTGGTAGCCCCAGCAATGAAATTGTGCTCCTGCTGCTTCATCACCTGGGGTATCTTTTTCCCCATAGCTTTGCGCAGGATGTCAGCTTGCCCCAACGAATATCCAGCCAAAGCCTGAGCGATGAACAGTACCTGTTCTTGGTACACAATAACCCCGTAGGTTTCCCGTAGAATTTCTTCTAAGGTGGGGTGGGGATAATGGACCGGGATCGCACCTTGCTTGGCTCTTATGAAAGTGGGAATGTGTTCCATCGGCCCGGGGCGATAAAGCGCAATCATGGCAGCTATGTCGCCAAAGTTGGTAGGCTTAAGTTCTTTTATACAGCGGCGCATACCAGAGCTTTCCAGTTGGAAGATGCCCGTGGTTTCTCCTGACGCAAGTAGTTCAAAGGTCTTGGCATCGTCTACAGGAATATGCTGCAAATCCAGGAAGATTCCACGATTGTGCTGGATGATTGCGGTGGCTTTCTCTAAGATGGTCAAATTTGAAAGGCCAAGGAAATCCATTTTTAGCAGTCCCAGGCGGGCGATATTCTCCATGTGGTACTGGGTCATAACAGCTTGTCCGTTTCCTTTGCCCACTGTCTGCAGAGGCACGTATTGGGTCAAGGGGTCGCGTGATATGACCACGCCAGCAGCGTGAGTGCTAGCATGGCGGATAGCTCCCTCCAGCTTCTTGGATGAGTCAACCAGGTGGCGCACCGCTTCATCCTGACAATATATGTTGTAAAGCTCCTTGTTCCCCTCTAGTGCCTTGTCCAGGGTAATCGTTAGCTCAAAGGGAATAAGTCGGGCAATTTGGTCGACTTGACCATAAGGCATGCCCAAGGCTCGGCCGGTGTCCCTCAGTGCTGCTCTAGCGCCCAAGGTGCCAAAGGTGATAATCTGGGCTACATGCGCGCTTCCATATTTTTGGTTGACATAAGCTAGAACTTCGTCGCGGCGGTCATCCTGAAAATCGAGATCGATGTCTGGCATTTCCCGGCGCTCCACGTTGAGGAAACGTTCAAAAACAAGCCCGTAAGCTAAGGGATTGATGTCGGTGATAGCTAGGCAGTAAAGAGCTAAGCTGGCGGCGGCGCTGCCTCGCACCCCAAAGTAGATAGCTTGTTTTCTAGCAAATGAGGTAATATCCCAAACGACGAGGAAGTAGTGGGCAAACTTCGTTTTTCGGATAACATCAAGCTCATTGCTGAGGCGCTGCTTTGTTTCCGAGCTCGGGTCGGGAAGGCGCTTCCCTAACCCCTGCCAACAAAGCTCGGCCAGCAAATCGTCGGCTGTTTTGGATTTGGGCAATGTTACCCGCGGCAAGTGAAGTTTGCCAAAATCCAGTTCTAGTTGGCACATTTCAGCTATGTGCTGAGTATTCTCTACGGCTTGTGGTAGATCGGCGAAGAGCTGCTCCATCTCCTCAGGGCTTTTCAGATAGAAGAAATCGCCTGCCATCTTCATTCTTTTTTCATCATATATGGAAGTATTCGTCTGTATGCACAGCAGGAGTTCGTGAGTGGGCGCGTCTTCCTTATGAATGTAGTGAACATCGCTGGTGGCTACAACTGGTATGTCGAGTCTGGCGGATAAAGAGAGAAGCTCACGGTTAATTTGATCAAGCTCAAGAATGGGATGCCTTTGGATCTCCAAATAGTAGTCATTGAACACTTCCTTGTGCCACAAGGCTGCCAGGGCAGCTTTGTCAGTCTGGCCTTCTTGGATAAGCCGGGGCACCTCTCCATGAGCGCAGCCAGAAAGGGCAATAAGCCCATCGCTATGAAGGTTTAGAAGCTCTTTGTCTACTCTCGGCTTGTAGTAGAACCCTTCGAGATGACTTTTGGTAACTAATTGAATGAGATTATGGTATCCTTTTTCATTCTTAGCAAGCAGAGTGAGATGATAGGGACCCTTATGGGTGGGACCCCGACTATGGCGGTCACTTGGAGCTACGTAGACTTCACAGCCGATGATCGGCTTTATCCCCGCCTCATTGGCCGCCACGTAGAAATCAATAACCCCGTACATTGCACCATGGTCGGTAATGGCGAGGCTATCCATGCCCAATTCCTTTGTCCTCGCAACAAGCTGGGGAATGCGGCACATGCCGTCAAGGAGACTGTACTCGGTATGGACATGGAGGTGGGTGAATTGAAGCGGCATTGCTCCAGAATTATAGCATGGCATCTTCGGCACTGCCTTTGGGCAGCCTAGAAAATCAGGGGGATAAACGTTGAAAATTGCAGGACTTGCCGCCCGCTGGCTCTTCATAATCTGTTTCCCCCTTTTGTTTCTTACCAGCACCGTCCGCTGCGGAGCCAGTAGCATTCATATTTATGAATACGCTTTCGACAAGTATGGGATTAGCGAAGTCACCAATATGGAGAGGGCACAACTAAGCGAGATAGCAAGAAGACTCGTTGACTACTTCAATTCCAAAGTAGAAACGCCACAAATGAACGTAGTCAATCAATACGGGGAGGAATTTGAACTTTTTCATGACTATGAGCTTATCCATCTGAGAGATGTGAAGGGCTTATTTCAGCTTGACCATCGGGTTCAGGAGGCAAGCCTTGCCTACATCGTTATTTATAGCGTGCTCTTCTTGCTATGGAGGAAGGGTCGCTGGCAGAATCTAGCCAAGGAAGTAAGTTGGGGATGTGCTCTCACTCTGGCCCTTATGGTCGTGCTAGGCATTGCCTCGATTTTCGGCTTTGAACAGCTATTTGTTCAGTTTCACCGCATTAGCTTCAGCAATCCATACTGGATGCTCGACCCAAGCAGAGATTACCTCATCATGTTGTTTCCTGGAGACTTCTGGCGGGATATTGCCCTCGTTGGGGGTGGAGCGATAGTTGCAGAGGCTTTGCTTCTAGGTGGTATCGCTTGGGCAGTTCCTTTTATTCACAAAAGGTATCATTGATTCAGCATGGCCTCGCTGCTATAATTCTTGACATGGCCACGGATAAGGAAAAGGCAGTAGAGCTAGCCATTGAGCAGATTGAAAAACAGTTTGGAAAAGGCTCAATTATGAAGTTGGGCCAATCTCATGGCCAAGTGTCTGAAGGTGCTATTTCTACTGGCTCGTTGAGTCTAGATCTGGCTCTGGGGATAGGTGGGATACCTCGCGGCCGGGTTACCGAGATCTTTGGCTCTGAGTCTTCAGGCAAGACCACGGTTGCGCAGCACATAATTGCTGAGGCGCAGAAGGCTGGCGGCATGACCGCATACATAGATGTTGAACATGCTTTGGACCCTACATATGCGGCTAATTGTGGCGTCCGGGTTGATGAGTTGCTTATTTCCCAGCCGGATACTGGGGAGGAAGCTCTGGAGATTACGGAGACCCTGGTAAGAAGCGGTGCGCTCGACGTAGTAGTAATTGATAGCGTAGCGGCGTTGGTGACCAAAGCTGAGATAGAAGGTGAGATGGGTGATGCTCATGTTGGGTTACAGGCACGGCTTATGTCCCAGGCTCTGAGGAAACTGGTAGGTGCTATTGGCAGATCCAGAACGGCAGTGGTTTTCATTAACCAACTGCGTGAGAAGATAGGCATTATTTTTGGCAACCCTGAGATAACTCCCGGCGGAAGAGCGCTGAAATTCTACAGCTCGGTGAGGATAGATTTAAGGAGAGGCGATTCCATTAAGCAGGATTCTGAAGTAGTGGGCACTAGGGTAAGAGCCAGGGTAGTTAAGAACAAGGTAGCTCCTCCGTTCCGTAGCGCCGAATTCGACATAATGTTCAACCAAGGTATAAGCAAGGAGGGAGATTTGATTGACCTTGGTGTAGGAGCTGGGATAGTGAAGAAAGCTGGCTCCTTCTTTACTTACGGTGAGACGAAGTTGGGCCAGGGAAGACAAAATGCTAAGGACTACTTAAGACAGCACCCCGAGGTTGCCCTGCAAATAGAACGCGAGATAAGACCTTCAACCTCTACCGCCAATGCGTCCTTTAGAGAGGAGGCAGAGGCCTTCCCGGATGACTGATGTCTAACGACGGAAGGGCCAGTTGTCAGATACCAGCGCCACACAACATAGTCTTGATGCCGCCTACCGCTATCTAAGCTATCGTCCGCGCAGCGAAGGCGAAGTCCGGGAACGACTCCTGCGGCGGGGCTTTGGCAATGAACAGGTGGAGAAGGCCATTGCCAAATTGAAGGAGGAAAACCTGATTGATGATTTTGCCTTCGCTCAATTCTGGAAGGATAACCGATTGTCGTTCAGGATCAAGAGCAAAAGGCTAATAGCAAAGGAACTAAGAGATAAAAGGGTAGCTCCGGATATTGTCGATGAGATAACTAAGGATATAGATGATGAGCTGAATGCTTACACGATAGGATGTAGCAGAGTGCGTTTTCTCGCTGATTTAGATTATCCCCGCTTCCGTCAGCGGTTATCGAGCTATCTCAGCTACCGCGGATTTAGCCACCAGGTTATCCGCGATACAGCAAATCGCCTGTGGCGGGAGAAGAGAACGAAATGACTAGAGTCCTGCTGCTATAGCTAGAAACACTCCCGCTGCCGTAGCTGTCCCAATAACACCGGCTGCATTTGGCCCCATGGCATGCATGAGGAGGAAGTTCCTGGGATTGGCTT
>CAZHQV010000117.1:0-4451 GCA_964534285.1 uncultured Dehalococcoidales bacterium
GCGCAGTAAACAGAGCAGTAACCAGCGAGTTCAGATATCCATTAGACTGAATAATGAGTACCTCAGCCATGATTTTCCCTCCTTTTCACTGTGACATGGAGGCAGGGAGTAGAAAGTAGTATGTTCGGCAACTTCGGGCAAGAATCGCTCAGCACCTACGACAAGATAGGTTCTTGAAGCTTCTGGTACAAGGGGAAGGGCAAGGCAGGAAGGTCTGGTATGTCAAGGCACCATTGTCCACGCCGCCCGCAGGGGCGGTGAAAAGCCGTGGCGGTGGGATAATCGGGCTAGTCCGGCTTCAAGCAACTACGTTAATTGGAACTCCTGCCTCTGGTGTGACAACTTGCCTATGAGCACCCACTTTTTGCAGGAAAAGCTCGGGATGCTCTGTGTGTATGGGAATGACGATTTTGGGGTTTATGATATCGATAAGCTCCGACAATTCGGAAGCAGAAGCATGTCCTGAGCTGTGTAAGCCTCGCTCATGTTCTGCTGGTTTGCCCGTTACTGGGTCGGGAACACCAATCGGAGAAAGCCCGAAATGCTGGAGCCACTGCCTTAGCCTCTTGATATCAAACTTCTGCTCTTCATCAAAGGCCTCACTGGATGAGTAGACATACAGTCCACCCGAGCTGGGCTTGATGTCAATCAGTTTATTGATGTCCCAGAAGCTCAAGCAGAGAATGTAGTCTCCTTCGTGACGCCCCATATCCACAGGTCCAACCGTCTTACCCTTGTCTTTGTAGTGGGCAATCAGCTCCTTCTCCCAGCCGCCGACATCTTTGATCTCTTCATATAGAATCAGTGTGTGATCAGTAGCAGGGTCAGGTATTGCAGGCATTACAAGGTGCAAGGACTGGAGGAGGTAGGCGTCTCTTGGTAGGATGGCGAGCCTTCGCCCACACTCACTAGCGATCTGTCTGAACGTCAACAACCTCTCGAGGTTTCTGGGGCCAAAGTCGGCGATTATCAGCTTACCTTTAGCTTCCTTGACCGCTCGCCAGGCCTTTTGCATGACTTCTTCCTCTGTAGTGGACTCCTCTTCCTTGTCGATGTTTGTGCCTTCGGGCAAAAGCACCAGGGGTTGAAGCTTTGCCACCTCCTCAGCAAATTCTCTCGTCTTGTGCCCCATTCTGCCATGCAAGCGTAGATCCCCGGTATAGACTATCCATCCTCGGCTCGTTTCCACGGCAAAAGCTGTTGCTCCGTAGATAGAGTGGTCGACAGGAAAAGACATCATCTTGAGATTGCCAACTCTTGTGGCAGAACTAGGAGGTTTGGAGCGCATCTCCCTTGAACCTATTGCCTTGTGCCAAAAAGCCTGTGCCTGGGAAGACAGCAAGGTTGGGGCAACAAAACAGAATTGCCTTTGTGTTGAGACACCCCTTTGGTGGGTGCGGGAAGTAAGCAAGCGGCCCTGTTCCTCACGGGGTATGGCGTAGCACACTTCTTTCTCAAAGTCGCCTTTGCTTGAGTCCTGAATTGCCTTGGCAAGGAATGCTGTGGTGGAGCTGCACAGAATTGGAATTTCGGGATTCAAGAACGATATGTGACCGCTGTGATCCAAATGGGCATGAGAGAGCAGGACAGCATCCAAATGAGCATCTTTGATTTCGGAGCGTAGCCTTGACCAAACATTGTCCCAGGAGGGTTCCAGCTCCTTTCTATAGATGCCTCTTAAGGGGGGTAGAAGTCCAATCTCAAATAGGTCTGCCAAGCCCCTGGTAACACGAGGCTTCAAGTATTCTTCGAAATACTCACCCCATAGGTCGTAGTTGATCCCAAAGTCAAAGGATATCGCTGTACCGTCTGCCTCAAGTAAGACCTTGTTGCCGCCTACTACACCGGCGCCGCCATACACAGTAATGCTGACCGTCATGCTATGTCACAAGCAACTTGAACTCGGCTTAGCTAAGGGAGACTGCTTAGTGTAACATATTTCGCCGAGTTCACCATGCCTGACCTAGACAATTGCCAGCAGTTCCTTCGCCATTTGCTCTTCCGCCCTATAAGCTTTCCCACGACTTGTGAGAATCGCCTCAACGCGAAGAAGAACCTCACGGCCGGTTCGTTTAGGTGCTCTGTGGTTGACATACTGTCAGCGGCGAGTATGATAACAGCCGATACATAGCAGACTTCCTCTGTGCGACGGGAACGACGACATGTCGAAAGGCCAGAGCGAGAATGCTGGGACGAGGAGATTTTGCCGCCAGCGTGGCTGTGAGAGTCTTGACGGGATAGGTTCGGTAGAGTATGCGCTAATATTCTAGTTCTTCCTACAGAGCCAATGCCGCGAGCCCTCTCCTCTGCGCAAAAGCTAGGGTAGAGCCAGCGCCATCTTCTTGGAGAACCCATATTGGGAGGGAAAACCGTTAGCAAGGAGGTTTTGATAATGCTGAAGGTAAACGACATCCAGATGTACTACGAAGTGCATGGGGAGGGGTTTCCCTTCATGATGATCGCGGGCCTAGGTGCGAACGTCGACTGGTGGGATCCTCGCTGGATTCAAGGATTCTCCGAAGAATTCAAGACCGTCGCCTTCGACAACAGGGGAGCTGGGCACACCGACATATCGGATAAGGAATACTCGATCACACTGTTTGCCGATGACACTGCAGGTTTGATGGATGCTATGGGAATCTCTCGGGCCCATGTACTGGGAATCTCAATGGGTGGGATGATAGCGCAAGAGTTGGCGCTCAATTACCCTGAGAAAGTCCAGAAGCTTGTCCTCTGTTCAACCAGCTGTGGGGGCGCCACGTCGATTCCTGTATCCGAGGGGGTGCTGACAGTGCTCATGACGGATAGAAGTGCTTTGTCTCCGGAAGAGATAGCGAGAACTATGATTCCACTTCTTGTCACGGAGGACTTCTTAGGGAATAACCCTGAGCTTGCAGAACTTGCCATCCAACAAATGGTCAAGGCCCCGATTTCAAACAAAGCCTATACGCGCCAACTGAAGGCAATACTGAATTTCGATACTTGCGCTAGGCTGTCGCAGATCAAGGCACCCACCCTGATATTGCAGGGCAAGCGAGACATTCTCGTACCTCCGGAAAACGCTTCAACGTTGGACGAAGCCATACCAAACGCCAAGCTTGTGTACTTCGAGAATTCGGCCCACGGCCTTCTAGAAGAGACGGAAACGGTACTTCGCAGTGTTTTGGAGTTTCTCCGCAAACCTTAAATGCATACAGGGAATGCCGGGCCGCCGGACAAGGGGAAGAGCAAGCCCTGCGAATGGAGCTAAGTAGCCCGCGCCGGCGCGCTACGCAAGCCAAGGTATTGCTGCACCTTGGGCTACCAATGACACCCTGAATATGTTCCGCTCTGCCGCGACGGTGTATTGTTCACCTTATGACGGAGATAACTTCCGCTTCCTGCTGTAGCGGGCACAGTGTTAAAATTGGTGTATGCCAGCGAACTTGCCGCCACAATACTTCGAAGCAGAGAAGCGCTATAGGGTAGCCAAAGACCCAGAGGAGAAGATTGCCGCTCTGCAGGCTATGCTTGCCATTATGCCCAAGCATAAGGGTACCGACAAGCTCCATGCCGAGCTAAGAAGAAAGATTGCGAGGCTGTCGGATGAGGCAGAAAGGAAATACGCTACAGCTAGAAGGGCAGGCTTGTATATCGGAAGGGAGGGGGCTGGGCAGGTAATACTAGTAGGTCTGGCCAACGTGGGGAAATCGCAATTGTTGGCGTCAGTCACCGAGGCATCCGCTGAAATAGCCCCTTACCCTTACACAACCAAAACTGCCATCCCTGGGATGATGAAATTCGAGGATATTCAAATTCAGCTAGTGGATACGCCGCCCATAGGGGACAAGCATGTGCGGACATTGCTTGCTAACTCACTTAGAGGCGCCGACCTCATCGCTATTGTGGTAGATCTAGGTGCGGAGCCGGTAGGCCAGGTGGAGGCCACTCTGCAAGCCCTGAGAGAAGCCAGGATAGAACATTTCAGTGACGGTCCCGAAGAACCAACACCGGGAAGCTATGAGAAGAAGATGCTGATCATCGGGAACAAGAGCGATTTAGAGGGTTCAAGTGGCAAGTGGGGGGAATTAGTTTCGCAATATGGTGGGTTGCTCCCTGTGGTGTCGACCTCAGCCAAGGAGGGGAATGGCTTGGACAAGATGAGAGAATCAATCTACAAAGCTCTGGATATTGTTCGAGTCTACACCAAATCCCCTGGAAGTAAGGCTGACTTTAGCGAGCCCGTCATATTGAAAAGGGGGAGCACTGCAATGGACGCCGCAGAGTCCGTTCATAAGGATTTCCAACAATACCTGAAATACGTTGTGGTTTGGGGTTCAGGGAAGTATGATGGCCAGAGGGTCGGTAGAGACCACGCCCTACGAGACCGCGACATAGTGGAGTTCCATGTTTAGCGTGACTCCACGTTTGGGTAAGCTCAGGGACAGCACCCAGTCTGTTGACTAAGCCTC
>CAZHQV010000117.1:4551-6476 GCA_964534285.1 uncultured Dehalococcoidales bacterium
TGCTACGGTTGTTCGTCGCAGACGACGGCCATGAGAAGACTTCCAGGGCCACCATACGTAAGTGTGGCACAGCCCAACCTGCTAATAACGATGTGCTCTTTAGGAAGGAACGCTTCAAGGTGTCCTGCAAGCATCTCAGCTTCATCAAGCACTGTAGAATAGGCGATTCCTGCCTGTTTAATAGGTGCAAAGGTTCTTGCCCATCGAGCTAGCTTGCTCAAAGCCATTGCCGCCCCGAAGACCAACCTTGGAGAACGTGTTTTAGCACCATCGTAGACTTCACCCAGCAGCTTAGTATGGAGTGCACTGCCTATTTTCCCCAGGAGAATCGTCCCCCTTGCTAGGCGAAAGCGTCTTCCTTTGAGGAGGTAAGGGAAGTTGTCAACTTTTCCAAACATGCGAATTCGGGGAATCATTTGCCGTACCATATCAACGATCTGGTCTAGGTTCTTGCCTTCTTGAGCCGCTTTGGCACTAGCCATAACTGTAAGGCCTAGACCTGCGGAAACCAACTTTGAGTCCATGACTTCCACCCGACACTTGGCGTCCAAGTAACCCTTAGCTAACCTTGCCGCATTATATGTGCCGCTGAATTCTGAAGATAGATGAATCGAGACGATTTCGTCAGTTTCGCTAGCTAGATCATTGTAGACTTTGAGGAAATCTCCGGGCGAAGGCACAGAAGTCTTAGGGACCTGCCGCGCATGAAGGAGTTCATGATGTAATCGATCAGCGTGGAGGTCTACGCCGTCACGGTAGGTCTTGCCTCCGAACTCGATATAGAGTGGCACTATAGTGATGGAGAGTTTGCGAGCCATTTCAGAGGGGATATCACAACTGCTGTCAGTTACTACCTTTACCATGGGCAACCCTTGGTAGTTTACAGGATGTGGCCAAGGTCAGCAAGGTACATGTAATAGGACAGGACATAGTTCACTTCCAGAACGGCTGATTTTGAACAAACTCGGCTAGGCTTGCTGTCAGGCTGTAATGCAGACAGCTTACAATAAGTGCCACAATGACGAAACGAGATTTGCACAAATCTGTGTGGTCCCTTATGGAGGGGCATGCCACAGACTGGCTTGATACCCTTGACGTGGAACAGTTGACGAGCTTGCAGCAGAAAGCGCACGCATCTTACGAAGCGGGGGGCATCGTTTGACAACAGGAACTCGATCTAGTGTGACTTAATCCACATTAGGCATCGCGGTCAGGAGTCAACATTCGATGCCTATCTTGAAGGCAGTAAGATCGGATTTCGATCGGTGTGGACTTGCGGGGCGTAGGTTTGTGGTTGAAGGCAGGGCTTGCTTGATATCCTTGACTTGGGGAAGAGGATGGAGTATAATATTTCTTACACTCGGTCTACCCTTGCGGGAGTAATTCAATGTTGCCTCATGCCGACGATTTTCTACTTGATCTGCAGGCTGACAACTACTCACCTGAGACGGTTTATAACTACGAACGAGACTTAAATGTTTTCAATAACTTCCTTAAGGAAAGTCGCATTGACTTCGACAAAGCCGACAAGCGTACAATAACCTACTACAAGGCGTATCTAGTTTCTCGCGACCGCAAAACGGCAAGTCTAGGACAGAGTGGCAAACAGCTTGATTCTCGGTCCATAAACCGCATGCTGTCAGCTCTCCGTGGCTATATGCGCTACCTGGTTGATATGGATTACCCCTGTCCCGTGCCACCGCAGGCGGTCAAATTGACCAAGGTGGGACGGAAGCATCCACAAGTAGCTGAGCTTAACGATCTGGTTAGACTAATTGAGGCCCCACGTTCCTTAGAGGCAAATGCCAAGGTAGCTTTAAGAAACCAAGCTATGCTGGAGGTATTATTTGCCACCGGAATGCGGATTTCGGAGCTATGTAACCTCAATCGCAACCAGATTGATGATAGCGGGCGCATTTTTATCA
>CAZHQV010000118.1:0-6382 GCA_964534285.1 uncultured Dehalococcoidales bacterium
AGCGAAGGGGAAACCATAGCCTCTCCAGGTTGAATTCATTATAGTCTAAAACACAAAGGACTCCTCCAGGCTTCAGAGCTTGGTAAGCATTCCTGATAATCTTGAGCTTCTGTGCATCCTCAAAGCCATGCAAGACAAATGACATAAATACCTTGTCGAACTCCTCCCGGTATGCCAAGGGCGTCTCAATTCGCTGCTCCCTAAACTCAATATTGGGATATGATTGGCAACGTTTTCGAGACAAGGCCAGCATTTCGTTGCTGATGTCAAGCCCCAGGATACTGCCCCTGGGTCCTATCTTTTGGGCTATAAGACAGTCGTTCCTGCCTGTCCCTGATCCAAGGTCCACAATAGATTGTCCAGGCTGAATATCCATCTTGTCAACGACCCTCTTAATCAAATAAGGATAATATCCCAGCGAGACCACATTCATAAAACGGTCATAGTGGCGAGCTCCCTCCGGCTTAACCTCTACTCTTGACCTTGGTGACCGCAAACTGCACCTCTAGCTAAGCATTGTCAGATACTCAGTGGCGTACTTCCCGTTCTTGGCGCCGTCAAACGTGTACCTTTGTTTTTCTACGCCGAATGCTTTTCATGGCTATTGCAACACTGGCAACCTCAGAAACACCGCATTCGCCTAACGAAGACCATATTTATCGGTGAAGGTAATTTCGTCCAGTTCCTTCCTACCCTTTTCTGGAGTTTCCGCAGGATGACCGATTGAGACGACGGATAGCAGCCACTCTTCATCAGGGATTTGCAGGAGTTGCCTCGCCTTCTCTTCGGAGTCCGTGCTGTGAACGCTGATCCAGCATGCTCCTAAGCCGAGTGCATGTGCCGCCAACAACATATTCTGGATTGCCGCTGCTCCCTCCTGCTCTGGATGCTTTGAGGCCTTGGGATCGATCACCACCGCAATCCCTGACGGCGCTTCCGCCAAGAATTTGCCGCTGGGGATAGCCTCAGCGAGATCCTTCAGTCCCTGGGCATTTCTCAGGACTATGAACTTCCAAGCCTGGCTATTGCCTCTTGATGGCGCCCACCGCCCAGCCTCCACAATCTGCATGACCTGTTCCTCAGATACAGGCTCTTGTGTATATTTCCTGATGCTCCTTCTCCCCTTGATTGCTTCCAAGACATCCATTTGACAACCTCCTTTCATAGCTCACTTTGCTCAATGTCGAGATCTGCGCTACGCTCAGCTCACAACATGCCAATTGCCTTCAGAGGGCAAGCCTCAACACACTTGCCCCAGTCCTGGCAAAAGCCGGGGACAGGATAAGGCAAATCGTACGGGCGTTCTTGCCGCCAAAGCCTCGCGGAACATTCAAGGACAGCAGCGCAGAATCCTTTGTCGCATCTCTCCGAATGACACTTTCCATAGTCCACCGCTACCTTCAGTTTTGCATCAAGCGTCTTTCCGTGTACCCAGGCTGCTATTCGACCTCTGCGACTGCTCTAGCCTCGCGCCTTAGTACTCAGTGAGAAGGCTAACGACGCTCGGCTGCTATTCATCCCTCCTAGGCCATGCCCCAACTACATCCTCCTCAAGGAGGCTATCGCAGTGCCTCCACCTTTGGCCGAATCATGCTTTCAGGAACGGCGCCAAGACTGGTATCAACAAGCTGACCGTCCTTGAAAAACAGCAACAAAGGTATACTCATGACCTGGTATCCCACGGCCGTACGATGGTTCTCATCCACGTTAATCTTGCAGAACTTGACACTTCCGTCACATTCCTTAGACAGCTTCTCAGTTATTGGTGCAACCATATTGCATGGCCCGCACCACGGAGCCCAGAAGTCTACCACCACGGGTACATCGGATTTCAGAACCTCATCCTCGAAATTCTGGTCTGTGACCTCTGATACCATAGCCTTACTCCTTTCCTATCTCCTTACATTTATTGCAGTAGCCTTCCAGGCACAACTCGACCCTAGTTACAGAAAAGTCATTCTTACGTTGCACCTCCGCTACCAATTCGCGAATCAGGGGGCTTTCAAACTCGATGACTTGCCCACAGGCTCGGCATACTAGATGCTGATGTTCTGCTCCACGCCTTATCTCGTAGTAACAGCGCATCTGACCAAGGTGCTTTTCCTCTATCAAGCCTTGTTCCTTGAATAGGCGTAGGTTGCGGTACACTGTAGCAAGGCTGATGTTAGTGTTCCCCTCACTGGCTCGGCGATAAAGTTCCTTAGCATCGAGATGCGTTCCAGCCTCTTTCATGACACTAAGAAGGAGCCTTCGCTGTGCTGTAACTGGGCGGGCTCCCGCTTGCTCGTGAGTGCGATTAATTTTCATTCTCATTCCAGAGACTAACAGCCTTTTTTGACGATGTCAAGGCGACAGCTGTCGCAAAGGCGCAGTAATGCCTTAAGCCACAAGCAGAAATGATACCTTGAACAGCCTTCAGATAGCATCTGGAAAAGGATTACTACACCTCAGGAGGGAAGATGTGCTCAAGGTGCTTGGAAGACATCAGCTACTCACTCTGGCTATACCCAGGCAAATCACCCCAAGGGAAGCAGCCCAGAAACCGGAGATTTCCTTCTCTTATGCAGAGAAGCTGCTGAAGAGGCTTAGAAAGACTGGTCGCACCCATGACAACATGCTGCTGTTAAGGGAAGGAATGGAGCACTACCCGTCTTTCCCCAACAGCCATACCGACAACGCCCCAAGTTCAGATTGATCAGATACCAGGGTAGCCGCTTCTTTGGCTACAAGAAGGGAGTTGCCATCAAGGCCCTGACCTCCCTCAACCATTTTCTCTCTTGAGCCTCATCAATTTCGGTAATCGCTGCGTTTGCCCCTACCCCGGCAAAGCCAGAGACTTACGCACCACCAATCTTCTAGCCACAGGACGCAACTACTGGTGCTTTGCCTTCGAGTGCTAGACGCACCTTGAAACTCCCGAGACAATCTGGCCAGGTAGGCCGTGCACCTGTCCTCGATCCTCACTATGTAGTGTACTTATGCCAGCCAGCTCCAACCAGGCAGCTCTACGTCACACAGGGAATACTACTTACCGCTGCTTCCTCCCGGACCTGACGGAGTTCATAGCCCCCTGCTGCGTAGAACCCAGTCATCAACACCGCTTAGCAAGAGCAACACTGCAAGCTCAAACCTCAAACAGGAATTCAGCCCCGCTGTAGCGGGTTTCGGGTACAGGGCACCGCTAGCTCCCCGCCTAGCACGACCTAGCATAAACAATAACAATAGAAAACTAGCTCTGTCAATCTGTAAACGGGACAGGAATCTGTCAGAATAGGCTCGCATGAGCAAGGACAATCACGTCAAGGCCCACACAGAGAGCGCCCTGAAAAACCTCAAGTAGATGAACTCTCCGTAGCTATGATGGGCGAAGGCTATCGCTACGGTCGAAAGCAAGTAAGAGACCGGAGGCCATGCTGAAGAACCCGGGCAATCCACTGTCCACCTTGGCTATCTATCTTTGAGCCAGGCCCTGACTCTGGATGGTAGCCCTTGACCACGATGACATCGAAGAAGCGTCCCAGCCTTTCATACACGGGCCTTCAGCAGACACCAGTGGCGATGGCTCGCCATCATGAGGAACCTGCCGCCCTGCTCAAGACTCCGAGCGATTTGCCAGCTCAACTATGGTGACGCCGTAGTCTCCTTCACCATAGTCACCAAGACGGAACGACTCAACGAGAGGATGCTTCGCCAGCGCATTATGCACGGCGCGGCGCAATGTGCCCGTCCCCTTGCCATGAATGATACGTACATAAGGCAACCCAGCCATAAAAGCATCGTTCAGGTACTGATCTAGCCGAAACAAAGCTTCATCAACTGTAAGACGACGCAAGCGTAGCTCTCTATCTACTGCCTTCAAGATGACTCAACAAACTCCAAACGAAGGACCTCCCTGGTAGCCTCCGTAACCTTGACTCTGTCATCAATCCGCCAGCCTGCCACCCAGACGATTTGTCGAGGTGAGCAGACTATAGGGATACAGTCTCGCCACCAGAGGGGAATTTTGGCATCAACCATGAAGTGTTGGACTTTCTTGGGCCTGTCCATACCCAAAGGGTAAAACCTATCTGCTGGTTGACGCCGGCGGACGGATAACTCAGTTCCTGTTTGGTGCAAATCGAATTCAGCCAGAAGCTTCCTATCCTTTTCTTGGGATTGCTTCGCTTCGCTCGCAGCGACGAAACGGCGATTTAGTTCACTACGCCCTGAGCTTCGGCTTCCAGTAGAGGTGGAGATGCTAGCCATCACGTGCCATCCGGGCAGAATTGTCTCGCCGGGCACTTCAAGCGGAAACTCACCCTGCAAGGAGGGGAAGGGACACGGTGGGAATGGAGCCTGAAATTGCTTCCCTTCGCTCGCAATCACAGCCTTATCGTACCCTGCCCAACAAATAAGGCCGCGGGGCAACGAAACCCTCTTGCCCACAGGTTTAGCCAACAGAAGTCTCATCGCCTCAATATGGCTCGCCTCAATATCTCTGGTGTCGCCCAGAAGTCTCTCCCCCGCCAGCCTTACTAACTGTCTTTGCAAAGCTACAGGCAGAGCGCTGATCTTCCCCTTATCCAAGTAGACAGCACCATCATTCTGCCTAGCCACTTCGTTCCACAATTGAACCGCGTGCCGCTCGATAAAAGCCCCATCATCCCCAGCGATTTCAGCCAGGCGAAGCAAGGCTTGATCCACATCAGGATTGTATTTCCTCAGCAAAGGCAGAAGCTCAAGACGACATCGATTTCGGAAAAAAGACAGCGACAGATTAGAGGAGTCGACCCTCGGCTCGAGGTCGAGTTCTTGACAGTAGCTCATAGTCTCCTCTCTGGTGACAACCAGAAGGGGTCTTATTATCAAGAGATTGCTTTGCTCCGCTCGCGATGACAACGAGGAACGCTCCCCTGAAGGAACCGGCCTGGACTGACAGTCATACACCATAGGTGACCAAGGCCCGAGACCACGCAGCCCAGAAGTCCCCGTCCCCCTCAATATGTGCATCAGGATAGTCTCCACGTGGTCATTCTGGGTATGACCAACGGCAACTCGGTCAGCACCCACATTGGAAGCCACCCTGGCAAGGAACCCATGGCGGAGCTCCCTAGCAGCTTCCTCTAGGGAGCAGCTCTTTCTAGCTTTGTAACTAGCGACATCTTCGCTACCAGTTGTAATTGGAATCCCCAGGGAGGTGGCCAGGCCAGCGACATACCGCATATCCGCCTGGGACTCAGCGCCCCGAAGTCGATGATCGAAGTGAGCCATGTGAAGCCTTATGTCAACCTTGCTCTGCAGTCTTGCTAGAACGTGCAGCAAACAAACCGAGTCAGCACCACCTGACACACCGACAACCACTGTTCCTCCGGGCACAATCAGACTGTTACGCTGGACAAAACCCTTGACTCTTGACTCTAGCTCGACCTTTTTCATTGAGCTCACTTCTTATCCCAGCAAATCCGCAGAATCTCCTTGGCACCCACACCCTTCAGTACCTGCAACAACACGTCAATAAAAGGTATCGTTGAATACCACTAAGCGCGTCCCATACTCCGCGAACTCAAGAATGCTTATACTTGCGGGATCAAGCTTGAACTTGCTGAAATGTCTTAACGGCAAGTCTAAAGCCCCTAACATGATAGCTAAGATAGCGAAGTAGTGGCTAACGACCACTATTGTTCCATCTCCATGCTCCGCCAGCAAACGTTGCGTGCTCAACCAAGATCTCTGTTGCAGCTCAACGAGGCTTTCGCCACCAGGCAATCTTTCTGCGCCTCCCCCCTGCCACCACTGCATCAGGAAATTGCTAAAACTTGTGCTCAAAGTGGAGGCATCCAATCCCTCCAATTGGCCAACTTCGATTTCCCTGAGTCCATCGTCAACTTCTAGCGGTAAGTGATGCGGCCTAGCTATGGCCTCACCAGTACTTATGGCTCGCTTCAAGGGACTAGAAGCTACAGCAGTCACCTTCTCGTTTCTTAAGAACAACGCCAACCTGTCAGCCTGTCTTATCCCAACATCGTTTAACTCAATATCGCTGCTGCCCCCTTGAACACGCCTCTCCTTATTCCAATAAGTCTCACCATGTCTCACAAGTATGAGCTTCAAAAAACTGCCTCCTTGGAAGAATGCTAACCTAATTAGAGAAAAGACTCAACTTGTTTCACTCCAAAGTTACCAAGCTAGCTGCCTAAAGACAAGAAATTGAGCGACAAATGTTGGTGATGCTCATGACGAGTGTAACGCTGCTGCCACAAGCCATTCTCAGCGGCTTGTAGCCGAAGTAGCCGCTGGGGCCCTATTAGATTTGAGCGAAACAATAGCTGTGCCGGCAGACCACCAACGTTAACTTAATCGAAGCCCTGCCAAGCGGTAATGTTTTCAACGGGCTCGCGTTTGC
>CAZHQV010000119.1:0-6301 GCA_964534285.1 uncultured Dehalococcoidales bacterium
ATTCGAACCCCCAACCTCTGCGATGCGAACGCAGCGCTCTCCCAACTGAGCTATACCCCCACAGTTTCAATTCTAGCAGAAGTGGGAAAACCAGTTCAATTTGGTCTTCACCCGCTTGTTTCTATCAGTTCTATCAGTGTCCCACAAGCAGACCTGGGATGAATGAATACATATGCCCACGTGCCTGTCCCCAGCGGGTTTTTCATCTCAATTGGCTCCTCGGGGATGAGCTTCACACCTTTGGCTTTTAGCCTGCTCACCATCTCCTTCAAGTTCGTGACCTTGAAGGCAATGTGATTCAACCCTTCGCCTCTGCTCTCAATGAACTTTGCTATCACTCCTTCAGCACTCGTTGACTCTACAAATTGAAGCTGAGTTCCTGATATCCTTTCAGACTTAACTATCATGTTCTCGTCCGGCATATCCCACTCGGTCTCAAATTTCATGCCAAACAGGTCATTGAAGAGCGCTGCCGCCTTTCGCGCGTCTTTAACGGCAATCACCACTTCTTCCACATTCACTATGGCTGGCTCTTTCATGTAGAAACCGCCTTCTCGGCGTGGATCAGAGCTTGAGCAAAGCTGCCTCTGCCGCGTTGACAATGGGGTATGGTATAGGTGATGGGGTGAAGAAAGGATGGGTGCCATATTGAAAAGTAGCAACCTGGTTAGCCGTCATCCTGTTTTGTATCAGGGCTGCCAGCACATTGACAACCTCACCCACAGTTTGCCCGCCGCAAACCTGACCACCCATGATTTCCTGAGTTGCTCTCTCAAACACCAACTTCACTCCGAACTCCTTAGCGCCGGGCATAGAGCCTGGATGCTTATCCGGGGTCTTGACTTCGCTTGTAACAGTATCAAAACCTGCTGCTTTTGCTGCCGTCTCCGTAAGACCCGCCAGGCCTACGCCTGAATCCCCTATGATAGTGGCGAAACTCCCAATCACCCCTTCATTCCTCCTTCTCAATTCAAATAGGTTGGCACCGACGATTCTGCCTTCAGTGCAAGCAATAGAAGCAAGCCTTAGAGCAGAAGGCCTTTTTGTGAAGAAAGACCTCTTCTCGGCGCAGTCTCCAACGGCGAAGATGTCCTTGTCACTCGTCCTGCCGTATTCATCAACCCATATGGCTCTCGTCTCTCCCATTTGAAGCTCTGCTTTCTGAGCTAGTTCGGTATTGGGACGCACTCCAATGCACATGAATGCTAAATCTGCCGCCAGTTCCTCTCCAGTAGCAAGCTTGACCCCCGTGACTTTCTTATCTCCCAGAATTGCCTCCACCTGAGCATTTGTCTTTATGTTCACCCCTCTTTCCTTTAGCTTACTCTCTGCCAGATTGCAGAAATCCTCATCAAAGACAAGCTGGAGGCAGTGAGGCAACATTTCCACAATAGTGACGTTCAATCCTCTTTTCTTTAATTCGTCGCCGAACTCGAGGCCTATGAATCCGCCTCCTATAACGACTACGTCTTTAACCCCTTCCAACACTTTGAGCAATCCGTTCAAGTAGTCTACATCCTTTTGGGCAGAGAAAACATTCTCCAAATCCTTGCCTGGTATGGGAATTATGATTGGCGATGCTCCAGTAGCTAACACCAACTTTTCATATCCTATGGACTTTCCGCTTGCGGTGGTAACCGTTTTCGCCTGCCTATCTATGGAAGTGGCTTCGTCAACGATAAAATCGATATTGCTTCCTGAGAGCAATGTGTCCGGTATTATGTTCTTTTCAGGTGCTCCCACCGTTCCAAAGATGTAAGGAAGACCGCATGGAACCAAGACTTGCCCCTCTTTCTCTTTCCGGACAACGGTTACCTTAGCGTCCTTGTAGTGTCTTCTCGCTGTAATGCCTGCAACAGGACCCGCAGCACTGCCCCCTATGATTAGTACATCTGTTTTTTCCACTTTTCCCTCCTTTCGTTAAGCTAAACAATCCAATCGTGAGAATTATACGTGCGTCACGTTAGCTGAGTCAATTAGTTGTTTCACTTCAGCAAGGCTGGTATACTAGCTCGAAACCCGTGGACTACGAGACTGTCATTGGCTTGGAGGTTCATGCGCAGCTACTGACCAAGAGCAAGATGTTCTGCTCTTGCAGCACTGATTATTCTGATGCCCCGCCCAATACTCATGTTTGTCCCATCTGCCTGGGTATGCCTGGTGTTCTGCCTGTTATCAACGGGAAGGCGGTGGAATACACGGTGATGACTGCCCTGGCGCTGAATTGCACCATCCCTGAATACACGAAGTTTGACCGCAAGAACTACTGTTACCCCGACTTGATGAAGGGTTACCAGATTTCCCAGTATGACGCTCCTATCGGGAAGGAAGGATGGCTGGCTATTGACAGCAGCGGAACCAGGAAGAGAATCAATATCACCAGGGTGCATCTTGAGGAAGATGTGGCTAAGTTATGGCATAGAGGAGACTACAGCCTGATAGACGTCAATCGCTCCGGTGTTCCGTTGATGGAGACCGTCAGTGAACCAGAAATGAGCTCCTCTGAGGAAGCTCGGGCATACCTTGTTGAATTGCGCGATATCCTCCGCTACCTGGGGGTCTCGACTGGTAATATGGAAGAGGGTAGTTTTAGGTGTGATGCCAACATAAGCATTCGCCCTCTGGGAAGCAGGGACTTCCTACCTAAGGTGGAAGTCAAGAATATGAACAGCTTCAAGGCAGTGTACCAGGCTATGGAATATGAATCTGGAAGACAGAGAACAGTGCTTGAGGAAGGCGGTCAGCTTGTGCAGGAGACAAGGGGATGGGTGGAAGAAAGGGGCATAACGGTGACGCAAAGGAGTAAGGAATACGCTGATGACTATCGCTACTTCCCCGAACCAGATTTGCCACCACTGGTTTTCGATAAAAAATGGATAGAGGAAATAAGGGCAATGCTTCCCGAACTGCCTGAAGCTAGAAGGGCACGCTTCATGGCTCAATATGGCTTGCCTCTATATGATGCCAGTCTGTTGACTACCTCTAGAGCATTGGCCGATTATTTCGAAAACTGCGTCAAGTCAATGGACTACAGCAAGGCAAAGATGGTTGGCAATTGGCTCTTGGGGGACTTCAGCCGACTGCTCAATGTTGCTAACATTGACATTGAAAGCGCCAAGGTGAGCCCTGAGCTCCTGGCCGAGCTGCTTGGCTTGGTGGATAAGGGGACCGTTAGCGGGCCGGCAGCCAAAGCAGTGTTTGAGGAGATATTCTACACCGGCAAGAGCGCCAGCGAGATTGTGGCTGAAAGGAAGCTCAGCCAAATTAGCGATTCGTCTGAGGTGAGGGAAGTAGTGAAGCAAATCATGGCAGACAATCCAAAAGCAGTGTCGGACTACAGAGCCGGCAAGCAGCAGGCGTTGACCTTCATCACCGGGCAGGTCATGAAAGCTACCAGAGGGAGAGCCAATCCTGTCCTGGTGAAGGACGTTCTGCTACAGGAACTGGGAGGTAAATAAGTTGCCCACTTATCTCAGTGTTGCACAGATACTGGTAAGCTTAGCCTTCATTGTGACTATACTGTTTCAACTACATGGTGGGGGCATAGGAGGCATCTTCGGGCAAGCCGATTCTGTGTATCGAACACGGCGGGGTATGGAAAGAACGTTATTGAAGCTCACCATCATCCTCTGCGTCATCTTCGTTGTTTTTGCCGTCTCGATAGCGAAGCTCAGCCCCACCCCTTGAGAACAAAGGATGGCTGCCGTAATAACGCTGACCACCGATTTTGGCCTTAGCGATGCCTATGTTGCCGTCATGAAGGGCGTGATTCTGAGCACTAATCCTGAGGCCAATATCATTGATATTACCCATTCCATCGAGCCACGGAATATGCGCCAAGCTGCGTTTATCCTTAATACCGCCTATCGCCATTTCCCCAAACAGACCGTTCATGTGGCGATTGTGGACCCCGGGGTAGGCAGTGAACGTCAGGGAATAATATTGAAGACTCCTTCAGCCCTTTTCGTCGCCCCCGATAATGGCATTCTCAGCTATGTGATTGATGATCTACGCTCTAAAGAACCTCATAAGGAAGGCGGTTTAGCTGAGTCTCCTGAAAGCCTTGAGAGAGTCACACCTATTAAGGGACTCGAAGCCGTAGCTATTACTGACCCACGTTTTTGGAGGCATCCGGTGAGCCCCACCTTTCACGGGAGGGATATTTTTGCTCCGGTTGCCGCTGGCCTTTCCCTAGGAATCTCACCCTACGAATTTGGGGACAAGGCCTATTCCCTTCATGTCTTTCCCATCCCCCAGGCAATATTGGATTCACGAGGTGACTTGACTGGCCAGATTGCACACGTTGACTGTTTTGGCAACTTGATCACTGATATCAAGAGCAGCGATTTGCCCCATAGGGACATCATTGTTCAGGCAGGAGGCGAATATATTGAGGGACTAAACCGCTACTATGATGAGGGCGAAGGGCTTATGGCTATTATTGGGAGCAGCGGTTATCTCGAAATATCGTTGAAGAACGGAAGAGCAAGTGAATTCCTCAGGATGACGCTGGGAGACGAGATTAAGGTGATACTGCGTGGTAATGATTAGGAAATGCCGGTTGGGATTACTACTCTAAGCGAAAATACTGCCATCAGACTGGGCCTCCTTGGTGAGTGGGGACTGAGCATCTTGGTCGAAACTGGCAGTCACGAAGTCCTGTTGGATACAGGATTGACTGTTTCGGCAGCTTACAATGCGGTTGCTCTGGGGATAGACCTATCCCAAATCGATGTGATTGTCTTAAGCCATGGTCACCGCGATCACACCGGTGGCTTACTACATATACTCAGATTGGTGAGAAAGCAAGTAGAGGTAGTTGGCCACCCAGATATCTGGTCAGCCAAATATGTTCTTCGCCCCGGCAGAAAAGAGGAATATATCGGAATTCCGTTCCCCAGGGAGGCGGCAGAAAGCTCGGGGGCATCTTTCAATTTGACCAAGGAGCCGGTATGGATCAGCGAGAACATTGTTACCAGTGGTGAGATACCCATGTTGACTGAATATGAGACAATTGACCCTATTCTTTGCGTTAAAGAGCGAGGCGAGCTCAAGCCCGATCCGCTGCAAGATGACCGAGCGGTCTTCATCAAGTCTGATAGGGGACTGATTGTAATCTTGGGCTGTGCTCATAGAGGAGTCGTTAATACCCTGAGATACGCCCAGAAACTGACCGGCGTGGAGGCCATCTACGCTGTCATCGGAGGCACGCATCTTATCGGGGCCTCTCCAGAGAGAATGAGTTCGACTGTCGCTGACTTGAAGAAGTTGGACATCCAGAGATTGGGGGTGTCTCACTGCACTGGCTTGCCAGCATCGGCCATATTGGCTCGGGAATTCGGAGACAGGTTCTTTTTTAACAATGCCGGTACCCGCGTAAGCCTCTAGACTATCGACTATATCTCCGGTGTGCGACTTGACAGACAAGACGGGCGCGTCCTATAATTAGTGTGCGCGTATGCGCATACGTGAACATGCTACCAACTATGAAGAACCTTATTAGGGCGGTCAAGGCAATCTCGGACGAGACCAGGATTAGGATCTTGAAAGTTCTCTTGGAAAGGGAATGCTGCGTTTGTGAGGTAATGCACGCCCTGAACATCTCCCAGTCGCGTGCCTCACGGAATCTCAGCATACTGGAGAATGTCGGCTTTGTTAAGTCCAGAAGGGATGGGCCGTGGATAGTCTATTCGATCAATGAGCAATCGGGGAATGGCTACGCTGCCTCTCTAACTGAAATGCTCCGCAATTCCCTGCTTAATGAGGACATTATATTGCAGGACAGAGAGGGGTTAAGCCACGCTGTCCGAGTTGGGGCGGGAGTGATACAGAAATAATTTTTTGGGCCTGATATGCGAATATGTGCATTGATGCATCACCTTTGACGCAGTCGGATGGCTGAAGAATTCTTGCTGGCCGGGCTAAACGCCCTGAAAGACTATGTTGCTTTGCATGTGGTCACATGCCTTATTCCGGCATTTCTCTTGGCTGGGGCGATAGTATCGTTTGTCTCCCGGGAGACAATTATTGGCTATCTAGGCAGCGCTGCCAGGAAGATCAAATCTTTCGCCATTGCTGCCGGCGGAAGCTTCTTTGTATCAGTGTGCTCGTGCACTGTTATTCCTGTTGCTAGCGGCATTTATCAGGGAGGGGCTGGGATTGGCCCTGCGTTCATTCTTCTCTGGGTTGCTCCGGCAGCTAATATCTTGGCTCTAGTCTATACCGGCTCGATTCTCGGGGCTGAAATGGTCATAGCTAGATTAGTGGCTGCCCTATCAGTGTCTTTCGTTGTTGGTGGAGT
>CAZHQV010000120.1:0-6290 GCA_964534285.1 uncultured Dehalococcoidales bacterium
CAGATACCTTGGTGCCTAGAGGTTCAAGTCTATCCCTAGCGTATCGATTGATTGCCGCAGCCAGTCCAAGCTCATCCAACAAAGTGGGGCGGAGTTCCTTCATTAGCTTGGTCACCTCATTTACAGTGTGAAGTGCCACAGATTGCGTCTTTTGAAGCCTCGTAATGAGGTCGACATCTACGAAACTCCTGGATTCCGCCGTGGCAATAGCAGCTTGCAGATTCAGGGTCAGGCTGGCAAGAGCTTGGCTAGTCTCATCATGCAGTTCGCGGGCAATCCTTTTTCGCTCATCCTCCTGGGCAGTGAGGGCATGTCGAAGAAGAGCCTGGTATCTTTCTCTTCCGACCTCCAGTCTTTGGCACAGCCTTGCTTGCTCAATCGCGTTGCCAAGCTGACAACCAATTGAATTCAACAGGTACATATCGTCGGCACAAAAGCGGCCCGGCCTGTGGCTGGCAATATTCATCACGCCTACGACCCTATCCATTGCTTTCAAGGGAACGCTGATGAACCCCCTAAGGCCTTCCGTGCTGATAAGATCCGGATGAACAGCCCGTGTGTCCCTGGAAATATCTTCCAGTACAATGGGTTCACCAGTTTGGGCTACCCTTCCTGCTATTCCTTCACCTAGGCCCATCTGCATCTTTTCAACATATTTGGCAGATAGACCACGATACACGCGGTAATTCAGCATCTGAGTTTGCTCGTTCAAAAACAGTACCCCCCCTGTCGTAGCGTCGACGATCTCGAGCACAGTGTCAAGGGCTATATCAAGAATGACATCCAAGTCCCACAATCCACTCGTGGCGCTGGAGATACGGCTCAACGCGTGGAGATGGTGATGACGCCTCAGAATCTGATTCTCCAGTTCCCTTTCCGCAGTAACATCTTCTCTCAGTTCGGCAACTGCATTCGTATTACCTTGGCTGTCCCTAAGGGGATAAAGCGTTATTCTGACGTACCTGTCAGGTAGTGCGTCGGCCTGGTCAGGAGAAATAATCGTCGTTGGGCTGCCGCTCTGGACTACCTTCCTAAGCGGGCAATTCCATAAGGGTGGACTGCAGGGATTATTCCTGTCCTCAAAGACCTCGTAGCAGTGCTCCCCGACGAACGCTCTGCCTTCTGCCAGGTTCTGCCTCATCGCCAAGTTGGCAAACCTGACACGGTATTCACTGTCGATCACAAAAAGCTTATCTCCTATGCCATCGATTACATTCTGCAGGCTTATGTCCAATCCTGCCTTTCCGCCAGCTCCTTGAATTGTTGTCCCCTTTCTAGGCATCTCTTCCCCAAAGTTAGACTACAATAAGGCACCACACATGTCAAACAGCGGGCTGACCTGTATCCCCCCATTTCTGACCACGACTGATGAACCAAAGCCGCGAGGTGTCGTCACCCAAGGTCAGCAGGCTTGTGGATTAGCAAAAGAGGAGACCCCAACAAGGCGCGACCCCCTAATCCGTGAGTGTAGGTTATGAAGGCTCACCTCGCGCGTGATGTAGCGCTACACACGGACTAGGGACAATGAGATTGCCGCGTCGCTGACGCTCTTCGCAATCGGCTCCTCTTCTCACTACAGATCCCCGTCATCGTCATTGCGAGCGAAGCGAAGCAATCTCAGCGGGGTTACCGAAACTCACACTACTGCACGACTCACGCATTGAGGCGACCTGCCAAAGGTTGACGGAGTCGGTTTTCTGAGACATGAGAGCCCTCACTAGCAACTGTCAGCCCATGCTTAGCCTTCCCTTCTTCCTAACGGTCGCCAACGTCGAACATCGAAGCATATATGTGTGGGGGCCAGAGGAGACCAGGCAGGGTTATTACCCTAGATGAAGGGAAATGTCTCAGAATAGCCGCTTGACTTAGGAGTAGGCCACCGGGTTTATTGCCGAAATCTGGTATTCAGCTAGGCTTTGACCTGATACTTAGCTTTCCCTTCCTCATAAAGGTCGCCGCCGTAGATGTCATTTATGACTGTGACAGGGAAGTCCTCTACTTCTATCCGGCGAAGCGCCTCAGCTCCCAGGTCCTCGTAGGCTACTACTTCTGCCTTCTTAATGCTCTTGGAAATGATAGCGCCGGCACCACCTATGGCACCCAAATATACCGCTTTACCTTCTACCATGGCATCCTTCACCGCCTTGGAGCGCAAGCCTTTACCAATCATCCCTTTCAGCCCCTCAGCTATGAGGCGAGGGGAGTAAGCATCCATCCGGCCACTGGTAGTGGGACCAGCAGACCCAATCGGCCTCCCTGGCCTGGCCGGAGAAGGGCCCATGAAGTATATCACCTGCCCCTTAATATCAATTGGCAGAGGTTGACCTTTATCTAGAGCTTCAACCATCCTCTTGTGCGCAGCATCGCGACCCACGTACATGACGCCAGTGAGCAAAAGGCTATCCCCTGTTCTCAGGTCTTTCAACGCCTCATCAGTTAATGGCAGTGCAATTCTCTTGGCTTCAGCCATGCCTATCCTCCTTTCTACGCAGCCGCGTGGATTTGAGCAGAAGGCGGTATTTTGTCATGCCACGGTCTCGCTTCCTCAAAGGCAGCACAGGCCCGGAGTAGTGTCACTTCCTCTCCAGGTCGCGCCACGATCTGAAGACCTACGGGCAGCCCATCACTTGAGAAGCCACACGGGACACTAGCTGCCGGCTGTCCGCTCATATTGAAGGCAACCGTAAATGGGAAGGGACCCCACAGCGTGCCCACCGGTTTTCCATCTATCTCACGAGGTCGTTGTCTTAGAGGGAAAGCAACGACCGCGGTGCTTGGAGTGACGAGGAGGTCAAACCTCTCGAAAAAGAGCGCCATCTTGAGCCTGAAGCGTTCCAGAGCTCTCAGCGCTTGGGAGTATCCAGAGCCCGTCACCTGCTTGCCTGCCACTAGAGTTGACTTGACGTAGGGCACAAGTTTATCAACATCCCCCTCCAGGAGTTGCCCCGATACCGCATATTCGTCCGCCAGGACAATAGGAGCAAAGATAGGGAAGGGCTCCTCTATATCCGGTGACGCTTCCTCAAGCTTGCACCCGAAGGACTCAAAGAGGGTAGCGCCTGCTGAAGCTATGGCTCTAACTTCAGGGTCAACCTTAGCGAAGCCCAGGTCAGGACTCCAGGCGATGTTCAACTCCCCCATCTCCCCTTCAAGCGCCGCCAAGAAATCAGGTGATTCCTCTTTCATAGAACAGGGATCCCTGGGGTCATGCCCCGAGATAACGCTGAGCATAAGAGCAGCGTCGCGAACCGTCCTGGAGATAGGGCCAATGGTGGCAAAAAGAGGCATGTTGCCAAATCCCCCGTAAAGCGGAACCCTCCCGTGGCTGGGCTTGAGACCATATACGCCGCAAAAAGCAGCGGGAACACGAACGGAACCTCCCGCATCACTTCCCAGCGCCAGAGGGCCCAGACCCGAAGCAACTGCTACCGCCGCTCCCCCACTTGACCCTCCGCAAGTTCGCTCCAGGTTCCAAGGGTTGCGGCAGTCTTCGCCTAGCCGATTCTCCGTAGTGGATGACTGCCCCAGTTCCGGGGTGTTCGTCTTGCCCAGAATTATAGCCCCAGCGTTACGAAGTCTCTCCACTGCCACCGCATTCTCAACAGGAATGAAATCCTTGTGGATTAATGAGCCACCTGTGGTGCGAATCCCCTTTGTGAACAAAAGGTCTTTTATTGAGATGGGAACCCCGTGAAGCGGAGGGAGATCCTCTCCCTTAATAACCCTTCTCTCCGCCTCCCTGGCAGCAGCCCTGGCCCCATCTTCGCAAACGGTAAGATAGGCATTAAGTTTGGGGTTAAGGTGGGACATCCTCTCTAGAAGATGGTCTACTAGCTCTACCGGAGAAACCTCCCTCCTTTGGATCATCTTCGCCAGGTTCCATGCTGGCGTGAAGGCAAGTTCACTTTGCATCATGGGAGGTCCCTTCTCTCAATCTTCCCCAGACAAGGAGAAAAAGGGTCACATCTCATATCTTCAGTCCTTTGAGTATATCCCTGGCGACAATGTTCCTCTGAAGCTGTAAGGCGAAATTGGTAGCGCTCATTGCCGAGGCATTACGGCAGAATATCTCCATAGGCATCCCGGCAACGTGTGCCGGAGCATTGAAAATGTGAGCGGCATTGTCGGCAACCAGGTGAATCATTTGCGTGGCGAATAGCTTCACCATAGCAGCTTCACGGCGTATCGAGTCTCCTCGATCCGCTTTCCAAGCAGCCTGGAAGACTACGAGCCTGGCGGCGTGAATGCTTGTGGCTATGTCGGCTAGCGCTGCTCGAACGCTTGGCCGTCCGGAAATGAATTGGCCAAACGACTGCCAGCTTTGAGCTTGTATTGTCGCTTCTTCAAGTATGCGCTGAGCTGCTCCTACACACCTAGCACTCCTTACCAGACGCCTCAAAGGAAGCCACTTCTTACCCAAGAGGAAAGCATTCCCCTCCTCCCCCAAGATGCTTTCCATAGGCACTTGGCAATGGTCAAAAACCAGGAAAATCGGTTCCCTGACTTGAGCTTCCCATCCTGTCTTCTCTCCATCACTGCTCACCGAGAACCCGGGACTATCCTTATCCACTAAGAAGCAAGTCACTCCGCTCCTTGGCGTTTCCGCAGCCTCGGTCACGGCGAAAACTACGGCGAAATAGTCCTCTCCAGGCCTGGAGAGGGAGACCTTCTTACCATTAAGAACATAGCCGCCATCCTTCTTCTCAGCCCGGAACTCGAGCCTATCAACATCAGACGCTTCTCTTCCAGGTTCCAGCAATGCCAGGTAGGCATACCTTTGCCGGTCAAATACCGGCGTGAAGTATTTCGCCTTCTGTTCCTCGCTGCAGTCGAAAAGAACAGGAGTAACGTCGCCAAAACTGAATGGCACGATTGTCTGAGCCAGCTCTTCCTCAACCAGACAATTGCCCAAGGTATCCAATCCAGCGCCGCCCAGCTCCTCGGGCACGCTGACCCCCCACAAGCCCAAACCTTTGACCAGCTCAATCAATTCTTGTTCTTTCTCGAGCGGAAGGTACATGGTGGCATCGCTCAAGTCGGCTGCCCGCCCCAGAATGCTTCTCTCTAACGGTTTCAGTTGATCGGTTACAAACTCCCTCACCATGCTTTGAACCATCTTCAATTCCTCAGGTATCTCAAAGTCCATTTAACACCCCCTTGAGATTGCCTCGCGCGTCACGGTCACTAGGCTACAGCTTCCTCCACGAACAGATCCAGATCAGGCTCATCTTCATCCCCTATTCTCTGCTCAAGCCGAGACATCACTTCTATCATGCGACGGTTGACCACGTAGTTTTTGATGGTGGTATCGACTTGGGGACAAGCTAGAACACACGCATCACATTGGTCACAGTCAGCACCGACTATGGTTTCCAGCGCCATGGATGTTCGCTGCTCTGTCCTTTCGCGCCGAGAGGGCTCGCGAAACAGAAAGGGACAGGCATCTACACAGCATCCACACGCGATACATTCCTTATGTCCCCCAATATCTTCAGCTATGTTTAGAGCATGGCCAGGATTGAACCCGCTGGAAAGGAGCCTACACCGAGCTACAGGTGGACTATTGACGTTCAATATCGTATTTAAGATAGACTCAATTTCCTTAACATCCGTTTGCTCACGTAGTGGCATGTCGTTCCCCCTTTCAAATCCAGCGTACAGCTCTGTCACCAAAGGGCGTGTAACGGCTTACCTGCCCAAGCGGCTGAAAGCCAGGCACAGGCCGTTCCTGATTGGCATAATTAGGTAACAGCATAGGAGAAACAGGCATATTCTCCAGACCTGCTTTCTTGATCTCTTGCTGCCATTTGCGTACATGGTCCAAGGTCAGTTTGCCTAGCTTCACTTCCTTAGCCCACTTAGCTGCTGCTCTCCCTGCTCTCCTCCCAAAGACAAACAAATCCAGAGTAGAGTTGCCAATGAGCCTGTTCCTGCCATGCACTCCGCCTTCACACTCACCCGCTGCGAATAACCCAGGCACGGGGGTAGAGGCATCCGCCTTAATCACAATCCCCCCATTTTGGTAATGAAGCGTGGGGTAGACCAAAATTGGTTCCTTTGTTATGTCTATGTCAAAGCGGGCAAACTGGCGAACCATAGCTGGCAGCTCCCTTCTGATAGTGCCTGCCCCTCGTTTTATGTCAATCATCGGTGAATCCAGCCAAAGGCCGACTTCCCCTGTTGGCGTGGTCACCCCTTTGCCACGCTCCTTGCATTCTCGAATCTCGGCTGAGGCTTCCGTATCTCTTGCCTCTAGGGGGTGAACGAACTGCTCCCCATCACAATTGACC
>CAZHQV010000121.1:0-6273 GCA_964534285.1 uncultured Dehalococcoidales bacterium
ATCGACTCCATGGTCGGCCTTGGTAACGAGATTATAGCGGCCATACGGGCCAATACCCCCGATATCGTTTGCGATGCAGAGGTGGTGAAGGGCGTGGGCTCGGTCCACATAGCTAACTCACGGGGTGGGGAAACAAGTTATGATAAGAGTGTGTTTCACCTAAACGTAGATGGGGTAGTTGTTCGGGACAGCGACATGCTTTTTGTTGGGGATGGCGAAAGCTCCTGCAATCCCATACGAAATGTTGATATTCTGGCGGGTAGAGTTATCAGGCAGTTGGAGCTGGCCAAAGGGAGAGCAAGCGTATCCCCTGGGTCATTGCCCGTGATTTTCACCCCTATGGGCGTGGAGAGCGTCTTAATGCTACCTTTGGCACTGGCTTTCAACGGCAAGATGGTCTTCGAAGGGATCTCGCCGCTTAAGGACAAGCTGGGGAAAGCGGTTTTCGATGAAAGGCTTTGTTGTTGGGATGATGCCACCTTGCCCTACCAGGTAGCTAGTGGCCCCTGTGATGATGAGGGGGTGCCCAGTCAAAGGCTGCCACTCATCGGCAATGGAGTTGTATCAAATTTCCTTTACGATCTCAGGACAGCTGCCTTAGCTAATACTCGCAGCACCGGCAGTGGGAGGCGAACTGGCAACGCCTTGCCCAGGCCCGGCATTAGTTCACTCATCATTGATGAAGGAGATATCCCATTTGAGGATATGGTAAAGAGCATGAAGGAAGGCTTGGTTGTTGAGGAAGTGATAGGTGCCGACCAAGGTAACCTTCTGGCGGGTGACTTTGGTGGGAATGTCTTGCTCGGCTACAAAGTGGAGAATGGGGAAATGGTGGGGCGGGTAAAAGATACGATGATTGCTGGCAATACATATCAGGTCCTGGGAGAGCTTTTGGGCATAGGCAAAGAGGCCAGATGGGTTGGTGGCATTTTGCGAACTCCTTGCCTGTATTGCCCTAGCTTATCAGTGGCAGTGAAAGGATAATGACTATGAGCAAAGGGAGGAGGAGAAGATAGGCAATGAAAGAGGTAATAAGGCTCTATAAGGAACCAAGTCCGGCGGCTTGCGTTCTGTTTGCTTCCTGGCCTGGCATTGGCAATGTCTCTGTGATAGCAGCGGACTACTTGAGACGAAAGTTGGATGCCGAGGAAATCGGGGAAATCGAGCCTACTCAGTTCTTTGAGCCAACGGGCATTATAGTAAAAGACAACGTAGTTGAAGCTCCTCGTTTTCCTCAGAGCAAATTCTACTACTGGCAGGATGCCGTATCTGGAAATGGCCTATTGTTGTTTATTGGCGAGGAACAACCCAGCTCGAAGGGGTATGAGTTGGCCCAGTGCATTTTGGATGTGGCCCAAAGGTTGAAAGTGCAAAGGGTGTATAGCTGCGCTGCCGCGGTGGCCAGAATTCACCATACGGAAGAGCTGAAAGTCTGGGGAGCAGCCACGAATACTGAACTGAGCGAGACTCTGGAAAGGTTTGATATTGTTCTTAAAGGCGACCTACACATCGCTGGATTGAATGGTTTGTTCTTGGGCGCAGCTAGAGAGCGGGGCATCGAGGGTATTTGCTTGTTAGGCGAAGTGCCAACGTATGCCGTCCAAATACCGAATCCTAAGGCTTCTTTGGCTGTGCTTGAGGTTCTATGCAGGATGCTTGGAATTGAAATCGACCTTGCTGAGCTTAGCGACTCGGCGGTGCAATCCGAAAGGCAGATGGACAGGTTGGCCAAGCAGGCTGCAGCCGAATTCATTGAACACTTTACCGAACCCATTTGGGAAAGAGGTGAAGACGATGAAGAGCAGGAAGAATGAGTTCTCCTTTGAAGAGCAGATGCGACCGGTGTTTGATGCAAGTCGGGAGTTAGTGGATTCTCAACTGATGCAACTATCTAATCTGACAAGAGAGGAGCTAGATTCTTTTGGGCAAGCGTGGGCGAATGTAGAACTGGAGCGTAGGCGCCAAATTACAGCTCACCTTGTTGATCTTGGCGAAGATAATCTTAGCCTCGATTTCAGCAATGTGTTTCTCGCCTGCCTTGAAGATCGTGATGAGGATGTTAGGCTCCAGGCGGTCCTTGGTTTGGAGGGAGAAGAGGATAGTTGCATTATTTCACCTCTGCTTAGGTTACTCAAGGAGGACCCTTCCGACGAAACCAGAGCGGCCGCAGCCACTGTCTTGAGCCAATTTGCCTTGCAAGCTGAACTGGGTAAGCTTCCTCCTGATCGAGCGAAAGAAGTGTACTCCGTTTTGCTGGCTGTAGTAGAAGACAGAACGGAATCCCCTGGAGTTAAGCGCCGAGCTCTGGAGGCGATCAGTTTCTTCGGCATGCCTCGGGTGAAGGAGCTCATTCAAGAAGCTTACAACAGTGGCAACATTGAGCTTAAGGCTAGCGCCTTATATGCTATGGGGCGTAATTGTGATCTGGCATGGTTACCCATTCTTGTTGAGGAAATGGACAGTGCTGCGGCCGAGGTAAGGTACGAGGTGGCTGAAGCCTGTGGCGAGTTGGGCTTAGAGGAAACGGTGCCTCATCTTTTGCGTTTGGCCCACGATGGGGATACACAAGTCCGTCAGGCAGCCTGTAGGAGCTTGGAAAAGATAGGCGAGCCTAAGGCCAGGCATGCCCTGCGTCAGTTGTTGAGCAGCCCTCATGACGATGTTCGCGAGACTGCCGGATCGACTCTCGCTGACATGGAGTTCCCTGAGTTCAGCTGAGCGGCTCCGCGTGTCCAGGGGACTCGTTGCTTGTCTTGTTGCCTAACGCTCTGGTTTCTCTTATGTGGCGTGGTGCTGGCTTGAATATGTAGCTCGTTGGCCCTCGGTCCTTGCTTTTGTTTCCTTGGAGCGCAACTTGCAGGCCGACGGGGTCACCAGGCTGTGGACAGATTCATTCTGGAGTAGCAAGCTGCCTTGGAAGCTCTATTCATCTCTTAGAATGGGGCTACGCCCTCATCATAAGACCTGCGGCCTTCATTCCGCCAAAGCTGGAGGAATCTCTTAGCAGTAAGGCCAACCGGTAGAACCCTCCGCTGTTTTCTGCTGAAGATAGCGATATCATTCTAATCCACATTGTGTTCTGGCCACACTCCCAGAATTGTATTATGGGGACTTGTTAACCGTAACCACATTGAATTATTATCAACTGTATTACTAAAGAGAGACTTTGACAGAGATAAATCTTTGGGCGCTAGGTGGGATAGGGTTTGCTGCTGGGCTTGTAGGGTCCACCTTGGGGATAGGCGGCGGCATTTTCATTGTGCCAATGCTTACCGTTCTGGCGCACCTGCCTATTCACGTAGCTATTGCTAGCAGCCTGGTAAGCATTGTTGCTACTTCAACTACAGCGGCGGCTGCCTATGTTAGGAACCGGTTTGCCAATATCAGGGTAGGTATCCTGTTAGAGGCGGCTGCACTCGTCGGCGCTATCGGTTGTGCCTTTCTAGCTGCTTACCTTAGCTCTCAGGTATTAGCCATTGTTTTTGCTGCCCTCCTCTTCTATGTTGGCTATCGTATGATGGTCCGCCAGCCTGCCATGCAAGAGGAGGATTTGTCTCAGCGAGATGCAAGAGGCCCCGATAATGCTAGTTCGACAATTGCTCTGTATGGCTCCTTCTATGACCCCGGTTTGAATGAGGTGGTTAGTTATCGCGTCAGGCGATTGCCTCAGGGTCTGGGTGCGGGGTTACTAGCTGGCGGGCTTTCAGGCTTGCTGGGAATAGGTGGTGGGGTCATTCAAGTGCCGGCAATGAATCGCCTAATGCAGATGCCGATAAAGGCAGCCATTGGCACCAGTAGCTTCATAATGGGAATCACTGCGCTGGGTGGTTCTCTCGTCTACTGCCACCACGGTTACGTATATCCGGTCATAGTAGCGCCCGTTGCTATCGGTGCCTTCTTGGGCGCTCAATTGGGGTCTAGGCTGGCTCCAAGAGCAAAGGGGATAGTGCTAGGGCGTACTTTTGCCGTCATCGTGTTTGTCATTGCGGCAATCATGATAGCCAGAGGAGTTACTGGAGGCCTGTAGTATGGACAAGGACAGCCGCCTGTACAATTGGATTGCTCTTGGTCTGAGAATAGCGATATGCGTTGCAGTCGTTCTGTTGGTTCTTGGCGCTATCCTTTGCGGCATAAGAGGGATTGAGCCAGATAGCTTTGTCTTTTCGCTGCCTGACGTTTTTGATGGCCGCCCAGCGCCGCTGACTATCATCGCCGTGGGCATCTTCCTTCTCCTATTGACCCCGCTGCTGGGCATCGTTTTGGGTGCGGTTGCCTTTGCCCTTGCGAGGGACAGGCTCTATCTGGCTATTTCCATAGCTATCCTGGGCTTTGTTATTGGATTTGTTTTGGCTAAGATGTAAATTGACCGCTAAGGGTAGCTGTGCTACCATTTGCCTTGGATGTCAGCTTTAACTGACCTTTGTAAGGACATTGCCGATTGCCGGGATTGTGAACTAGCGAAACATCGCCTCAAAGTAGTGCCAGGTGAGGGTCCAGAAGATGCTGAATTGTTCTTTATCGGTGAGGCGCCGGGATGGCATGAAGACCAACAAGGACGTCCTTTTGTGGGACCAGCAGGACAGTTCTTGGATCAATTACTAGCTTCGATTGGCCTGAAGAGAGAGCAGGTCTATATTGGTAACGTGATTAAGTGTCGTCCTCCCCAGAATCGAGATCCGTTGCCCAAGGAAATAGAGACTTGTCGCAAGTGGCTTGACCGCCAAGTAGAGATAATCCGACCGAAAGTGATTGTTACTTTGGGCCGCTATTCCTTAGCCAGATACCTCCCCAATGAGAGCATAAGCAAGGTTCACGGCAAAGCGCGGAGAATAGGCGACTTCATTTGCTGCCCTATGTATCACCCGGCTGCTGCTCTTCACCAGAACAGTCTGCGCCAGATCATCGAGACTGACATGCTGCAGATTCCCCGAGCGCTAGATCTGTTTGCCAAAGGCGCCGAAGTTCCGGCAGAAGCTCAACAACTAAGTTTGCTTTAGAGTTGATGTTCCCCAGCGAATAAATGTCGGGATTAGCAACCCAGTAAGCACAGTCTTCTATGCGCAAGGCAAATCGGAGAGTCACGTCCAGGCCAAAGCAAAAGGCGATGGAATACCGCCCAGTGTGGAAGCGTTTCTTCGCTTTTGTGGGTTCACCTGTGGTAAGAAGGCTCATATTGCTTATTGTGGTGGTAGCGCTACTGTACTGGTGGGGTGCTGTGATATGGGGAAGGCTAGTAACACTGTTTGGGTTTGGCCTAATCATAATAGCTATTGCTTTGGGTGTAGCAATCTGGGTGGTATGGCGAGGGCAGTTCCGTACTGCAGGAAAGCGGTGGAATTGCTATGTCGGGGGTACTATGCTCGCTTTGGCCGTATGGGGCATGCTTTCCTTCTTCGGCCTGGGAGGTAGATTTGGCCAGGGTATGATAGGCACTTCAACTACCCTTGGGCTGCTTGTAATAGCTGGGCTTGTCGTATTAGGGGTCATCTTTGTGGTCCCTCGCAAGGCTTGGCGTGTGGTGACGAAGACATCTAGACGCGTCTGGCGTTTCCTCACCGCGCTTCCACGGCCGCGCCCTGCGCTCGTCCATTCCCGGCCTGCTCCGCAGACTATATCTCCTGAGGCAGGCGATCTTAGTGCAGCGAGCCGAAGCTCCGAGCGGAGCGAAGAGGAAGCAAAGCAAGTTGGTGCTGCAAAGCGCGTTGCAGTTCCTGAGGTAAAGTACGAGGTGGGAAAACATGGGCCAATTCTGACTCCTAGCGGTTGGCAGATTCCCGCTATTGATATTCTGGACAAGCCAACTGAGGCGAAGCTAGACCAGCATGATATTGAGAGACGAGCAGAATTGATAGAAGAGGCCTTGGCTAGCTACGGTGTAGAAGGCAAAGTCGTTCAAATTAATGCTGGTCCTACCGTCACACAATTCGGCGTTGAGCCTGGCTGGGATCGGAGGTACAAGGAGATCAAGGAAAGGGGCAAGAACGGCAACACACAAGTGAGGTTGGAGGAGGTGTCAAGGACGAGAGTCAGGGTGGACCGCATTACTTCGCTAGCAAGTGATTTAGCTTTGGCGTTGGCTGTGTCTAGTATCAGGATTGAAGCGCCGGTGCCTGGCAAGTCGATGGTGGGTATCGAGGTGCCTAACACCACTTTTGGCTCAGTAGACCTTCGCGGTGTAGTAGAGACTGTTGCTTTTCAAAGGATCAAAGCTAGGTCGGGCTTGGCTATTGCATTGGGCAAAGGTGCCGGGGGCGATCCCGTGGCAGCCGATTT